>DATNIC010000040.1:0-29201 GCA_035604635.1 Binatia bacterium
ACGGCCCCAGGAAGTTTCCCTCATCCCCTAGCTCGTAGGCGACGTCCATCCGGGGCAAGATCTCGCAGATCCCGCCGCCGACGTGCGCGCAGATCAACTTGAGTTCGGGCAGTTCCTCGAAGACGCCGCGCACGATCATCCTCGCGATCGCGAGGCTCTCGTCCATAGGCCGGCCGACGCTCGAGATCAGACGATACATGTTCATGCACTCTTCGCCGAAACTCGAGTGGGGAGCGTGGATCATCACCGGGACGTCGAGGTGGACGGCCAGTTGAAAGAATTCGCGCCCCGCGTCTTCGTCGGGGTAATGACCGTTGTGGCTGGAGTTGATGAAGCAGCCCCGCAACCCGTAGTCCTTGATCGCTCGTTCGAACTCAGCGTTGAACGGATCCCCGCCGCCGGGGAACGAGAAGCCGAAAGCGACGATGCGATCGGAATGCGTCCGCTGGATTTCCGCTGCGTACTCGTGCCAGCGCTTGATCATGTCGAGCGCCTCGGCGTCGCTCATCCCCTTGATGTAGTGATGCGTGTTGGTGACGACGCAAAAATCGATCCCGTTCTCTTCGTGAATCTCGAGCAGACGGTCGATGCGCATCGGACTATCGCCCTTGGGCCACCACTTCGCCTTTGCAATGAGCTCCGGCGGAATGCAATGAGTGTGCATATCGACGATTTTCGGCATAGAAAGGGCTTCCGCGCAGTCAAACGAAGCGCCTTGCACGTATGCATCGATGCAACCGCGCGGCTTGGCTGGCTTCGAGCGCGGCGTCGCTCGGCGTCCTCGCCGTGCGCGGCGTTGCGAGCGCGCAGTTTGGCCCGCCCATCAACGTCGGCGCCGGCCTGATCGAGTCGCACGCCGAGGGCTATTACGCCTCCGAGATGGGCTTCTTCAAACAGCGAGGCTTGAACGTCCAACTGCACACGTTACGCAATGGTGCCGCGATCGCCGCCGCTGTCACGGGCGGCGATCTTCAGATCGGTTGTTCGACCGTGTTGCAGCTGGCCCAAGCGCACGCGCGCGGCATTCCTTACGTCATCATCGTCCCCGGAGGGGTCCACGACGGACGGTTCGTCCACACTGCGAGCATCGTCGTCGCAGCCGACTCGTCGATCGCAAGCGCCAAGGAACTCAGCGGGAAGATCGTCGCGGCCAGCACGCTCAACGGCCTCGATCAGCTTTCGACGTCGGCCCTGATCGATCAGAGCGGCGGCGACTCATCGACGACGAAGTTCGTCGAAATTCCGCCGAGCGCGATGGTCGAAGCGCTCGCGCAGGGGCGCGTCGTCGCGGCGAGCCTGGAAGAGCCCGAGCTTTCGGCGGCCGGGAATCGCGTGCGCCGTGTCGGCGACGGCCTCGATGCGATCGCAAAGGTTTTCGTCACCACGGCCTGGTTCACGACCAACGACTGGCTTGCGAAAAACAAGGACACCGCCCGCCGCTTCTCCGACGCGATTTTCGCCGCCGGAACGTGGGCGATGGCCAACCCCGAGAAAGCCGCGACGGTCCTGGCGAAGTATCTGAGCTTCAAAGAGCCGCGCTCGATTCAGCCCTTCGCGACCAAACGCGATTTCGGCGCGATGACCGCCTTGATGACGACTGCCGCCAAGTACAGGTTCATAGCTGCGGTCAGCCCGACCGACCTGATTTGGGACGGTAAGTAGCTAGCGCCCGCGCAGCGTGTGAACGAAGCCGGTGATCGCGAGGAGGGTCGCCCGAATCCGCGCGATCGCCCACATAGCGCGCAACGCGAGCGCCTGCAGTTCCAACAGCGCGTTGCTCAATCGATCGAGGTCGGCCTCGGCTTTGGGGATTGCCGTGAACATCGGCAAGTCGGCGATCTTTTCGACGCGGCTTTTCAGCGCTAGCGCTCGCCGCACCAGGCCGACGGCCTCCCCGATGAGGAGGCCATACGTGAGGACGCAAACGCCGATCAGCAGCCAGTCGAGGGCCGCCTGCAGAGCCATGTTAGGCCGCGGCTTCGCCCTTCTTCGTTTCAGGCTTCGATTCGGATTTTGTTTCAGACTTCGATTCGGATTTTGTTTCGGATTTCGTTTCGGATTTTGTTTCCGATTTCGTTTCGGACGTCGACGATTCGGTCTTGCTCTCCGACGAGGCCGACTCGGCCTTCTTCTCTGCGCTCGCACCGGATGAGGCGCTCGACTTACGTGAATCGTTCACGTAAAATCCCGAGCCTTTGAAGACGATGCCGGTGGCGCTGAACCTCCGCTTGAGCTCGCCCCCGCAATGCTCGCACTTGTCCGTCATCGACTCGTCGAAGCCGTGGCGCTTGTCGACCGCCTGACCGCAGCCGGCGCACTGGTACTCGTAAAGCGGCAAGTCTCTCTTACTCCTGGTTGCTAGACCGGGGTCAGTATACCCGATTTTAGCACTTGACGTCAACGACTGCTAACGGAGCTAAAAGTCCTCGAGAACCGCTTCCGGGCCCTTGTCGTATTCGACGAGGCCCTTGAAGTGGATCAGCGAGTCGTCAAGCGCCGTCTCGAGCCTGCGCCGCACCGTCAAGCGGTCGACGATCGCGCCGACGACGCCTCCATAGGTCGGGTAATCGATCCGGACGACCACTTTCGAGCGATCGCTCTTGCGCTCGACTCGCATGTCGATCCGGCGGCGGACCGAGTACCAACCGACAAGCGAAACGATGTGCCCATCGATGAACTGATCGACTTCGAAGAGTTCCTCTTCCTCACCGGGGATCGCCGAACGAATCGCGACTTCGCTCCCGAGCCCGAGCGAAAGGCGCGGGTCGATGCGGCGGGCGCTGCGCAGAAACGACAGCCAAACGGGCCATTTCTCGACTTCGCAGATCAGTTGGAACGCCGCGGACGGTACGGCCGCGAGATCTTGGGCACTGTAGAGCCCGCTTGCAGCCGGCCGCCCCACAGGGAGGGCCATGGACGAGAATGCTTCGTCCTCCCACCTCGATGTCCTCCACAAGGACACAACCGGTAGTGGTGCAGACTGTGGATATCTACAAGCGATTGTGCTCTGGGCGTGCGACCGAGATCTGGCCGGAGGTGATCGTCCGGGCGAATTCGACCAGCGCCGTGATCCCGGTCGGAAACGCCGCCTCGTCGAGCTTGAACTGCGGGCTGTGCACGTAGTGGACCGCTCCGATCGCCTCGTTGTGCACGCCGAGGCGGATCAGCAGACCCGGGACGCGTTCGGCAAAGTAGGCGAAGTCTTCGGCCCCCATCGTCGGCGCGGGCCGCACGATCGGAATCTCCGTGTGTTCCATCATGTAGGCACTGAACTCCGTCGCAAGCTGTGCGTCGTTCACGACGGCCGGATAGCTGTAGACGACCATGATCTCGGCCTTGCAGTTGTAGGCGGCAGCGACGCCGCCCACGATGCGGCGGACGCGCGCCTCGACACCTTTGCGCACCTCGGGATCGAACGTGCGGATCGTACCGCTCATCGCGACCTTGTCGGCAATCACGTTGTTGCGATAGCCGCCTTCGATCGTCCCGACCGTCACGACGATGCTCCCGAGCGGATCGATCTCGCGCGACGCGATATTCTGCAGCGCCAAAATCACGGCGCCCGCGCAAGGGATCGCATCAACTGCGCGATGCGGCGCCGCGCCGTGTCCGCTGACCCCCACAATCGTGATGTAAAGCTCGTCGGCGGCCGCGTTGACCGGACCGGGCGCGATCCCAAGCGTCCCCGTCTCGTAACGCTGATCGACGTGCAGCATCGCGACCGCATCGACGCGCGGATCGTCGAGCGCGCCCTCTTCGATCATCGGCAGCGCGCCGCCGGGGCCTTCTTCCGCCGGCTGAAAGAGCAAGACGACTTTCCCCGCAAGCGTATTGCGTGTCGCGGTCAATTCGCGCGCCGCACCGAGCAGCATCGCCGTGTGCGCATCGTGACCGCAAGCGTGCATCATCCCGGGGATTTCCGAGCTGAACGGCTCGCCCGACTGCTCCGTGATCGGGAGCGCATCCATGTCCGCCCGCAGCGCCGCAACTTTACCCGGCTTCTTCCCCTCGATGACGCCGATGACGCCCGTCTTGGCGACGCGCCGATGCGGGATCCCCATCTCGTCGAGCTCACGCTCGACCAACGCCGCCGTTTTCTCTTCTTCGAAACCCGCTTCGGGGAAACGGTGGATCTGGCGACGCACGGCGACCGTGCGCGCAATGGTATCCGAAGGGACATCAACAGCGGCCATCCCCGCTCGTTTCACTCGCTCGGGCGCTTTGCCTTCACGGGAGGGCCGCGTCCGCTGCGGACTTCACGATGTGCGGCGTGATCAGAAAGACGATCTCGTCTCTCGTACGGCTCGCTTGCCGGTTTCGAAAGACGCCGCCGATGATCGGGATATCGCCTAACCACGGTATCTTCGTGATCGTTTGATTCCTGATATCGCTGAGCAGTCCGGCTAAGACGATCGTCTCGCCGTCGTCGACCCGCAGCGTTGCATCGACCTTTCGGTTACCGATGACGGGGAAGCCGTTCGAGAACGAGACGATCTGCGAGTACTCGGGATGAAGCTCCGCCGTAATCGATCCTCCCGCTCCGATCGTCGGCGTCAACTTGAGTTTAACCCCGATGTCCGTAAACTGCACTTGTTGCGTCCCTGTGCGCGCATCAAAATAGACGATCGGAAAAGTCTCACCGACCAGCAGGGACGCTTCGTGGTTGTTGATCGTCACGAGCCGCGGCGTCGCAAGGATCGAGGCCGAGCCCTTCTGGACCAAGAGGTTGAGGGTCGCGTTCACCGTGATCGTGCGGCTGACGAATGTAAGGACCGTCGAACCGACCGTAGTGCCGCCCTTGAAATCGACTCCACCGAAGATAAGTCCGACATCGCTCGTATCGTCCGTCGGCGTCACGTCCGCGACTCGAACTTCGAACATGACTTGCTGTCCCGGAACGTCGATTGCCGCAACCAGCGCAGAGACCGCCGATTCGATCTCTTCGTTGCCGGTGATGATGACGGCGTTTTGGCGGTCGTCGGCGACGAGATTTGCGTCTGGAAAGCTCGCCTTGATCGTCTTGATGGCGTCCGACGGCTTGAGGTAGTGCAGGGGCAGGGCGACGCTTTTCACCAAGCCGGACGACTCGGCACCGTACCCCGGCGCATCCAGCGCGCTCACCAGGCTCCGCGCCCGCGCGATCGTCGCGGCACCTGCGGTCACGACGATCGTCGCCGTCCGCTTGTCCGGGACGACGACGGTCCCGGCCGGCAACGCGTCGATGAGTTGTTTCCCGACGTCGTCCGCCTTGGCGCGGTGCAGCGGCAGAACCACGATCGACGTCGAACCCGCGTCGACACCGAATCGGCGATTCATCGCGGCAGACGAACCGATCAACACGATGCTGCCCTCGCGATGGATCTGTAGATCGAACGCTTGCGCGAGTGTCCGCAACGCTTCATCGAACGACACGTCACGCAAGCGGAACGTGACGTGATCGTGTTTGATCGAGATGTCAGGGACGAGATTCACTTCCCCGCTTGCTCCCAGCAACCGGATGACGTCGTAGATATCCGTGTCGTGGACGTCGATCGAGAACATCTTTCCCTGGCTGAGGCCGGGCCGCGCGAAGGTCAGCACGAGGAGAGTGGCCACGACGACAGCTCTTTTGATCACGCGGAGGCGCCTATTGCCCGAGCGCAAGCCGGATGTTCCCGGCCAAAAGAATGCCTGCCATATCGATCGCCTCGACGCGCTTCCCGTCGAGCTCGTCACCCGGCCTCACAAGGACGCTTTGCCCTCCCAAGTCGACGATCGCGAAAGGGCGGTTCCCGACGACGACGGCGCGCACCACGATTTGCGGCGCATCTCTCCTCGACGGCGCGACATCGGCTGCGCGATTTGGAGGCAAGACCGGGACCCCCGATATCGGGGCGAACGGCCCGCCGCCGGCGCGGGGTTGCGCGATCGTGCGCTCCGCGCCGGTATCGGCGACAAACGGGTTGCGGATGATCGCAACTGCGGCGGGACGGACGGGGACGGGACTCCGTGCGGAGCGCAGCGTGCTTTCGAGATGCCCCGTGAACGCGACCGCGGCCGCATTGCGCGGAGCGACGGTGCCGCCAAAGACGCAGAGCACGCACCCGGTCGCAACGATCAGCGCGCGTTCACGTCGCCGCAGCTGCATGGCCCTCGGATAATGTAACCCGCAAATAAAACACGGTAAGCTTCAGCTGGACCGACAGGACCGGAGAACGTTCATCTTGCTGACCCTTTGCCCGGTCGATTGAGCTCTGCTGGATTTTCATCAGCACCCGGGAATGCGACAGGTCGGCGATTGTCTGCAAGACGTCGCCATAGCGACCTTGCAGAACGACGTCGACCGACGTGGATTCAAATGGATCGGACGGGGCCGAGACTGAACTCGCCGGCCGCGCTCCGGCGCCGCCGGCGGCGAGCTGATTCTGCACGGAGAGCAGACGGACGCGGCGCGATGCGGCGAGAGATTCCACGTCGCGCAAGAACTCCGCGATGACGCCGGCCCGATCGGTTCCGAGATTCACACCGTCAAGCTCGCCGCTGATTTCACGCTGAATCCGATTGAGCCGATCCACGTCTTTGACGGTTTGCTCGTCGGCCAGGACGCGAGCCAGCAGCGCATCCGATTGCGCATCGAGCTCGGTAAGACGCGCTTCGCTCGGCCCGACGACCGCGAAATAGCCCATGCCGGCAATCGCGAACGTTCCCAACCAGCAGACTTTGGCACTGACCTCGGCGACCGAATTCATCGCCGGCCCAAGCGCAGCTCGTACAAGATCAGCCTTTCGCGTTCGCTTCCTTGTGCCGATACGAGCGTGGTTGAGGCAATGCGCGGGACGCGTTCGAGCGCGAGCATCGCGCTACCGACGTCCGAGACGTTGCGGGCTCCGCCGGTAATCGCCCAGCCGCCCTCGGTATCGCGAATCGCGGTCAGCCAAACGTGCAGCGGCAACGAGTTCCCGATCGATGCGAGCTCTTCCGCCCGCTCGGCGCCCGATCGACGAACCGCGCGGACATACTCGTCAATCCTCTCCAGCCGAGCGATATCGGTTGAGAGCGCCTGCACGCTCCTGCGCGCCGTCGCAATCGCGGCTTCGCGGCCTCGAATCGTCTCAACCCGAACATCGGCTGCGTGCAGACGCCAATCTTCGACGCCACGAGCCGTACCGAGGAGCACGAAAGCGAATGCGACGGCGGCGATCGGCCTTCGCAGCCGCGCCTCGCGCAAACTGCCGAGGTACCGCGCGATCCGCGCCGTGTGGTCCGGCGCGAGATAATTAAAACGGATCACGCGAGACTCCAAAGCGCGATTCCGTAGGAAAAGAGCCAATCCGGAGCCCCGGCCCGCATGACGTCGGGCGGATAGTCGGACATGACGGAAGCGGGAAACTCGACCATCACGGTCGCGACCCCCGTCGCGCGCTCGAGCGCCGCGGGCAGTCCGTCGACGCGCGCCCCGTTGCCGCCCAGGGCAATGCGCCGAATGCTGTGGCCGGCGCTTCGCATCTCGAGGATCGTATCGGCGACCTCGGTGACAATCCCCGCGCTCTCGGGCTGAACCAGCGCACCTTGGGCGATGGTCCGTTTGCGCTGCTCGGCCGTCATCTTATCGACGCCCAGCGTCCGCGCGATGTTTTCTGTGATCGTCTCTCCTCCGGTGGAAAAGGTGCGGACGTCAGCCAGCGGATCGGCAAAGCCGATCACCGTGCTGCGAGAAAAACCGATGTCGACCAAGCAATCGACATCGCCGACGGCGCGGCGCCACGCGCACGACTCATGGTCGATAGCGACGGGCCGCAGCCCGGCCCCTCGCAAGACTTTCATCCGGCTTCGAAGCGCATCGGTCCGGGCAATACCCAAGAAGTAGTCGGTTTTTCGCTGGCCGGGGACCAGACGAACCGTGCACTCTTCTAGCGGATAGCGGATGAAGCGCGCCGCCTCGAACTTCGCGGCCTTGTTGCGCTCGAAATGCGACATGCGCGGGAACGTCACGCTCTTGATCGTAGCCGCGTCGTTCGAGATCGCGGCAATGCAGTGGCGTTCCCGAACGCGCGCTTCCGCGACGGCATCGCTCAAAATGTCGGCGACGATCTCGGGCGAGGCGATCGTCCCGGAACTGCTCGCGCCGGAAGGCAGGTCGCGAACGACGACGTTATGTATTCGCGTCGTGCCTCGACGGGACGAAATGACCGAGACGCGCAGGCGCGTCGCGCCGATATCGATCCCTAACGGAAGCACGGATGGAGCCCAACGCAGATGAGCCCGGCGGTCAAGAACGGCCCGAAGCGCACGATCGACCCGCATCTCGCCCGTCGGCTCGCAAGCAAGGCGACGCCGTAGGTCCCGCCCAGGACGAAAGCCACCCCCAGCGAGACGATACCGTCCGGCGCGCCTAGGCTCGCGCCGATACTCGCGCCCAACTTTACGTCGCCTAGGCCGAGCCCGGCGCCGCGCGTGATCAAGTGCAGCACCGCGAGCAAGCCTGCGACGACGAGCGCGCCACCAGCCGCAGCCGCGGTCGTCCCAGAGAGGAGCGACGCAGCCAAAGTCGCGAGCAACGTCCCGGCGGTGACGTCGTCGAAAATGCATCCTGTTTCCCAATCGGTGGCAGCGCAGACCGATGCGCCCGCGACGGCGGCGACGAACGGCGCACCGCGCAGTGTCCCGCAGGCAACTGCTCCCAGGCTCGCGCTCGCAGCCAGAACAATGGGCCACGCCGCGGCAACGCGCAACGCTCTGCCCCGGCCCGCTGCGGCGCGTCGAGCGAGGAACCAGAATGCATACGCGTAGACGCTCGCCACGATAGCCGCAGATGCTTGCGTCATCGCTTCGATTCCAGGCGTGCTAGCTCGCGGCGGGCTGCCCCAAAGTTCGGGTCCAGCGCCATCACGTGCGCGAAGAGACGTGCCGCGGCCGGCATCTCGCCCGAACGCCGCGCAGCTTGCGCGGCAAATTCATAATAGCGCGCGTCGCCCGTACGCTTGGCCAATTCTTCGAAATCACGGCGGGCCGCACGGTAGTCGCCCAGAGCCTCTAGACAGAGTGCGCGATCGTTGAGCAAAGCCTGATCTCCGGGTTGCCGGACGAGAGCATCCGACGCGACGACGATGGCCGCGCGCAGAGCGGGAGGCGCCTTGAGCATGAGTCCCGCGAAGGCAAAGCGCTCGGCGGCGGTCGGCGAATTGCGATCGAACCGTAGAGCCCTCGCGTAGTAGACTTGCGCGCGCAGCAAAGCGCCCGACTGCAAGAACTCGTCGCCCCGGCTAACCAAGCCGCTTGCTAGCTGTCCCCGGAACAGCAGCCCGGCGCAGGCAATCGCAATGAGGGCCACGAGCAGGCGCCGTCCGAGCGGGATGTCGGCGTTCGCTCGCCGGGCGGCGCCTTCAGACCAACAGCCCATAGTAGCCTGCCAAGCCGATCATCAAGGCGCCGCTGGTCACCGAAACCGCCTGGCGCAGCGCAAAGCGTCGTAAGCTGTCGGCGACGCGTCCGCTCATCGTCCCATATGCGATCAGCGGTAAGGCATGCCCGAGCGCAAAGATCGCCAACAACGCCGCTCCGTAGAAACCGAACCCGACCATGCTCGTGTACGCAAGGATCATCGCGACGATGGGCGTGCAGCACGGCGACGTCACGAACGCGAACGATGCTCCAAGCAAGAAAACTCCGCCGAGCGAGCGTTCCGCTCGATCACGCGCCCTTCGCGCACCGTCCGATTCGTGGCCGGCCTGCACGATCGTCGTCAACCCGCCCGCGAGCAACCCGGCAGCGACGGCAGCATAGATCACCGACGAAAACACGCGCGCTGCGCCGAGCAACGAAGCAGCTATTCCGAACGATGCGTACGCCGCGACCAGACCCGCAACGAACGTCACCAGGATGATTTTCGGACGAGGCGCTTGAGCAACGCACGCCGCGAGCGCGATGAAACGCGGCGCAACGCATGGCCCAAAACTCGAGAGGACCCCGGCAAGCAAAACCAGCGGTGGGGCGGCGACGGCGCGTTCGGCGACGGCTTGAGCGCCGAGCGCGATCGGATCGAACATCGCCGCCTACAGCCCCGTGTCGTTCTTAGTACCGGTCGCGAGCAATCCCGTCCCAGAATCGTACTTGATGTACAGGTCTCCCGACGTCCAGTTTTGCAGCTTAGCAAGCGTCTGCGTCAAGTGCTGGCCCGGACAACTCACGACGTAGGCGGGATTCCCGGCCGTGCTCTTGTCGGTGAACGTGTAGAAGCCCGTGTGGCCGGGATCAGCCGGATCTCGCGGCGTGTTGTTGAGATACGTCGACCCTCCGGTTGGGGTAAACGAAGATGAATCCGCGTTTATCGTGGCCCCGCTTCCGGGGTACTGCTGTTGGTCGGCATAATACAACTCTGCTGCGGTCGCGATCGCGCGCAGGTTCGATTCGCACGCGGAGGTCTGGGCCTGCGCGCGAGCGTTGATGAAGTTCGGGATGAGGATGCCGGCCAAAATCGCGATGATCGCGACAACGATCATGAGCTCTATAAGCGTAAAGCCGCCCTCCGCGTCATGACGCCCGCGCTCGATCATGGGGCTACCTCCTGCTCGCTCTTTGCCGAAACGAGTACCCCGTCGAGGTAATACGAGACGCGATTCCGTCCGGTGTGCTTGCTGTGATACATCGCGGCGTCCGCCTTCTCCAGCAGCTCATCGGGCGTTCGGGCGTCGCGTGGAAAGGCGGCAACCCCTATGCTGGCCGTAATCGCCACGGATTGTGTCGCGTCTGCCGGGCGCTCGGCGCCCCAGGGATAAGCCGCGATAGCGGCACACAAGAGACGCGCGCGCTCGATCGCGTCGGACTTTTCGACCTCTGCGAAGACGACGCAGAACTCGTCACCTCCGTTCCGGGCGACGAGGTCGTGCATCCCGCGAGCGTGCCCACGCAGCATATCGGCTAACCGGCGCAACACAAGGTCACCCGAAGCATGGCCGTACGTATCGTTCCAGTCTTTAAAGTGGTCCGTGTCGAGAAAGAGCAGCGCGAAGCGCGCTCGCGCGTCGCGAGACGCCCGATCGATCCGCTCCTTGAAGAGGTTCCGAAACGCGCGCGGCGTGAGGAGTCCCGTCAACCCATCGATACTCGCGCGGCGCCGGTCCTCCTCGCGTTCGAGCGCGAGTACGTACGCGGGCGTCGCCTGCTCGACCAACGCGACAACGAGTTCGATCGCGGGAGCAGGCAGGGTGACTTGCGATCCCGCTGATAGGACACCGAACGCGGAGGTCATGCCCATGAACGGCACGGCGAGCGACATGCGATCGCTCGGGTGCAGAACCGTTCCAGGCCGACGCGCGATGCACCGAAAGCCGGCTTGAGCAGCCTTCGCGCACACGCTCTCGCCGTCGAGAGCGACCGCTAGGTTTCTGAAGTGTTCTAGCCGTTCGCCGGTTGCGTAGGTGCAAAGCAAGTGATCGTCGCGCCTCTGGAACACTGCGATCGTATCGACGTGCGCGACGCAGGCACGGATCGCACCGTCGAGGACGACGATGACCGCGTCCGACGATTCCCTCGACGCGACGATCAAGTCCCGCACCGCTCCCAAGAGCGCTTCACGCGTTGCAAGCGCAGCCCGCACCGCGATCCGCGCTCGCATTCCGGAGGCTCGCTCCCGCAATACCAGCGCGGCGCTTGCAATTGCGACCATGCCGGCCCCGGCTGCTACCGTCGGATCGATCCAGGACTCCATCCCTCTCGCCGCGTCAGTGCCCGGCGGTGAGGGAGATTGGCTTACGGGATTAGCGCCTTGAGCCGCTCCTGGTCGACGACGACGACGTGCGAGGTTTTCATGTCGATCATCCGGTCGTCCCAAAACCGGTTGAGCGTGCGATTCACGGTCTCACGCGTCGTCCCGATCATGTTCGCCATCTCTTGGTTGGTCAGCCGGAGCGAGATGCGAATCCCGTTGTCGGTCTGCTCGCCGAAATTCTCGCTCAGATTCAGCAAGAGCGAGGCTAAGCGCGAACGGATGTCCTGCGACGTCGTCGCGGCGATCAACTGATTGGCGGCGCGCAGCCGCTCTGAGAGCTCGATGACCAGGAGCCGCCCGATCTGCGGATTGTTGTCGAGCAACTCGAGGAAGTCGTCACGTTTGATGATCCCGAGCTCGACCTCGGTGAGCGTCTTGATCGAGGCCGAGCGCAGCGACGAATCCAGGATACTCATCTCCCCGAAAAAATCGCCTTCCTTGAGGATCGAGAGGATTGTCTCGCGGCCATCCGCGGCGATCCGGCAGACGGCGACCGATCCCTCGACGATCAGATAGAACGTCTCGCCCGGATCGCCCTCACGCACGACGAACTGATGCCGGCCGACGTGCTGGTTGCTGACAACCTCATGGATGGCATCGATCTGCCCCTCGTTGAAGTCGCGGAACAAGGGGATGGCCTTCAGCGCGGATTTTGAAACCATACCTGAGCGCTACTGCTACGCCCGGGTCCGCCTCCCCTCGGGCAGCCTAGCCGGGAGGCCAGGCGAACCTTCGGCCCGCCAAGACGTGGAAGTGGAGGTGGAAGACGGTTTGCCCGGCGCTTGCGCCCTCGTTCGCCACGATGCGATAGCCCTTGCCTTCGCCAAAGCGCGCACCCAATTCGGAAGCAACCGCGAGGAGCTCGACCGCGACCTGCGGGCGGCCTTGGGCGACGAAATCGCTCAAGTGGCTCGCATGGAGGGTTGGAATCACCAAGAGATGAGCCGGCGCCTGCGGATTGAGGTCGTGGAACGCGACCACGTCTTCGTCCCGAAATTCCTCCGACGCGGCGATCTCCTTGCGGGCGATCTTGCAGAAAACGCAGTCATTGTTCATGACCTTGGCCTCATCAATTCGTAATTGAGGATAGAGTCGGGCCTCGGGATGACGTTGCCGATCGAGGCCTTCATTGCAAAGGGCACCGTGGTGTGGACGAGCGGGATAACGGGGACTTGTTCGTGGACGATGCGCAGAGCGCGGCGGTACACGGCGGCTCGTGCCGCGGGCTCGAGCGTCGCCTGACCTTGGAGCATGAGCGCATGGAAGCGCGGGTCCCTCCAAAAGGCGTAATTCTGCGCCGAGCCCTTCGTCGCTGCATCGCGATCGAGGAGCGTGTAGAGAAAATTGTCCGGATCTCCGTTGTCGCCGGTCCAGCCGATCAGGCACATCGGGTGCTCGCCGTTGCGAATCTTCGCTAAATAGACGCCCCACTCGAACGGCTGCAACGTGACGGCGATCCCGGCGTCGCGCAGCTGGCCGGCGATGACTTCTGCGACCCGCTGCGGATCCGGCAGATATGGCCGCGGCGCGGTTCCGTAGAAAAGCGCGGTCGCAAAACCGCTGGGGAAGCCCGCCCGTGCCAAGAGCGCCTTGGCCCGCCCGACGTCGCGCGGATACGCGCGTATCGACGGATCGTCGCCCAGCATCCCGGGCGGAAGAAACGTATTTGCGACGAGGCCGTCGGGGCCGTAAAGCCCACGAGCGATCGCATCGAGATCGAGCGCGTAAGCGATCGCCCGCCGCACGAGCGCATCGCCGAACGGTTTTTGCTCGATGTTCAGCGCCAAGTAGGCGACGTTGTTGCTCGGCTGCCGGTAGACGTGCAACGTCCGGTTCATCGCGAGCGCGCGCGCGTCGTCCGGGCGCGGATCGGTGAGCCCGTCGATTTCACCCTTCTCGAGGGATAGCACGCTGGTCGCTTGATCGGGGATGTCACGCAGGGTGACCGTCGCGTACGCGGGTTTCGCGCCGGCGAATACGGGATTGGCAACCAGCGTGATGTGATCGTCCTTGATCCATTCGGAGACCGCATACGGGCCGCTGCCGACAGGCCGCCGCGCGTATGCCCGCGCATCAGCGGCGATCGCCTTGGGCGAACCAAGGGCGAACGACGGCATCGCGAGGACGCGTAAAAACGTCGCCATCGGAGCGCTCAGGACGAACGTGACCCGATCGGGCGCCTCGACGCGAACGTCTTTGAGCTTGCCGGGGAATCCACCAAAGACGTCCTCATAATACGGGTAGATGCCCGTGCCGTGATGCGGGTCGTTCGGGAGACGCCAGCGGTCGAAGTTGAACTTGACCGCCGCCGCGTCGACGGGCGTCCCGTCGGAGAACCGTACACCGCGGCGCAGAACGAACGTCCAGCGCGTCCCGCCGCTCGAGTTCCACGATGTCGCAAGCGCGGGGATCACCTCGAAGGTCCCCGGCTTGAAGGCGACCAGGCCCTGCAAGACTTCGGAGGTGACGTTGAGCGAAAGGCCGTCCGTCTCGTGCGCGGGATCCAAGCCGATGGCGTCTTTCACGCGCGCGACGACCAGCTGCGGAGCGCTCGCGTCCGTGCTCGGGGGGAACCCGGCGAGCAGCGCGCTCGCGAGGAAGATTGCGAGAAGCGCCCTCAATGTGAACGAATCATGAACGACCACGACCGGGTCGAGACGTTGCCGGCGAGGTCCGCGACCCGAACGGTCACGCTGACCGGGCCGTCGTTGACGTTCGAGGTCGGGCTGTAGGTGATGAACGAGCCCGTCCGCGTCGACGCACCGGTCACGTCCTGCCCGTTGACGTTCATCGATGCGCTGCTCGGATTGATCCCGACACCCGATGGAGCGCTGAACGTAGCGTAGATGCTCGGCTTGGGATTGTTCACGCTTTGGTTTTGGGACGGTGCGACGTCCTTGATCTGCGGCGGCAAGGTCGCAACGGAGAGGAGGGTTTGGGCCACCACTTTCGCTGCGCTCTGTTCACCGACGCTCAAGCGCCCGAAGACGAGGACCGAAGCGAAGTTGATCGAGCCTCCGACGACGTACCGCGCGGTATATGTCCCCGGCTGCTCTTCGCGCATCGGCAAACCGGTCAGAAACGAACCGATGTCGTAAGTTGCGCGGCCTCCCGGCGTCCCGGCCAGCGTAACGTCGAAACTCTCGCCGCTGCGCAACGGCCGGCTCGCGTCGATCGAGAACGACGAGATCGTCACGCTTGCGGGGGTCGCTGAAGCGTCGGGAGCAGGCGGAACAGCGGCTCGGCTCGCGATGATCTCGCGTGCTTCTCCGGTCTCGGGGTTCGCGCGGACGATCGCCGCATCGCCGCTGGCCAAGTCGGCGAGCTGCGCCGCGTCGCCGTTGAGCGTGATCGTCGTCGCGCGGCTGGGCGTGACGACGTATCCGTCGGAGAGGACGACGGAGTTGCCCGAGACCGCGATCACTTTCCCCGCTCGCGATGCGTAGAGATCGAGGACCTGCAACACCGAGCCGTCTTTGGCGACGCGGACCGAGACCGAGTCTCCGACGTGGATCGAGCTAAGGCTCCCGTCGACCGTCGTATGCGTCTTCACGTCTTGGATCGTCGTTTTGGTGTTCGCACCGACGGAGAGCGTCCGCGCGTTCCCACCCCGGACGACGGTCAACGCCGGCGGCGAACTATTTTGGTCGAGCGCCGAGATGATGCCGGTCACGGTCGTCTCTCCAGCCGGACCGGCTTGCGACATGACCGTGGCTCGTCCGACGAGCGATGAGACGATCTGGATGCGATCGCTCTGCTTGTCGTAGGCCGCGACGGCGCCGAGCGCATCGGCGATGAAGCGGAGCGAGACGTACGTGGAACCGCCTTGCTCGGTCGCGGGTGAGTCCATCTTTACCAGGCGATTGTTGATCTTTGCTTGCGCGCTGCCGACCGTGATGCGAATGGTCGCGCTGGGCGCATTCGCAACGACCGAATTCCCTTGGCGCGAGACCGCGATCGCCAGCGCCGCGAAGACCGGTGCGATCGGGACGAGGACGCGGCCGCCGGAGACGATCGGCGGCGGGTGCGGCGGCAGGCGCGTCCCGTTGACGAAGACCGCCAGCTTGCGCGTCGGAATCTCGCCGCGAAATGGACGCGGAGCTTCTTTGCCCACGGCCTGCGCGCAGAGCATCGCTGCCAGCAGCGCCGCGGCCGGCCAGCGGCCCGAGATCAACGGCTTCCCTCCAACACTTCGCGATAGACTTCGGCGGTCGACATGGCGAAACGCTCCCACGTATACGGCCGGACTCGCTCTTTTCCCCTTGCCGTCCGCTCCCGCCACGCCGGCGAGCCTTGCGCCGCGTCGGCGAGCAGCGCGCGCAGCGCCTCCGTATCGCGAGCATCGAACAACGCAGCGTCATCGCGCACGACACTCGAGACGCACTCGCGCGCCGCGATCACGGGAGTCCCTGCGGCCATTGCCTCCAGCATCGGCAGTCCGAAGCCCTCGGCAAGCGCGGGGTGGACGTACGCCAACGCTCCACGATAGAGCTGCCACAAGCGCTCCTCGCTCACCGTCCCCAGTTCCACGAGCTTCCGCTTCCCTCGCTCGAAGCGTGCGAAATGCGCGGGGTGCTCCCCCGTACCGGTAAGATACAAGTCGACCTCGATCTCCGGCGGGAGCGACGACCAGGCGGCGAGCAAGGTCGCGACGTTCTTATGAGGGCGCAAGTTCCCCGAATAGAGGAAGTACGGCCGGGCGGCGCGCTCGACTGCCGTCTCGGCGGCACGGGCGGGATCGTAGCCGAGCGGCGTTACCCGGCAACGCTCGCGCGGGACGCCGAGGTAGCGTTCGCACTGGTCCACAGTGCGCTCGTCGCCCATGACGAGGAACCGTGCGCGTTGCGCTAGCGGCCGCGCTACCGTCGCATAGTACAGCGCGACTCCCGGTCCAT
Source organism: Binatia bacterium (assembly GCA_035604635.1). Classification (GTDB taxonomy): domain Bacteria; phylum Vulcanimicrobiota; class Vulcanimicrobiia; order Vulcanimicrobiales; family Vulcanimicrobiaceae; genus DATNIC01. The sequence goes on from DATNIC010000040.1 coordinate 16,642, forward strand.
GCAGCTCCGGGTAGATGACGTGGATCAAATCGTGAATCATCATGATGTAGGGCAGCGGCGCCAACAGCGGCGCGAAGATCGTCGTATAGTGCGTCAGGCGAGGGCGCATCCGCGCAATCCGCAACGGCATGAGGATCTGCTCGTCGAACCCCAAGTTCGCTCCGCCATGCAGCGGCGCGACCGTTAGGTCGGGCGCGACCCGCGGCAGGTACTCCACGAGCCGAGTCGCATAGGCGCGCATTCCGAATGACATGCGGCGGGTCAGGCGAACATCGAGCGCGACATCGACGTTCATGCGGCCAAGACGCCGCGATACACGTCCGCCGTCGCGCGGACGGTGCGGTCCCACGTCAACATGCGCGCCGCGGCTTGCGCGGCCGCGCCACGTCCCCTCATTGCATCCGGTTCCGCTTGTGTGCGGGCCAATAGCGCGCGCAGCGCTTCGACATTCCGCGCCCCGAAGAGGAGCGCATGCTCGCGCAACGGCTCCGGCGCGCTCGTCGACGTCGCGATCACCGGCGTCCCGCACCACATCGCCTCGAGCATCGGGAAGCCGAAGCCCTCGCGCAGCGAAGGATGGACGTACGCGCGCGCGCCGCGATAGAGCCGTGCCAGGCGCTCGCGGGAGACGTTCCCCAAAAACACGATCCGCGCGTCTTCGCGTCGATAAGGGGCGAGCCGCTCGCCCAAATCGTCGTCCCCCGTCAAGTAAAGATCGACGCCCGATCCGGCCGGCAACCCATGCCACGCCGCGAACAACGTCTCCAAGTCTTTGTGCGGCCGGTGGTTTCCGACGTACAAAAAATACGGTCGCGGCGTTTCCTCCGGCACGACGCCCTCGCCGAAGCCCTCCTCGAGGCCGAGCGGGACCACCGCGATTCGCGCAGGATCGACTCCGAGCAGCTCCCGCAGATCGTCGCGCGTCCTCGGATCGTCCGTGATCACGCGCGCCGCACGATGCAGCACCGAACGAACGAACAGGCGATAGTACGGTTGAACCTTCGATTTGGCAAATTGCGGAAAGCGCAAGTCGATCAGATCGTGGATCGTCACGATGAAACGCGCCGGGATCGCAAACGGCGTGTACGGCGTCAAGAAATGAACCAGCCTCGGCCGCCGCCGGGCGATTTCGAGCGGAATCCCGATCTGCTCGCGCAGATCGAAGTTGTCACCACCTTCGAATGCTTCGATGCGCAGATCGGGCGCGACGGCTGGAAGCCGCTGCACGAGCTCCCGCGTGTATGCGCGCATGCCGTCCGACATGTGCGAGGTGATGCGCGCGTCGACGAAGACGTCTACCGGAGACGTAGGGCTTTCCAATGCACGACAACCGGATACAACTCCGACCAAAAGCCGACGTAGAGACCGCGCCAGCCGTCAAGCAGCATTCCGCGCAGGAGCAAGTGCGCGAGGAACCGAGCAACCGCGCGCGTCGCGACGAAACACAGACGCGGAACCGAGGTGCGCAGACCCAGGGATTCGAGTGTCGTATATTCGGCGAACTTCTGCCGGTACGTCGCGATCGACGGATACGAATAGTGAACGAGCGAGCCCGCCAGCTCGCCGACCGGACCGTCGACAATCCAGCGCTCGTGCACGTCCGCCGATCCGCGGGTCTCCGGATGCGCCTCGAGCCGCGCGCGGTCGGTGCGAAAGAGGCGCACCAGCGGCTCACCGGTCCAGCGGCGGATCGGCCGGCCGCAAAACCACGAAGTGCGCCGGACGATATACGCCTCCGCGTCTTCAGGCGCTCCGGCCAGCGCTTGGGCCAGACGGGGATCGAGCGCTTCATCGGCGTCGAGCATGAACGTCCACGGCGTCTTGACCCGAGAGACCGCATACCGGCGTGCGTCGACGAAGCCCGTCCAGCCGCGGCGTTCGACCCGGGCACCTAGCTCCGTCGCGAGCACGACGGTGTTGTCCGCGGATTCGGCATCCAGAACAAAAACCGGCATGTCGATCGGGAGTGAGCGCAGCGCTCGCGCGATCGTGCGTTCCTCGTTGCGGGTCAGCACGACGGCCGTAATGCGATCGGGGTTCAGCTGCGCGTGAGCTCGATCTTTTTGCCCGGTTCGCTCTTTGCTCGGGCAAGGGTCGCTCCGATGAAGTCGCGGTAGAGCGGGGACGGGCGCGTCGGCCGCGATTTGAATTCCGGATGCGCTTGCGTCCCGACGAACCATGGATGAACGTCTTGCGGCAATTCGATCATCTCGACCAGCGTCGTGCGCCCGACGGCATGGTGACCTGAGAAAAACATCCCATGCTCTTCGAAGAGTGCTTTATAGCGGTTGTTGAACTCGTAGCGGTGCCGGTGCCGCTCGCTGATCTCGAGCTCACCGTACGCCTTAGCCGCGAGGGAACCGGGCTCGAGCGTGCACGCGTACGCACCCAATCGCATCGTCCCGCCCTTGAAATCGAGATTGCGCTGCTCGGGGAGGAAGTCGATGACCGGGTCGGGCGTGGCCTCGTCGACCTCACTCGTCATCGCGTCCGCTAGGCCGCACACGTTGCGCGCGAACTCGACGCACGCAAGCTGCATCCCATAACAGATCCCCAGGAACGGGATCTTACTCTCGCGCGCGAATTGCACGGCGCGCAGCTTGCCTTTCACGCCACGCGCACCGAAGCCCGGCGCGACCAAGATACCGTCGACGTCGGCCAGCGCGCTGACGCCTTCTTCTTCGACCGTCTCGGAATCGACGCGGATGATCTCGACCGCGGAATGGTGGTAGATGCCCGCATGATTGAGCGCCTCGGCGATCGAGATGTAGGCGTCCTTGAGCTCGACGTACTTCCCGACGAGCCCGACGCGGACGCGGTGCTCGGGAGCTTCGATGCGCTCGACGATCCCGGCCCACTCTTCGAGGTCCGGGGCACGGTCTGGAAGCTTCAGCTTGCGGACCGCGGCTTGCGCGAGGCCTTCGGCCTCCAGGTTGAGCGGGACGCGGTAGATCGTCTTGGCATCGCTGTTCTGCACGACCGCGTTCGCGGGGACGTCGCAGAACAGCGCGATCTTCTCCTTGAGGTCCATCCCGATCAAGTGCCCTGAGCCCGTGCGGATCACGATCGCGTCGGGCGTGATTCCGATGGCACGCAGCTCGCGGACCGAGTGCTGCGTCGGTTTCGTCTTGAGCTCGTCGGCCGCGCCGAGATGCGGGACGAGCGTCAAATGAACGAACATCACGTTCTCGTCGCCGACGTCGTAGCGCACCTGGCGGATCGCTTCGAGAAACGGCAAACCCTCGATGTCGCCGACGGTCCCGCCGACCTCGACGATGCACACGTCGGCACCGCTTGAATCGGCGACGCGGCGAACTTGCGCCTTAATCTCGTTCGTGATGTGCGGAATGACTTGGACGGTCGCACCGAGATAGTCGCCGCGCCGTTCTTTCTCGATGACGGACTGGTAGATTTGGCCGGTCGTCACGTTGTTGTGGCGCGTCAACGGCTCGTCGATGAAGCGCTCGTAGTGACCCAGATCGAGGTCGGTCTCCGCGCCGTCTTCGGTGACGAAGACTTCCCCGTGCTGATACGGGTTCATCGTCCCGGCGTCGACGTTGATGTAGGGGTCCAGTTTCTGGACCGAGACCGAGATGCCCCGGCTCTTCAACAATCGTCCCAATGAGGCCGCCGTGATCCCCTTCCCGAGCGAACTCACGACGCCGCCGGTGAAGAAGATGTATTTTGCCATTGGGGACTTCATTTTTCGAGTCGACCGAAGGCAGCCCCTTGCCTAGTGCAGCCGGTCGCTGATTTTTTCCAGTCCGGCCAGGGCGCAGGCTTCGTCTTTGTCACCGCCGGGTGCGCCGGCAGCGGCGATGGCTCCGATCGTATCATTGCCGACTTTGATCGGCACGCCACCTAGCCCCATCGCGAGTTGCGGATCGTAGACGGCGGGATTGAAGCCGCCCGCGGCGACCCTTTTTGTGAAGTCCCCGGTCGAGATCCCTAGCAGAGCGGACGTGTAGGCTTTGCGGCGGGTGACCTCCCTGCTGAAGCCGCCCGCGCCATCGCCGACGAGAACCACCTTGGGCATGCCCGTGCGATCTGCGATCGTGACGCTCACGTTGTAGCCTTGCGCCTTGCATGCAGCGATCGCCGCCTGTGCCGCTTCTACGGCTAGCGCAAGGGGAAGGACCTTATGCGTCTCCGTCGGCAGGTCAGCGGCCCGAGCGCTGATGCTGGTAAAAACGCAGAGGACCGCGGTAGTTACGACTGCACAGGATCGGATCATTTGTTACCTCCGCCGGATGTTAGGTCTTTAGAAGATCACCGCGACGTAACGTTCTAAGCCCCCGTAGTCGCAGCCGATTTCGATTCCAGCATCCGGAAACACCGATTCAGCGGCTTCCGCCAACGCGTCGATCGTTCCCGGAGCCGCTTCGAGGAAGAGCGCGCCGCCCGGACCGATGACCGGTCCGGCTCCGTCTAGGAGCTTGCGATACAGGACGAGGCCGTCCGCGCCCCCGTCGACCGCGACGCGCGGCTCATAGCCGACCGGATGCGGCACCGCTGGTACGTCCGCACTCGGTACGTACGGTAGATTCGCGACGACGACGTCGAAGCACCCGAGCCCGCGGAGCGGTTCGAGCAGATCGCCGTGAGCAAACGCGACGCGTTGCGCGACACCGAGCCGGTGTGCGTTGTCGCCCGCAACCGCAAGCGCTTCCGCCGAAACGTCGGTCGCCACCACTTCGATCCGTTCGTCCTCGGCAGCAAGCGAGATCGCGATCGCACCGGACCCGGTCCCGATGTCGGCGACCCGCACGAGCGGGACGGGAAGGCCACGCACGTAGTCCAGGACGGCTTCGATCAGATGCTCGGTCTCCGGCCGTGGAACCAAGACGCGCCGGTCGACGGAAAACGTGCGGCCGTAAAAGCCGGCGTGGCCGGTGATGTACGCGACCGGTTCGCCGTGCTCGCGGCGAGCGACCATTCCATCGAAGCGCTCGGCAATGGGGGACTCGAGTTCGGTCTCTGGGTGCGCGAGGAAATGCGCTCCCGTCAATCCGCATGCCTCTTCGAGCAAGATGCGCGCGTCGAACGGCGTGATCCGGCTCGTGGCGCGCGCGAGCGCGTCCGCGACGGTCATCGTTATGCTGCCGACGTCGCTCCCGCGAGGAGCCGCGCCTTCTCGTCCTTTTGCAATTCCTCGACGAGACGATCGAGGTCACCCTCCATGATCCCGCGGATGTTTCCGAAGTTCTGATTGATGCGATGATCGGTCAATCGGTCTTGCGGAAAATTGTACGTTCGAATTTTTTCCGAACGATCGCCGGTCCCGACTTGGCTGCGCCTTAGCGACCCGACCGCTTCCTCCGCCTCGCGCTGTTTGCGATCGAGCAGGATGCTGCGCAGCATCTGCATCGCGCGCTCGCGGTTCTGCAGCTGCGAGCGCTCTTCTTGACTCGCGACGACGACGCCGCTTGGGACGTGCGTGATACGGATCGCGCTCTCGGTCTTGTTGACGTGCTGTCCGCCGGCACCGCTCGACTTGAACGTATCGATCTGTAAGTCTTTGGGGTTGACCTCGATCTCGACTTCTTCGGCTTCCGGCAAAACCGCGACGGTCGCGGTGCTCGTGTGGACGCGGCCGGACGCTTCGGTCACCGGGACACGCTGAACGCGATGGACGCCGCTCTCGTATTTGAAGAAACGATACGGCTCTCCGCCCTTGATCGACATGACCACTTCCTTGGCGCCGCCGCTATCGCTCTCGCTTTGCGAGACGATCGCGACGTGCATCTTCTTCGACTCCGCATAACGCGCGTACATCCGAGCCAGCTCGGCTGCGAACAAGCTCGCCTCCTCGCCGCCGGCGCCGGCGCGAATCTCTATGAAGACGTCCTTGGCATCGTTGGGATCGCGCGGAAGCATCAGCTCTTGGAGGCGAGCCTCGAGCTTCTTGCGATGCTCGCGCAAAATCGTGGCTTCCTCTTCGGCTAACGCGTGCAGTTCGGCATCGGCGCGATCTTCGAGCAGCACCTCGTTGGATTCGATCGCGTGGAGCGTCTTGCGGTACTCGCGGTAGACGTTCACCGTCTCTTCGAGCGCAGCGCGTTCTCTGACGAGCGCCGTATAGCGTTCTTGATCGAACCCGCCGCTCGTATCGGCGAGCGCGGCCTCGATCTCATCGAAGCGCTTGGAGAGGGCCTCCAAGCGGTCGTTCAGTTGCACGGCACCGTCCCGCTAAAGCGCGGCGGCGGCTTCTTCCTCTTGCTTCTTCCGACGACGGGCTGCCGCTTCAGCCTTCTTCTTTTCCGTGCTCGCGACGCGCTGATTGAACTTATCGACCCGTCCCGCGGTATCGACGAACTTCTGCTGACCCGTGAAGAGCGGGTGACACGCCGAGCAAATCTCGACGTTGATCTCAGGCAGCGTCGAACCGGTCGTAAAGGTGTTCCCGCAAGCGCAGTGGACCCGAGCCTGGGGATGCCATTTGGGGTGGATTTTCTCTTTCATAGCCTTTTCTTTTGTCGCAACCATGGGCGCTCGCCGTCGTCCGCTCCGCGGACGGACGCTCACCCTTCCACAGCGTCCCGATTATACCACCCCTGGCAAGGGGAGCCGGGCCAACTGCGAAACACTAGCGAGTTTTAGCCAGGAGCTTCTGTGAACGTTCGCCTCATCGGAATTGCCCTTATCGCAGCCGCCGCCGTTGCAACGGCCGCGGCCGGAGTCGCTCAACAATCGCCGTCCGGCCCGCTCCCGCCGCCCCAGCCGTACCCGGGGCGGACGGCGCCGCCGGCCAACGCGCCGATCGTAGCGCCGACTTCAGCGCAGCGCGGGCGTCCATCTCCGAAGCCCTCCGGGAAGGCGACCGAGACTCCGCCGCCACCTCAGTTCACCAACCTGAGCGGGGTCTGGGAGATCGAGGAGCAGCCGGGCGGGATGCAAACGATCTACTCGCATTTGCGGATGCAGCAGAACGCGGACAACACCGTCACCGGGTACTGGCTGCGCGGCAAACAGCTGCTCCCGTTCAACGGCGCTTTCGACGGGAGACAATTCAAGCTCGTCGTGCAAGACGGAAAGACGCAAGCGACCTTTGCCGGATACGAAGATAATTTCAGCGACATGATCGGATTGATCGACCTGGGGAACGGCAAGCCGCCGATTGCGTTCACGGCGTCGCACCGCGCCAAGAGCGAGTTCTTCAACGGACTCAACATCGGCCCGGGCATCGGCGGCGCTATTCCGCAAGGCGGCAGCGGCCGCTAACCTTGGAAGATCACCGCTTCGGCTTCCGAACGCGCGCGCTGCACGCCGGGACCCCGCCGGACCCGACGACGGGGGCGCGCGCGCTCCCGATCTATCAGAGCACGAGCTTCGTCTTCGATTCTACGGAGCACGCGGCCGAGCTCTTCGCGCTACGCACGTACGGCAATATCTACACCCGCATCGGAAACCCGACGGTCTCGGCTTTCGAAGAGAAAGTCGCGAGCCTTGAAGGCGGGCTCGGCGCGCTGGCAACGTCGAGCGGACTCGCAGCGCAGCTGATCACGATCCTCGCGGTCGCACAAGCCGGAGACCACCTCGTTGCCTCGGCGAACCTCTACGGCGGGACGGTCACGCAATTCACGGTGACCCTCAAACGGATGGGGATCGAGGTCACATTGATCCCCGGCGGCGAAGCGCCGGCGATTTCGGATGCGATCCGTCCGAACACGAAGGCCGTCTTCACCGAGACGATCGGGAATCCGGCGGGGAACGTCGCCGACCTGCGCGCGATCGCCGACGTCGCGCATCAAAACGGGATTCCGCTCGTCGTCGACAACACGTTCGCTTCACCGTATCTGTGCCGTCCGATCGAGCACGGCGCCGACATCGTCGTCCATTCGGCGACGAAGTTTCTCGGCGGCCACGGGACCGCACTCGGCGGGGTCATCATCGAATCCGGAACATTCCCCTGGGGCGCCGGCAAGCATCCGCTCCTCTCGACCCCCAGCCCCGGCTACCACGACATGAACTTCGCCGAGACGTTCGGCGAATTTGCGTTCCTCATGCGGGCGCGCGTCGAGGTACTGCGCGACGTGGGAGCGGCGCTCTCGCCGATGAACGCATTCCTGCTCGTCCAGGGGGTCGAAACGCTCTCGCTGCGCATGGCGCAGCATGTCGAAAACGCGCGCGCGATCTCCGCTCATCTCAAGGCGCATCCGGCGGTCGCGTGGGTCAACTACGCGGGTCTGCCCGATAGTCCGTACTATGAACGCGCGCTGCGGTATCTCCCGCAAGGGGCCGGCTCGATCTTCACCTTCGGTTTACGCGGCGGCCGCGAGGCCGGACGCATCTTCATCGAAGCGCTGGAGCTGTGGAGCCATCTCGCGAACGTCGGCGACGCGAAGAGCTTGGTAATCCATCCCGCGACGACGACGCATCAACAGCTCACCGATGCGGACATGATCGCGGCCGGCATCTCGCCGGAGATGATCCGGCTCTCCGTCGGCCTCGAGGACGTCGAGGATTTGATCTGGGATCTCGATCGTGCCTTGAAAAAAGCGGAAGCGCATGCGCTCGCGAGTGCCGCGAAGTGATCCTGCGGACGATTGCCGAACGGCGCGATCTGCTAGCTCGCTCCAAGACCGTCGCGATGGTCGGCGCCTCGAACAATCCGACGCGGCCGAGCTACTTCGTTTTCAGCTACCTGCGGACCAAGGGCCGGCTGCGGGTCACGCCGATCAATCCGGCGTTGACCGAGATCGACGGAATCAAAGCCTATCCGTCGCTGGAAGCCTACGCCAAGGAGAACGGCCCGCCCGACATCGTCGATGTTTTTCGCCGTCCCTCTGATGCGCCGCAAGTTGCGCGCGAGGCGATCGCGGCCGGCGCGAAGGCGATCTGGTTCCAGTACGGCGTGATCAACGATGAGGCGATCGCTCTCGCCGATCGCGCCGGGCTCGACGTCGTGGTCGACCGCTGCATCAAGGTCGAATCGGCACGCTTCGACGGTGGCCTCGCGATCGCCGGCATCAACAGCGGGCTGCTGAGCTCGCGGCGCGCAGCGACGCTCTCGTGAGCGAGCTCGACCGCCGCATCCTCGACGCAATCGCGTCGGCGGCGATCGACGAAGAGACCTTCAACACGCTGGCGATCGAGATCTTTGCGTACCAACTGCGGCACAACGCACCGTACGCCGCCTTTGCAAAGACCTTCGGCTTTTCTCCGGCGCACCTGCCGGCCTCATGGCGTGACATCCCCGCGGTCCCGACCGCCGCATTCAAGGAAGCGACGCTTTGCACGTTCCCATCGGAGCGCGCGGCATTGCATTTCATCACGAGCGGGACGACGCAGGGGGCCGGCGGCCACCACTATCTCGAGAGCACCGCGCTCTACGATGCGTCGCTGCTCGGGGGATTCGATCGCTTCATGCTCCCGGACGGCGCGCGGCTGCGCTATCTCAACCTCGTCCCGGATCCGCGCGAGCGCCCGACCTCGTCGCTCGGCTACATGATGCAGCGCGTGGCCCGCGAGCGCGGCGACGGCCGTGACGGATGGTACGTGCACGGGGACGAGCTCGACGTCGACGGCTTCATCCGCGATCTTCAGACCGCGTGCAATGAGCACTCCGCCGTTTGCATCGCCGGGACCGCATTCGCATTCGTCGCGCTCCTCGATGCGCTCGCCGAGCGCGGCCGATCGTTCGTTACGCCTCCAGGCTCGCGCGTCATGGAGACCGGCGGGTTCAAGGGCCGCTCGCGTCACGTCGCGCGGGAGACGCTCTATGCCGCGCTCGCGCAGCGCTTGAGCATCGAACCGGGTGCGATCGTCGCCGAATACGGGATGACGGAGCTGTGCGGCCAGTACTACGATTCGCTCCCTTCACGGACGACCTCGCAGCGCATCAAGGCCGGTCCGCCGTGGTTGCGCCCGTTGGTCGTCGATCCCGACGGACGCGAAGTCCCGCGTGGGACGGTCGGCGCGCTGCGCCACATCGACCTGTCGAACTGCTCCTCGGTCGTCGCGATCGAAACGGAAGATCTCGCCTACGCGCGCGACGACGGCTTCGTCCTGCTGGGACGCGACGCCGAGGCCGAACTGCGCGGATGTTCGCTCGATGCCGAAGATCTCGACGTCGCTCGACGTTAGCGCCCTGCGCGCGCTCCCGGCGCGCCGCATCGCCTCCGCGATCGCCGATGCGGCGGAGCGCTGGCGCGACGCCGACTTTCCCCCGCGCGTCCGGGCGACCACGGCGATCGAGGCGCGCCTCGGCTATACGACACCGGTCGTCGACTACGCGCTCGATCGCCTTTTCGAATCGATCACCCGCGAAGCGCTCAGCGCCACGATCATCGACGAGCTGGGGTCGCTCGAAGCGCTCGACGGATTCGTCGAACCGTCCGGTCGGCCGAAACGCTACGCGCGCGGTCTCGATACCGTCGTGATCGTCTCGAGCGACACGACGATCGGGGTCGCGCTCGCGCCGCTCGTCTTCGCCCTGTGCGCCAAATGCGGCGTCGTCGTCAAGGACCGGCTCGACGGGCTCATCAGCGCTTTTCTCGCCGCGTTAGCTGACGAAGAACTAGCCTTCGCGAGCGCCGCGCGCGCGGCGAGCTGGGACGGCGGCGACGCGGCGATCGAGGATCCGCTCTTCGCGCAGGCCGACTGCGTCGTCGCGTTCGGCAAGGACGCGACGCTGCAGGCGATTCGTGCCAAACTGCCGGCGGATACGCGCTTCGTGGCCTTCCCGCATCGCGCGAGCTTCGGCTACTTGCCGCGCGAAGCGCTCTCCGACGAGCGGGCGGCGCACCTGTGGGCGCAGCGTGCCGCCGTCGATTTCTTGCTCTACGACGGCGAGAGCTGCATGTCGCTGCACGGTCTCGCCGTCGAACGCGGCGGCGCGATCGCGCCCGACGCGTTCGCGCGCCTCTTCGGAAGAGCCGTCGAAGAGACGGCGACGGAGTTCCCGGCCGGGATGGTCTCGCCCGGACGCGCGGCGGCCGCGGCATCGTATCGGAACCTCGCCGCTTTTCGCGCAGCAACCGGACAAGGCTTCGTCCTCGCGGCGGACTGCGCGACGATCGCGTTCGATCCGCCGCGCGACGCTGCGCCGGCGTTCTTACCGCGAACGATCGGCATCCTGCCCGTCGATCATCCCACCGAGTTCGTCGCATACGTGCAGCAACATCACCTGCCGCTCGAGGCCGTCGCGACGACGCCGCCGCTGCGTGACGACGTCCGCGCGGCGATCATCGCCGGAGGCTCCGTTCGCATCACGGCGCTGGGACAATTGCAAAGCCCGCCGCTCTCCCGCGGACACGGCGGCCGCCCGCGCATTACCGATTTCGTCCGCTGGATCGACGACGAAACGTGATCCCGGGACCACGCTCGCGCGCGCTGATCGAAACGTTGCGCCGCTACGAGGCGCGCGGCGTCACGTACGTCGACGAGCGATTTCCCATCGCATGGGAGCGTGCCTCGGGCGCGACCGTCGTCGACGTCGACGGCAACAGCTACACGGATCTGACCTCGGCGTTCGGCGTCGCGAACGTGGGCCACTCGAACGCAGCGGTGCGCGCGGCGATCGAGGAGCAGGCCGGCAAGATGATCCATGGGATGGGCGACCTCCATCCACCGGAGGTGAAAGTCCGGCTGCTCGAACGCCTCGCGGCGATCGCGCCCGGCGATCTCTCGAAGACCTATCTCGCGTCAGCGGGAGCGGAGTCGATCGAGTTTGCGCTCAAGACCGCGTACTTGCGGACCGGAAAAGCCGGCGTCGTCGCCTATCGAGGCGCGTACCACGGGCTTACGCTCGGAGCGCTCGCCGTCATCGGGATCGACAAGTTCCGTTCGCCGTTCGAGCCGCTCGTCGCTCGGACCGCGACGTTCGTCGACTTTCCGCGCGGTGATGCCGACGCAGCGCTCACGGAGCTGCGCTCGCTGCTCGAACGCGATCGATCGATCGGCGCCGTCCTCATCGAACCGATCCAAGGACGCGCCGGGATCATGTTACCGCCGCCGGGATACCTGCGCGGCATCCGCGCACTCTGCGACACCTTCGATCTGGCACTGATCTTCGATGAGATCTACACCGGCTTCGCGCGGACGGGGACGATGTTCGCCTGCGAGGGCGAGGGCGTCGTCCCCGATATCATGTGCATCGGAAAAGCCTTCGCCGGCGGCGCACCGCTTTCGGCGGCGGTCGGCCGTCCGCACGTCGTCGACGCCTGGGCGCCGTCGAGCGGGGAAGCGCTGCACACGTCGACGTACCTCGGGAACCCGCTCGCCTGCGCAGCGGCACTCGCGACCATCGCTGAGATCGAGCGGCATTCTTTGATCGAGCGCAGCCGCAGCCTCGGAGGCGCGCTCGGCGAACGCCTGCAGCGGCTGCGCCGGCAGCCCGGCGTCCGCGACGTCCGCGGTCGCGGAATGCTATGGGGCGTCGAATTCGGCGACGCCGGGTTTCTCGTCGAGCTCGTGCAACGCGCGCTGCGCGATGGACTGATCTTGTTGCCCTCGGGCGTCGAGGGGAACGTCCTCACGATCGCGCCGCCGCTCGTTATCGAAGAAAACGAACTGTGGGCCGCGATCGATCGACTCGAACGACTCATCGGAGGTTCTTG
>DATNIC010000041.1:0-2479 GCA_035604635.1 Binatia bacterium
CGCAGCTCGCAAAGCAACAGCGCCTCACCCTCAGCCCCTCAGTCACCCTTGGAAGCAAACCTTCTCAACCCCGACCAAACGCAGCCCCGACGCGGACACGCTGGCTTGGGAAACACCGGACATCACGGCTTTGGGCTAACAAGGCCAGGGGTCGCGGACCGCGGGGTCGCCCGTCGCGTCGCCATGTAAACATAGACGAAGACCGCGACCAGAAGCGCGACGATGCCGCCGCTGACGACGAGATCGTCGAACGGCGGCCTCCAGCCAAGGACTTGCGCGAGCTCGTACGCCGCAACGAAGACGGCGATGATCGTCACGCACCAAATCCAAACGCGCACGACGCGCGGCATGTCGTCGGCGTGAAAAGAGACGAGCCGGTGCACGAGGACGCTGTCGAGCGTGTCCGTGCAGATCATCCCCAGGCAAAACGCCGCGCCCACGATGACCGCGCCCAGTACGCCCGCGTCGACGCTGAACGCGATCGTGTATGTTGCGATCTGGCTCGACGTTTCGAAGCCGAAACCGAATAGCAGGCCGATCGGGATCGCGAGCAGTGCGCTCGTCCCCTCACGCAACCTCTTCGGAAGCAGCCGCGTCCGGATGCCGGCCATTTTCCGCGAGGTGTTGGTCGAGAGCTGGTGGATGTTCGCACCGGCAAGCAGGGCGAGGATCGCGATCGAGAGCCACGTCCCGATCAGCTCGACGACTTGCGAGTGCGCCGCGAAGCGCGTTCCGAGCAGTCCGACGACGGCCGCGATCGTTAGGACCATGACCGAGTGGCCGAGCGCGAAGAGCGTCCCGACGAAGCGGCTGAGGAACGGCATACGCGCGTACGAATTGCGCGTGACGTTGTCGATGGCGGCGAGGTGGTCGGGATCGGCGCCGTGGCGCAACCCGAGCGCAAAGACGGTGAAAGCGCTCGCAAGGAACATACTCGCAAAAGGGTTGCAAAAACAGGGTTCCGAACCCTGCGCCCCGGATCAATTTGACGATGAGTCGCAACTTATACGCCACCCGCAGCCGCGAGCAGATCGTGAATTTGCTGCGCAGCGAGCGGCGCTATCTCTCGGCCGCGGCGATTCACCGCATCCTGCGGTCGCTCGGGACGCAGGTCTCGCTCTCGACCGTCTACCGCACGCTCGACCTGCTCGTTTCGATGGGCGTCGCGTCGTCGCGGACCGACGACGAGGGCGAGCAGACCTACGTCTTTTGCACGGTCGAGCACCACCACCACGCGATCTGCCGCAAATGCGGCCACGTCGAGGAAGTCGACTGCGGCGCAATGGACGCGTTCGCGGCCGCATTGCAGCGTCATCACGCCTTCGAGCTCGATTCGCACTCGCTGGAATTCTACGGCCGATGCGCGCGCTGTCTCTGATTCGCGTCGCGCTCATCGCGAGCGCGCTGTGCTTGCTCTTCCCGCTTTCTGCCCAAGCGCGGCCGCTACGCGTCGTTGCAACGATCTCGACGATCGCCTCGCTGGCACTTCCCGTAGCCGGCGGCGATGCGGTCGTCACGACCCTTGTTCCCGTCGGCGCATCTCCAGAGGACTACCAACCGTCGCCCGCCGACATCGTCAAGCTGCGCGAGGCGGACATTCTCGTCGAAAACGGTGCCGGACTCGAGGCATGGCTCGAGCGGACGATCGCGAGCGCGAAGAATCCGGCGCTGCGGATCGTGGTCTGCACCGACGGCTTGCCGGTGCGCGACCAAAATCCGCATCTTTGGATGGATCCCAACTTTGCGCGATTTTACGTGCTGAAAATCGCAGGCGCGCTGGAAGCCGCCGATCCGCATCACTCCGTCTCTTACGCCAACCGCGCTCGCGCGTACGACAAGACGCTGGTCTCGTTGCTGGAGCGGACCAACCAGAAGATTCAGACGATTCCGCCGCCGAATCGCACGATGATCGTCTATCACAACGCGTGGGAATATTACACGCGCCGCTTCGGATTGAATCTGATCGGCGTGCTCGAGACCTCGCCCGGACGCGAGCCGAGCCCAAGTCAGGTCGCGCATCTCGTCGATCTGGCCCGGCGCTACCACGTCCGCGCGGTCTTCGCTGAGCCGGAATACAGTCCAAAGCTGGCGCAGGCGCTCGCTAGCAGCGCCGGAATCAAGACGGTCGTCAATCTCTACGACGATTCGGTCGGGACCGATCCGCGCGTCGCGGACTACGTCGGGATGATCGACTACGATACCGACGTCATCGTCAGCGCTTTGAAATGATCGCCGTTCGCGCCCAAGGCTTGACCGTGCGCTTCGGCACGGTCGCCGCGCTCGAGAACGTCGACGTGATGGTCAACGAGGGCGAAGCGCTGGGCATCATCGGACCGAACGGTTCCGGAAAGTCGACCTTCCTCAAGACGGTCGCCGGCCTTATCAAACCGGAATCGGGGACAATCGAAGTGTTCGGCAAACCGCCGCGCGATTTGCCGCCGGGGACGATCGGCTACGTCCCGCAGGCCGAGGAAGTCGA
>DATNIC010000042.1:0-6019 GCA_035604635.1 Binatia bacterium
CGACGCCCACCGCTCCAACGGTCACGACGCCGTCGTCGCTGACGGGGACGTACGTCGGCTCATCGGTGCAGACTTCTCCCGCGGGCTCGCCGCAGTATCTCGAGTTCTCGCTCACGCAAAGCGGGACGAGCGTCTCCGGGACGTTTGCCGTCCTTCCGAACGGCAGCCAGACCGGCGGTTTCGGCACATTGAGCGGATCGTTGTCGGGCAGTGCGCTCGCGCTCACCGGAACCAATACGTTCGGCAACACGTGCACGAACACGATCAATGCGACGGCGAGCGGCGCGTTGATCCTCGGAACCTTCGCGGTCTCGGGGGGCTCGGGCTGCACCGGGAGCGGGACGTTCTCCGCGCAGTTACAGACCTTCACGGTGCCGTCGGTCGCCGGCAATTACAGCGGTACCGTGACCCAGGTGGGCACCTCCGGGACGATGACGATGACGATCACGCAGTCGGGCGCGTTCTTCAGCGGATCGGCGACCTTGACGTTCCCGTCGAACCCGTCGATGAACGGCAGCGGACAATTCGTCGGGTTCATCTCGAACGCGACGACCGCGCAGTTTACGGTTCTTCCAGGCGGCGGCAATCAAAGCTGCGCTCCGTTCGGGACCGTCACGATCAACGGGAACCAGTTGACCGCATCGTTCAGCGGTTCGAGCACCGGAAACGGCAACTGCAACGGGACGGGGACGTTCACCGTCACGCACTCGTAGTCGAGGTACGATCGGACCCGCGGGTTGCCCGCCGCGGGTCCCCCTCCATCTCAAAGCTCTGATTCTATCGAGCTTTTTTCTTTTTCGGTGCGGGTCGCGCGGATGCGCTGCGCGCTGCAATAGCTGGCATCATACGGGCTCACTGGTGGCAAGGCGGGGTTAGTGCTTTGGACTTGCGCATTGGCCAGGACCACCGCTTGCTGAACCAGCCTTGCCGCATAGTAGACATCGGCCAGGGCGGGCACCGAGCTCACGTTCTGACCGCGCTCCTTTCTTGGGCATCTCTCTTCATGACGGCGCAGGCTCGGCTGCTAAGATCGGCCGTCGACGTAATCAAGTACGTGCATCCCCATGCCGGGCAGCGAAATGGATCATCTGGGATTGTAGCTGCAGTGAGAATCAAGGATGCGATTATGACGCTAAATATGGCCTCATTCATCTTACCTATCGCTTTTCACGATCAAATTGCTTGCGTTGAGAGCATGATCAATTGCATGGTACTTGAATGCCATGTCGAGCGGCGGCTGGACGAGCGCAGGGTCGAGAATGGTCGGATAGGGTGTGCGCGTCATCGAGAGGATCGTTTGCACGTCGACCTTAGAAGTTTGCGAGAGCAGCTTGGCAGTTTGTTCGTGGTGAGCGTTTGCCCAGCGCGCCGTTTCATAAATCACCTTGACGAAGCGCTTCGCGATATCTGAGTGCTCGGCGTACCATTCGCTCGTCGTGAACCAGACCCCAATGAGGAATTGTGGGGCAATGACATCATAGGGTTTTGCCAAGATACGGAATTTACCGGTTCGCACCGCCGCGGAGAGCCACGGTTCCGTGATGAGGGCGGCGTCCGCGAGGCCGCTTTCGATTCCCACGGCCATCTCGTTGAATGGAAGCGTGATGAAATGCACCTTCGAGATGTCGACCTGACTGTGGTCGAGCCAAGCCAGCGTGCCGAGATGCGATTGGTCACGCAATGCGATGACCGCGATCGTCTTACCCACGAAATCGGCGGGAGCACGCAGCGGAGAGCCGCTTGCTACGCAAAGCGCCGAGATCGCGTCACGCGTCGTGTAGAGCCCCCCGCCCGCTATAAGAACAAGGGGCGCCCCGCGACTGATCTCCTGCGCGAGAGCCGGAACGTTCGAGATCCCGATATCGATGCTTTTGGCCGCAACGCCGGTCATAATCGTCGCGCCGGTCCGAAACGGCCTGATCTCGACGTTCAAACCCGCCTTCTTGAAGAACCCCTGCTGCTGCGCGTAATAGCCTTCCGAGAAGGCATCGCCCGGGCCGACCCCAAGCCGAATCACCGTCTGCGTTTGCGCAGGCGCCGGCATCGCGCACGGTAACGCGAGGAGCATTGCGGCGATGCATCCGGCCAAGCGGACGGGGACGGCGTAGCTCATGGTGCACAGGGCCTTCCGCTGCCCGTGCGGACAACCTTTCAGCGCGCTAAAGCGGGTAGATGATCGAGCCGGGGACCAGGTTCCCGTCGTAGACGCACACCTTTTCCTTGAAGCGAAGCTCGGGGCCGCTCGTCGCGATCAGGTCGTAGTAACGGCCGACGGCGAGAATCCGCGATCCGGTGTCCTCGAAACTCTCGAAGACGGCGAAATTCGCAATCGTCCCCACACGCTCGTCCTCGCGACCCGTTATCCGGACGTTAGCGATCAGGTGGCGGATTTGGCGCGGAACATACACGCTGGTACGGAGCATCGACGTCACGCGATCGCGCAGCATCCCACGGCCGTCGCACGACATCGTCGGCAAAGGCAACTCGCGCTCGTGGTTCTCCCGCGAGACGATCTTGTACGTCGCATCGTCGGTGAAAAGGTCCGGCCAGCGCTCGATCTCGTCATCACACACGAAGCCGTACTCGTCGTAGAACGCGCAGATCCGTGCGTGGAGGTCCGGCGCGACGAGTTCCATTTACAGTCCCATCACCTCGCGGTAATACTTGTGGAACGCGCGCAGAGGGCCTTCGGTGATGACGTGATCCTCGTCGCCCGTCGTCAGACCACCCATCTCGATGACGCCCTGCGCCTCACTGAAGGGCCCGGTCCCCTTCTGCGTGAGCTCGACGACCTCGGTGTCGTCGATCGAGACGAGTCCCGACGGTCCCATGAGATTTGCCAGGCGCAAGCGACGCTGCGTCATCGCCTCGTCGTCCGTCGCATACCCGAAGACCGTCCAATGGAAATCGAATCCGCCCGGATCGCCGGTCGTGATGACTTGGCGAATCGCGAGCGCGTTGGACTGCTGCTGCAAAATGATGTTCGGCCAGATCGTCTGCATCACGAGCGTCTCGCGGCCCGGAAATTCGCGAATGACGTCGAGGAGCTTCGGCCCTTCGAGCTGCAGATCCATGATCGATTTCATCTCGCGCTTCGCCTCCGCGCTGGCGTCTCGATCGAGCCGCTCGTTCATCGCCGCGTAGTGCCGGCCGTGCGAATCGAAGACGACGCGCCCGGGTTGATCAGCCCGATTGAGCCCGAACGAGACCAAGAACACGTGCAAGAGGGTCGCGTGATATGGGTCGCGGATGTTTTCGATGATCAGTTTCCAATTGCACTCGATCCGCTGGCGCCAATAGCCGAGCACCCGCAGCTCGCGCCCGTCGAACATCCGGTCGAACCATGGCAAGATCTCTCCCAGATACGCCTCGATCGGCTCCATCCCATCGGCGTAGGAAGCGAAGATCACGCCATTGCGCGTCGTGACGGAGAGCTTTGTCAGAGAGTGCTCGGCCGGATCGAAATCGTCCGGCAGCCCACCCTGCCCCTGAAAGCCTTTGCGAAACGGGATGCCGATCAGGTTGCCGCGCAGGTCGTACGTCCACTGGTGGTACGGGCATTGCAGCGCTTTCGCGTTACCGTGCGTCCGGTAACAGAACGCGACGCCCCGGTGCGCGCAGCGATTCTCGAAGACACCGATCGAGCCGTCCTTGTCACGCGCCAGGACGACCGGCCGGTCGCCGACCGCCGTTCGCTTGAAATCGCCGTGGCGCGGAATCTCCGCCTCGAGCCCGACGTAGTTCCAGCTGCGGCCCCAAAAGATGCGTTCTTGCTCGCGCTCGTAGATGGACGGATCGGAATAGATATCATACGGGATCCGCGCCCACGGCGGGGTGCGGATCGACCCAATGGTCATTTCACGGCTGCGGGGACGAAATGCGAGATGACCTCGTGCGCAAAGAGCTTGAGCGAACCCATCGCATCATCGAGCCCGAGATCGAAGAAATTGACCTGCATCGACGCGTGCTCGAAGCCGCCGAACTCTTCTTGACAACGTGAAATGATCGCACGGACTTCTTCGGGAGTGCCGACCCACGCGCTCCCGCTCTCGACTTGGCTTTCGAACGTCTCCGCGCTTAGCTTGTGGACCATCTTGTCGTAACCCGCATAGTCTTTGGAGCTGGTCCCTGTTGCCCAATCCGACGACGCTTCGACGATCGCTTTCAGGTATGATTCGACCCTCGGCTTCGCGATGCGGCGCGCGCGGTCGCCGTCGCGGTCGACGAACATGTGGAACGCGAGCATGATCTCGCCCTTCCCCGGATGGCCCGCTTCTCTCCAGGCGTTGCGATAGGCACCGAGCACCGTCCGCATCACCGGTCCGGCCATCGGAATTGCCATGACGGAGAAGCCCATCTTGCCCGCATAGGCGAACGACTCTTCGTTAATGGTCGCGGCGACGTAGAACTTCGGCCGCGGCTTCTGCGTCGGACGCGGGAGTGACGTCGTCTCGACGATGTCGTGGAACGTGCCGTGATGGGTCACGTTCTCTTCGCGCAGCAGCAGATCGATCTGCTCGAGCCCTTCGCGGAAGCGCGCGATCGACTCGTCGGGTGAAATGTGGAAGCGGCGAAACTCGTGCGGCAGAAACGCCCGTGCTAAACCCACGTCGAGGCGGCCGTTCGAGATCGCGTCGAGCATCCCGATCTCGCCGGCGACCTTCAGCGGATGATTGAAGACCGGGAGAATTGCACCGGTGACGATGCGCAGCTTGTGCGTGCGCGCTGCGGCCGCGGACAAGAACACGACGGGATTGGGGCTGTAGCCGCCGTAGCGCGTAAAATAATGCTCAACGGTGCGGGCATGCGTGTACCCGAGCCCGTCGGCGGCCTCGCAGAGCGCAAGGCAGTCGTGAAAATATTCGGCCGCGGGCCGTTGATGCGGTCCCACCGACGGGAAGAACTGAACTCCAAATTCCATCGGCGCTGCCCCCGCATTACTTACTATAGTAACGAAAATGTTCTGGACGGAACGCTTCTACCCTTGTCGAAGCCGCGGCTGGTGCGCATCGACGTTCACGCTCATTACTTCACCAAAGAATATCTCGACCTGCTCGACGAGATGGGCGGGGTGGAACCGACAACTCGGCCGGGCATCCAAACCGCTTCTGCGCATATGCTGCTCTGCCGCTGCCGCACGTCGACGCGTCGCTCGAGGAGCTCGCACGCGCGATGGACACGCTCGGCGCGGTCGGCGCGACGGTCTCGACCTCGGTCCTCGGCAAGGACCTGGGCGATCCGCACTTTGTTCGGCATCGAGCACCTCGTCTTCGGGACGGACTATCCGTTCTGGCGCGAGGAAGCGCATCAGCTCGCGATGAGCTACATCTTAGAGGCCGGCTTCTCGGAGCGCGACCTGGAGGCAATCTACGGGCGCAACGCCGAGATGCTCTTCGCAGACCGGCTGCCGGTGCTGCGATAAAGGGCTTCGAACGCTTACTATAGTAATGATCGGCTCGCCGTATGATTCGCAGGACGAGCCGCAAGCCAGAAGCCGGGTATTCGGTCGAGTTCGGCGTCGTCGCCGGGGTCGGTTTCGGACGCCGTCTGCGCAATACATCGCGCTTGCTGGACCGCCTCCTCGCTGAAGTCTTGGCGCCCCATGGCCTGACCTTGAGCCAGTACTTCATCTTGCGCGAGCTCTGGGATGAGGAAGGGCTGACCTTACGCGAGCTTGCGTCGCGCGTCGGCGTCGCCGAGCCGTCGACGATGACCACCCTCGAGCTCATGGTCGAGCGCGGCTTGGTCGCGCGCACGCAAAGCAAGCAGGACCGGCGCAAGACGCACGTTCACCTGACGCTCAAGGGCCGCGCGCTACAAAAGACCGTCAAAGAGTCGGTCCTCGGCGCCGGTGCGGTCTGCTTTGACGGGCTGCGCCCAGCGGACCTCAGCCGCGCCGTCGAGCTCTTCGACAAGATCGTGAACAACATCGCAAGACACACCGCATCAGGAGAGACATCATGAGCGTAGTAGATCGGCTCGACCAAGTCGTCAACGATCACGTTAACCGCACGCGTTT
>DATNIC010000043.1:0-10222 GCA_035604635.1 Binatia bacterium
AGGAGATCGCCCCGGCGCCGCACGAGTTCCTCATCGAGAAGCTCAAGCCGAGCGCTTTTTTTGGGACGCCGCTCCTGAGCTTTTTGATCGAGCTCAACGTCGATACGCTGCTGATCTGCGGGACGACGACTTCAGGCTGCGTGCGCGCGACGGTTCTGGACGCGTTCAACAACAACTATCACATTTCGATCGTCGAGGAATGCACGTTCGACCGCTTTGAAAGCTCGCATGCGATCAATCTTTTTGACATGAACGCCAAGTACGCCGACGTCGTCGGTGTCGATGAGGCGACCGACTACATGCGCGGCGTCGGACGCGGGCTCTATGACGACAAAATCGGCTTTTCCACCGAAACCGCGAAAGCTGGTATTTGACGGCAGCGCACGCATATGATAACCTTTCGCGTTGGGTCTGCCGGAGCAGCGGCAGCAGATTTTGACGTGAGAACGTCGCGCGAAGGGAGGGTTGTTCATGGAAGTACGCGTTGCGCCCGGTGAAACGATCGAGAGTGCGCTTCGTCGCTTCAAGAAGGCCACCCAGAAAGCCGGCGTCCTTGCCGAAGCGCGGAAGCACGAGCACTACGAGAAGCCTAGCGTCCGCCGTAAGAAGAAGTCGGCCGCTGCCCGTAAGCGCCGCTCCTAGCCTTGGCGATTCGCGACCGGATCAGCGCTGATCTTAAGGAAGCGATGAAAGCCCGAGATCAGGTGCGCCTAGATACCCTGCGCGGCGCCCTCTCGGGCTTTACGTATCGTAAGGTCGAGGCCGGGCACGAGCTCACCGAAGACGAGGAACTCGAGGTCATTCGCCGCCTGGTGAAACAGCGCGGCGACTCGATCACCGAATACGGGAAGGCCGGCCGTACGGAATTGGTAGCAAAGGAAACGCGGGAACGGGAGATCTTGCAGGCTTATCTTCCGGCTCAGAAATCGCCCGACGAGATCCGCACGGTGGTGAAGGGGATCATCGCGGGGCTCCCCGAGGGGGGCCGCAATCAGGGCGCGGTGATGAAGGTCGCGATGCCCCAGCTCAAAGCCGTTGCCGACGGGAATCTGGTCCGCCAGATCGTCGTCGAGGAACTCGGCGCGTAACCACGAGCGGGCACAGGCGGTAGACAGTACCGTGAACGTGCGCCGGCTCGTCCTCTTCATATTGACCGCGTTCGGCCTAGCCGGCGCAGGGATGCATGCGAGCGCCGGTGCGGCACCCGAGACCGTAATCGTGGTTCCGATTCGCGGGACCATCGACGCCGGTATGGCGCACCTGACGCAGCGCGCGGTCGACGAAGCGCGCGCGCGCCATGCCGCGATCGTCCTGGACGTCAATACCTTCGGTGGCCTCGTCGCGTCGGCGACCGAGATCCGCGATGCGCTCATGGGGTCTGGCGTCCCGGTGCTGGCCTTCGTCGGTCAGCGAGCTTGGTCGGCCGGGGCGCTGGTCACGCTGTCGGCACAACGCATCACGCTTGGCCCCGCGGCGAGTATCGGCGATGCCGAGCCGATCCCGAAGACCGCCAAGACGGTCTCGGCGCTGCGCGGCGAATTCGAGTCGACGGCCGTCGAGCATCACCGCGATCGCCGGATCGCCGCCGCGATGGTCGACGCATCGCTCGACGTCCCCGGCGTCAAGGCACCCGGGAGCATCCTGACGTTGACGGCCGATCGCGCCGTCGCTCTGCACGTTGCCGATTCGATTCAGCCCGACTTACGCAGCGCGATGCGCGCGTGGGGTCTGGAGCGCGCGCAAGTCGTGAACGCCGACTACACCTGGGCGGAACGTTTGGCGCGCTTTGCGACCGACCCGCAGGTCAGCGGCCTGCTCCTTTCGATCGGGATGCTCGGCCTGTTGATCGAAATGCAGACGCTGCACGGGATTGCGGGCACGATCGGCGTCCTCGCATTCGGCCTGTTTTTCGGGACGCACGTCTATGCGGGCTTCAGCAACACGCTGGTCATCGGGCTCGCGGTCCTGGGCGTCATCGCGATCCTCTTCGAGTTGCACGTCGTGCCCGGACACGGGGTGGCCGGGATGCTCGGCGTCATCGCACTCGTTGCGGCCGTCGTATTGGCATTTGGCCTGCCCTTCATGTTCGTCGCCGCCCAATCGCTCTCGATAGCGATCGTGCTTTCCGTTTTGTTCTTCTGGCTGACGACGCGGATCTTCCCGGAGAATGCGTTCGTCCAGCGTTTGGCGCTGACCGCATCGCAGGGGCCGGACTACGTCGCGAGCAGCGACTATTCGTCGCTCCTGGGCAAGACCGGGGTCGCGACGTCGTATCTACGGCCCGCGGGCGTCGCCAACGTCGAGGGCCGGCGCATCGACGTGCTGACGCAGGGCGACTTTTTGCCGGCAGGGACGCCGATCAAAATCACACGCGTCGAGGGCGCGCGCATTTTCGTGGTTCCAATCGAAGAAGCCACAGCAGCACTGGAAGGGAGCTAACTTTGCTCGGCGTGGGGATTTTTTCCGGACTCGTCATCATTGCGATCGTCATCGGCGTGATGCTATTCCTCTACTACTTCCCGCTCGGAATGTGGATCCGCACGATAGCGGCGGGCGTCCCGATCTCGATGCTTTCGTTGATCCGCATGCGAATCATCGGCATTCCACCTGCCATCATCGTGAACAATCTCGTTCGCGCGCGCAAAGCGGGACTCTCGCTGACGATCGATCAGATGCAATCGCACGTCCTGGCCGGCGGAAACATCGACCGCGTCGTCCTTGCGATGATCGCGGCACAGCGCGCGCAGATTCCGCTCGAATGGCAGCGTGCGGCCGCAATCGACTTAGCGGGCCGCGACGTTCTCGAGGCGCTGCAAACGTCGGTGAACCCGAAGGTGATCGAGACGCCGATTTTCCAGGGCGTCGCGCAGAACGGGATTCAGCTCAACGTCAAGGCGCGAATTACCGTGCGCAGTAACCTCGACCGGTACGTCGGCGGGGCCGGCGAGCCGACGATCGTCGCGCGCGTCGGCGAGGGCGTCGTCTCGGCCGTCGGTGCGGCCGTCGATCACAAGGAAGTCCTCGAGTACCCCGATCGGATCTCGAAGGCGGTGCTGCACAAGGGACTCGATGCCGGGACGGCGTTCGAAATCGTTTCGATCGACATCGCCGACGTCGACGTCGGCAAGAACATCGGCGCCGAGCTGCAGATGTCGCAAGCCGAGGCCGACCGGCGCATCGCGCAAGCGAAGGCCGCGGAGCGGCAATATGCGGCGCAGGCAGGCGAGCAGGAGCAGCGTGCGGAGACGCAGCGGATGCGGGCGAAGCTCGTCGAGGCCGAAGCGCAGATCCCGCAGGCGATCGCGGAGGCGTTCCGGAGCGGCAACTTGGGCGTGATGGACTACTACCGCCTGAACAACATCAAGGCCGACGCCGAGATGCGCAGCGCTATCGGAAGCGGCGTGAGCCGTGAGGACCGCGGCGAGACGCCGCCCGCGCCGCCGGCGCCGAAGAGCTGATGGCAGACCCTGGGGAACAACCGGTGGCCGAGACCGAACTCGAACGGCGGGCACGCCTGATTCGCCTCTTCCAGACGCCGGAGCGGCTCCTGGAGGCGGTCATCGCGGCCGAGGTCCTCGCCCCTCCGCTTGCTCTGAGGACAACTTCTACCGACCGGCGGACGTTCTAGAGAGTAGTGAAGGAAGCCGCGCGCAGCTCCTCGGCCGAGCGGATCTTTGAGGTCGCCGATCTCGATCATCTGCAGTTCTATGGCCGCCACGATCAGAACCTGACTGCGCTCGAAACGTTACTCCCGGTGGTCGTGCGGGTCGACGGTGACCGGCTGCACGTGAGCGGCGAATCGGAGGCGGTCACGCGCGCAGGCCACGTCATCGATCAGATGCTCGCGGCCGTCCGGCGCGGGACGCAGCTGACACCGGACGACGTCAGGCTTGCAGCCAAAGCGACGCAAGACGACCGTGCAGCGACGATCCCCTCGACGTTGTTCACGACGCCGCGCGGTAAGGAGATTCGCCCGAAGAGCGAGGGCCAGCGCGCGTTCGTCGCCAGCATCGAGGCACGGGGTCTGACGATTGGGACGGGCCCCGCCGGGACCGGGAAGACCTTCCTCGCCGTCGTGATGGCCGTGCGGGCCCTGCGTCACCGTGAGGTCGCGCGCGTGATCCTCACGCGGCCGGCCGTCGAAGCCGGAGAAAAGCTGGGCTTCCTGCCCGGCGACGTCAAGGAAAAAGTCGATCCGTATCTGCGTCCGCTCTACGACGCGCTCGGTGAGCTGCTCGACGACCAAGTCGTCGGTCGCTATCTCGAGCGCGGGATCATCGAGGTCGCGCCGCTCGCATACATGCGCGGCCGGACGCTCGCCGATGCCTTCATCATTTTGGACGAAGCCCAAAACGCGACGCGCGAACAACTCAAGATGTTCCTCACCCGCCTCGGTTCAGGATCCAGGATGGTCGTGACCGGCGATCCGACGCAAATCGACTTGCCGGCCGGCGCGCGCAGCGGTTTGCTCGACGCGCATCGGTTGTTCGACGAGGTCGAAGAGATCGGGATCATCGAGCTTGGGACCGCAGACGTCGTCCGTCCGTCCCTCGTCGGGAAAATCATCGAGGCGTATGCCCGTCTATCTCAAGAACACCACCCGTAGGAAAGGGTTCGATCAGACACGGCTGCAGCTCGATGTCGAGCGGCTGCTCGAAGCGATCGGCGAGAAGGGATCGAGTGTCTCGTTGAGTCTCGTGCGGGACCAGGCGATTCGCGAGCTCAACCGCGAGTACCGCGGACGAGACGCGGCCACCGACGTATTGAGTTTCGCGTTGCTCGATGCGCACGACGCGCGTGGACCGCACGAACGGCTCTTAGGCGACATCGTGATCAGTCTCGATACCGCGTTGAGGCAGGCGGCCGAATACGATGCGACGCTCGAAATGGAGATTCGGCGGCTGTTGATTCATGGACTGCTGCATTTGATGGGACACGATCACGAGCGCGCCGGCGAACGAACCAAGATGGAACGCGAAGAGCAGCGGCTCGCCGGCGTGATCGGGCTGCCATGGCCCTACTGAAATGAGGAGCAAGTCGTTCGGCGAGGCCTTGCGCCACGCACGGGCCGGCTTCACGTACGCCCTCGCGACGCAATGGAACATGCGCGTCCACGTTATCGTCGCGCTGCTCGTCCTTTTGGCCGCGTACCGCCTGCATGTCGCGCGTCCGTCTCTGCTCGCGATCGTCCTGGTCATCGCGCTCGTGATCTCGGTTGAGTTGCTCAACACTGCGATTGAAGCGGTCGTCGATCTGTACAGTCCGGCCGAACACCCGCTGGCAAGGGTAGCCAAGGACTGCGCTGCGGCGGCCGTCTTGGTCGCCGCACTGGCCGCCGTGGCGGTCGGCGTCCTGGTCTTCTTACCGTAGCCCAGTTCGCGCCCCGCCCGGCCCTATGCTATAATGTGCCAGTTTGAGCAGCGACCCTCTACCTGATCGACCCCACCGTACCCGGCCCGCGTTGGCCCGTCCCTGTTCGTGGAAACGATGGCCGAGCTGAACGCCCACTGGGGTGAGATCGTCGCGCTGGTGCTCCTCACCGGCGCGGCTGCGTTTTTCGCCGCGTCGGAGACGGCGCTGATCTCGCTTTCCCGGATCCATGCCCGCTCGATGGTCGAGCGCGGCGTCAAGCAAGGGCCGGCGATCCTCCGTTTGGTCGAGCGGCGCAACAAGGTCCTCACGACGATCCTCGTCGGGAACACGATCGTGCTGTTGGGGACCCAGTCGCTGGCGACCACGCTGTTCATCGAGCTGGGCGTACCCCAAGCGGCGCTCTGGTCCACCGTCCTTATGACCGTCGTGATCTTGCTCTTCGGCGAGATCATCCCAAAGACGGTCGCCGTTTCGGATGCCGAACGCTGGGCGCTTCGGCTGGCGCCGTTCCTGCGCCGGGTCGCATTCGTGCTCAGTCCTCTCGCAAGCGCGGCGCTCGCGGTCACCAACGTCGTCGTCCGCGTCCTGCGCCTCGCTCCGTCGTCGCGCGGGCCGTTCATCACGGAAGACGATATCCGCACCCTGGTCGACGTCGGCGCCGAACAAAAAGTCCTCGAGGAGCAAGAGCGCGACCTGATCCACTCGATCATCGAGTTCGGCGATACGATTGCGCGCGAAGTGATGACGCCGCGGCCCGACATGGTCTGCGTCGAAGTCTCGCAGCCGACGACGCGCGCGCTCGATCTCGTCATCGCTGAAGGCTACTCGAAGCTTCCCGTTTACGAGGAGACGATCGACAACGTCATTGGGGTGATTCACGATCGCGAGCTGCTCATCAGTCTCGCCAATGGGACGCTGATATCGGCGCCGATGCGCTCGCTCATGCGCCCGGTAACGCACGTTCCGGATACCAAGCGCGTTTCCGAACTGCTCCGGGAGATGCAGCGCGGAAAGTTTTCCGTTGCGATCGTGGTCGACGAATACGGCGGGACGGCCGGGCTGGTTACGATGGAAGATCTACTCGAAGAGATCGTCGGCGAGATCCGCGACGAGCATGATGAGGGCGAAGAGGAACCGATCGTCGTGATTGCGCCGGACGAGTCGGTCGTCGACGCCGGTATGAACATCGAGGATGTCAACGACAAGCTCGGGACGCATCTGCCGCACGATGACTTCGAGACGATCGGCGGGTATACGGTCGGATTGTTCGGGCGCCTGCCCCACGAAGGCGAAGAGATCTCCGCCGGCGACGGCGTGAAGCTGCGCGTCGAGCGGACCCGCGGAAAGCGCATTCTGCGGGTGCGCGTCTTGACGAACGGGAAGGCGCACTCGACGGAACAACCCGAGCCCTCCGGCGGCAATGGCGTCCACGCCGGCTGAGCTCTACGCGCGCGCGAAAGACGTCCGCCGGCAAGCCTACGCTCCCTACTCGCGCTTCGAAGTCGGAGCGGCGCTGCTGACGATCGACGGGCGCATCTTCACCGGAGTCAACGTCGAGAACGCGTCGTACAGCACGACCGTGTGTGCCGAGCGCGCCGCGCTTGCGGCCGCAGTCACCGCCGGAGCGCGCGCGTTTAGCGCGATCGCGATTGCGGGACCGCCGGGTGCGCGGACGCCGCCATGCGGCGCTTGCCGCCAGGCGCTGGCCGAGTTTGGCGAATCTCTCATCGTGATCTTTGGGGACGAGAACGAAGGGTTGATCGAGATGCGGCTCGATGAGCTGCTCCCGCAAGCATTTCATTTGCCGGGTGCGCGCGAGGTCCGGCGATAGAACGGACGTACACCGCGTCCGCGATCGTGCTGCGCGGACGTAATCTCGGTGAAGCCGATCGGATTCTTACGCTCTTTACGAAGGAGCACGGGAAGGTCGATGCGGTCGCGAAGGGCGTCCGGCGGACGAAGAGTCATTTTGCGGGGCGCTTGCAATTCATGAGTGAGGCGACCCTGACGCTCCACCGCGGCCGCAATCTCGATGTCATCACGAGCGCGCAGACGTTGCGCTCGCACTGGACCGCGATCGTCGAGCCTTCCGCCTTTGCAACGGCGCATCTCCTAGCCGAGATGGTCGATGCGTTCTGCGAGCTCGATCTCGCGATGCCGGAGATCTACGATCTGCTTGTCGGGGCAATCGGCGCCCTGGGGCAAGGACCTGCGCCCGCCGAGCTCGTGCCGCGCTTTTCGCTGCGCTTGCTGCACGCGCTCGGGCTTGCCCCTCCCGATGCGGAGTGCGTCCGCTGCGGCGCGGAGCTCACTGGACCGGCTTTCGTCGACGTCGCTGCGGGCGGCCTCGTGTGCGAACGGGACCGCGGCCCGCGAAATGCGATCGAGCTTGACGCCGACGATCTCACGAATTTTCGAGCCTTGGGTGCGCCGCGCGGCGGCGCGATTCGCCCGAAGACGCTCGCGACCGAGCGTGCGGCGCAAGCGGTCGACGCGCTCGTCACCTATCACTTGGGGAAGCGGCCGCGCGCACGCGCCCTCGTCGATGCCTTTGAGGAACACTCGTGAGCGCCGTGATCGCCCTCGACGTAGGCGAGCGCCGCATCGGCGTCGCGGTTTGCGATCCGTCGGGGGCGTTCTCGTTTCCCCACGGCTTGATCGAACGGACGAACGTGCGCAGTGACGTCGCCGCGATCATGGAGATCGTGCGCGAGCGCGGCGCGACGACGATCGTCGTCGGTGACCCGTTGACGCTCGCCGGAAAACGTGGCTCGGCCGCAGAGCGGATCGATGCGTTCGTCGCCCATTTGGCCCGTTCGTTCGACGGGAAGATCGAGCGCATCGACGAGCGGATGACGACCGCGGGTGCGAACAAAATGCTCATCGCCGCCGACGTATCGCGGGCCAAGCGCAAGAAAGTCGTCGACCAACTCGCAGCGGCGGCGATCCTCGAGACCTATCTAGCGCGCCTCCGGAACGGATGAAGTGGCTTCGTTGGCTCCTAGCGACCGCCGTCGCCGGCGGCGCAGCGCTCGCGCTCGCCTTCGGTTGGGCGGCGTATTGGGACCGTTCGGCCCCCGTGGGTGACCGCACGGTCGTGATCCCGCAAGGCTCGACCTTCGCCGAGGTCACGTCGCTGTTATCGCGCCGGGGCGTCGTCGCGCATCCCCTAGCGTTTCGCGTCCTTGCGCGCGCGGGCGGGGTGGAGACGCACGTCGAGGCGGGCGAATACGCCTTTCCCGCGCACGAATCGACCAGCTCCGTCCTCACGCAGCTCGTCGAGGGGCGAGGGCAGATCGCGCGTTGGATCACGCTCCCCGAAGGCTTCACGGCGCGTGAGATCGCGCAGGCGCTTGCCAAGCGCGGCCTCGGCGACGTGCGCGCCTACGAGGATTGGTTCATGGACAATTCGATCGAGTTGTACGGGACGCGAACCCGGAATCTCGAAGGCTTCCTCTTCCCGGACACGTACCTGATCCCACTCCCGGCTAGTCCGGAGGTGACCGCCCGCATCATGGTCGATGAGTTCAGACGCGAGTTGCCCGCCGATGCGCCGCAGCAAGCACGAAAACTCGGGCTGACGGTCCCGCAGGTGATCACCGTTGCTTCGCTCGTCGAGCGCGAAGCGAAGGCTGATGACGAGCGCCCGCTGATGGCCGGCGTTTACTACAACCGCTTGCGCCGCGGAATGCCCTTGCAAGTCGATGCATCGATCGAGTACGCCTTGCCGCAGCACGCGACGGTCATCACGCGCGCCGATCTTGCGCGCGACTCCCCGTACAACACGTATCGCCACGCCGGCTTGCCGCCGACACCGATCGCCAACCCGGGACGGCCCTCGATCACGGCGGCATTTTCCCCGCAGAGATCGGATTTCTTGTACTACGTGTACAAGGGGAACGGCCACCACGCTTTCGCACGGACGTATGCCGAGCACCGCGCGAACGTGTCGCGCTATCTGAAGTAGGAGAACCACTATCGACGAGCAACGCGACGGGGACGCGCCCCTTGAGCTCCGTGACGTATTAGTCATCAAAACGACCGACGGGGCGGAATTGCAATTCGAAGTCGTCGGGCTGGTCGAGGACGAGGAAGGCCACGCGTTCGCCGTGTGCTACAACGAGGATGCCGACGAGTTCGTCGTGACCGACGCGAAGGGGAAATTACTCGAAGACACCGCGCTTGCTCAGGAAATTCTCGACGACTTCTTCGTTTTGGCAGACGAGTCGTCGTCGACGAACGGAGAGGCTTCGAACTAGCTCGCAGAATCGGCGCTCTTCTAAAGCTCTTCGAAGGCTGGACCGATACCCTAGCAAATAAGTGTTTAAGCAGCTTTTGATCCTCTTTGCGTGCCTATGGGTCACGGGCGGTATCGCAATTGCCGATCCGACGACGACCGCTAAGCTGGCCCCGGCCGACGAGTACTTCGGGCGGTTGAAGATGAGCGTGCTCGGGATCCAAAACGTCGTCAAGGACATGCGCCTGCGCGTCCAGGCCGACCCGGGCAAAACGGAATCAATCTTCGGCGCGCTCGCGATGGTCGAGAACTCGATCCACGATTGGGAGAGCAAATATCCCGAAGACACCTGGATTGCGAAGGATCTGCTGGCGCTCGAAATCACCTATCTGGCAGCGGCCGGCGAAAAGGCCCGCTCCGTCGCGGTCCGAATCGAAGCCTGGCTGCACCACGATTATCCGGGGAGCCCCTACGCCGCCCAAGCGCGCGACGAGTTGGCCAAGGCCGACGCGACCACGGCGCCGTTCCAGACTTCGGCTTCGCCGCAGCGCTGACGGAGGGGAGAAACCCCGACAGAACAAGGTCTCGCCAACACGGAGAGATGGCCGGGGT
>DATNIC010000044.1:0-13009 GCA_035604635.1 Binatia bacterium
CGCGCCTGCGCGCCGCGGCTTTCCTTGCGCTCCAGGGCTCCGACGATGATCGTCTCGGCGCAATCGAGCATGAACCCCAGCTCCAGCGCGAACTGTAGCGCTTGATTGAACACCCGGCCCTTGTCTCCGACGGCGACCCGTTCGTAGCGCTGCTTTAGCTCGCGCACTTTGCCTAAAGCGCTTTGGAGACCCGCCTCGTTTCGGTAGACGCCGACGTCATGATCCATCATGGTCGCGAGCTCGAGTCGCAAACGCGCGTGCGTCTCCCCCGTGTATGGTCGAGCCAGCAGCGCCTCGATCCGTTCTTGCTCGGCACGCAGCACATCGTCACGCCCCCGTGGCAGCGAGATCGGCTTGATGTACTCCGCGGCCGCCTTTCCGGACCGGCGCCCGAAAACGATCGTGTCGAGCAGGGAATTTGCGCCAAGCCGGTTGCCGCCGTGCACGCTGACGCACGCCACTTCGCCTGCGGCGTACAAGCCGGGCAGAGGTGTAGCGCCGTCGATGTCGGTCTTGATCCCACCCATCTGGTAGTGCATTCCGGGGCGGACGGGCACCGGCTCTTTGACCATGTCGATTCCGAGATAGTCGAGCGCCATCTCGTGGATCTGCGGAAGTTTCTTGAGGATCACGTCCGGTCCAAGATGACGGAGATCGAGCAAGACGTTCCCATTGATGCCGTTCCCTTTGGCGATCTCGGTCGTCTCGGCGCGGGAGATGACGTCGCGTGCCGCGAGCTCCATTTTATTCGGCGCGTAGTCTTTCAAGAAGCGCTCGCCCTTTGCGTTGAGCAAATACGCGCCTTCGCCGCGCGCCGCTTCCGTCATCAGGAAGCCGCTGCCGGCGAGAGTCGTGGGATGGTATTGTACCATCTCCATGTCCATTAACGGGGCACCGGCGCGATAAGCGAGCGCGTAACCGTCGCCTGTACAGATGACCGCATTCGTGCTCGGCTCGAAAACCCGCCCGAGTCCGCCCGCGCCGTTGATGACGGCTTTTGCACGCACGAAGTGCAATTCGCCGGTGATCAGCTCCAGCGCTACGAGCCCGCGGCATGCACCGTCTTCCACGTACAACGTCGTCGCAAACCATTCTTCGTAAACCTTGACACCCGCCTTGAGGATCTGATCGTAGAGCGTAACGAGCAACGCCTGGCCCGTGATGTCACCGACGAAAAAGGTTCGCGCTTGCGAAGCACCGCCGAACGCGCGGGTGCCGAGCTTCCCCTCTTCGTTGCGGTAAAAAATGACGCCCATATGCTCGAACTCGATGATATCCGACGGGGCCTCTCGGCACATGACTGCGACGGCGTCTTGGTCGGCGAGATAATCGCTGCCCTTGATCGTATCGAAAGCGTGCGATTCCCACGAATCGCCCTCGCCCATCGCGGCATTGATCCCACCCTGGGCCGCATTCGAGTGGCTGCGCATCGGGTGGACCTTCGTGACGATCGCGACGTCGGCGCCATGCCTGGCGGCTTCCAGCGCCGCGCGCATCCCGGCTAGACCGGCACCAAGGACAACCACGTCGTGATCGATTATCACGGTATCACACCTCCCGCCACGGCAAATTCCAGGGCCCTTCGGCCAAAGTGTGACGCAGAATCGCTGCTCGCCTGCTTTCCATCGTAGGAGCGGCCCGCCGGGCCTACGAAGCGTCTTTTCGCTTTAAGGAAGCGAGCGACGTGTACCGACCCAGCGACGCTCCCGAACTTGTCGCGGAGATCGAAGAGCTGCGCAGCCACGTGGTTGAGCTCGAAGCCGAGAACGCCGAACTCCTCGTGTTGCAGCAAGTGTTCTCGACGATCAACTCGACGCACAACATCAATGACATCCTGTCGACCGTGCTGCGCGGCGTGCACGTTGCTTTGCATTTTCAGCGCGCGATCCTCTTCGACGTCGAAGAGAGCATGCTCCGTCAACGGCTCGAGACCGACGTCAAAGGTGATACGATCCAGCCGCTCGTTCGTGGCGAGGTCCCCGGCGGGACGCAGTTGATGAAGATCCTCGCTAAGGAGAGCGACTTCTACGTCGGCGGCACCGGCGATGGTCAAGCCCCGGTCGCCGATCCGAGGGGCGTCTACTGCATCGTCCCGATGATCAGTCGCGGAACCGTTCGCGGCATTCTCTACGTCGATGATACGACGACCGGCCAATTGCGTGAGAACAGCATCCGCGTCCTGATCGACTTTGCCGCCCAGGCGGCGGTCGCGCTCGAGAACGCGCGCCTTCACGGTGAGACGAAGCGCCTGCTCGAAGAGACCCAGAGACTCGCGGCGACCGACCCGCTGACCGGCTTGTCGAATCGGCGCGCTCTCGAAGACTTGCTTGAGCACGAAATTCACAACACTCTACGCCACGGCGATTCGCTGGCCTACGCCATGTTCGACTTGGACGACTTCAAGCACATCAACGATACGGGCGGCCATGCGGCCGGCGACCGAGCTTTGCGCGAATTCGCGCAGAATCTGAAAGCCGTCTCCCGAAAGGGTGACATCGTCGCACGCTACGCCGGCGACGAGTTCGTTGTCGTCATGACCAAGACCGACCGCGCCGCCGCGCAGCTTGGGCTCGAGCGCTTCGCGGAGACGCTCAAACGCGAGCGCATCGGATGCTCCGCCGGTGCGGCGTTGCTCCCGGCCGACGCGACCGACGCGGCAGGCCTTTTCCTGGCCGCAGACATCGCCTTGTATCACGCGAAAGGACAAGGCAAAAACCGCTTCGTTTTCTACGATCGGGTCGCTGACAAAACCGGAGTCCTCGCCGGAACCGATTAGCACGTCCATCCTTATAACACAGCCGGAAGCAAGCCCCCATGACCTTCGTAGCACAAACCTAACAAGCGGCAAGTAACGAGGCAGCCAACCGGGACGTTCCTAGTAGGGAGTACCCGGCTATGATCCGATTCTTGTCCAGCTTAGCGATCGTCAGCACGTTGCTCATGAGCATCCCGGCGGCCGTTTCAGCGCAAAGCAACCAACCGCCGGACGTCGTCGTCGTCGGTGGGACGCCGTCGGGAGTCGCCGCAGCCGTCGCCGCGGGCCGGCGCGGTTTGCACGTGGAGCTCGACGTCGCGGGAGAGGCGCTGGGCGGCGTCGTCAGCGACGGGATGATGGATCAGTGGGATCTCAACACCGGCCCAGCCGGAGAAACGATCGAGCGGGGCATTTTTGCCGAGCTCGTCGCGCAATTGGGCGACGCCTTTACACCGGAACGCGCCGAAGCTGCGCTGGCCGAGCTCGTCCTCTTAACGCCAAACGTCGACCTCCACTTCGGCCGCATTCCTGTGGCCGTCCTCGTCGAGCCGACATCGGCCGGTCGCTTCGTCACGCGCATCGATTTCAGCACAAAACATGGAACTCGTTCCTCCGTTGCGCCTTTCATCGTCGACGCGACGGAGGACGGCGATGTCGCAGCGCTCGCGGGCGCGCATTACAACATCGGACGGCAAGACTTGGGGACCGATACGGCGATGCAGGCGGCGACCATGATGTTCTCACTGCACGGCGTTGACGCACACGCGTTGGCCGCCGGCTACGACGTGTCTCGCTTCGGGCCCGGCGGAGCAATGGGCGCTCGCGTCTGGGGCTTCTCGAGCTTACTGCGCGACTACCATCCGACGGATCCGCGCGTCATGGTTCGCGATCTCAACTTCGGCCTCGCGCGCGACGGCGAAGTGACGGTCAATGCGATCGACGTCTTCCGCGTCGACGGCCTCGACCCGCGCTCGGTCGCAGCGGCGACGACGCTTGCCAAAGCCGAGGCACCCCGGTTGCTCGCCTTTCTGCGCGGGCGCGTCCCAGGTCTGGAAAACGCAGAGATCGCGCGCTTTGCGCGGACGATGTATATCCGCGAAACGCGCCACGTCTTAGGACTGGCCTATCTCACCGCCGCCGACGTCTTGAACGGGCGCGAGCCTGGCGACGCCATCGGCCTCTCGTCATATCCGCTCGACCTTCACCCGGTGAGCGCCGACGACAAGCTCGGCTTCCCTCCGCTCCGTCACGTCTACGGCATTCCGTTTGGCGCGCTGGTCCCCGCCGGATTCGCCAATTTGCTGGTCGCCTCTCGAGCGATCTCAGCTTCGCACGTCGCCGCCGGTTCGGCGCGCATCATACCGACCACGATCGAAGAGGGCGAGGCGGCGGGCGCAGCCTGCGCAATTGCGCTCCGCGAGCACGCGACGTTCCCACAACTCGACCGCACCGAGCCTCTCGTCGCGGCGCTGCGCGCCGACCTCATCGCGCACGGTGCTATCATCGACGTCCACTCTGCAGCAGCGGCTGCACGCGTTCCCAAGGCAAGCCATAGAGCGTGATCCCGTTCGCTCCCGTCATCGTTTTAGCCGAGAACAGCGCGTCGTAGACCGCGGCCTCGGTCGCGTCTACGGTCGCCTCGAACAATGCGTCGATTCGATCCGTATCGGTCTCGAGCGGTTTCCCCCCCGTTTGTTCACCTTGCGATATCGTCCGCGTCGTGCTAAAGGCAAGGAACAGGTCACCGCTGGAGGTATGCGAGATCATCCCGACGCGACCGAGGCCCAAAGTCACCCGCTTGGCAATCGCTTTTAACACGAGGGGATCGAGCGGCGCATCGGTCCCGATGACGACGATGATGCTCCCGTCGGAGGCGCGCCCGCGGATCTCGGCAGAACGACGGTTGGGAAAGACCGGGAGAAGCTCGTGCAGTAGCGCCCGTCCGACGTGAACCCCGTCGACGACGAGCTCGGCGCGGTTGTTGATCCCGGTGTTCACGTTGACCAAGGCGCCTAGCGTGTAGCCGCCCAATGATTTGTCGAGCACGCGCGACGCTGACCCGATCCCACCTTTGAATCCGAAGGCATGCATTCCCGTACCGGCGCCGACATCTCCACGGGAAAACTGTCCTGGACGCGCACCGTCGAGCATCGTCACGACGTCGGACGGATGAACGCGCCTGCCTTGGATGTCGTTGAACCCCTGATCGTCGCACTCGGCGACGATCGGCAAAGGGACGCCGCCGCGAACACCGATATTTGGGTGCTGCTTGATCATCCAATCGACGACGCCGTCGTAAGCGCGCCCCACGTCAAGCGTATCCGTCAAGACGATTGGCGTCTGAAGATAACCGAACTCCTCGACGTAGTGCGCGCCCGTGAATTCGCCGTTGCCGTTCTCCGTAAAGAATGCGGCGGCGACGTTCTGCGTCCACGGGTCGCCATTGGGGACGATCGCCGTCGCGCCCGTGCGGAACGGCCCGTGGCCCGGGTTGAGCGCTCCCTCGCCTTCGATGAACGTCACCTGCCCGACGCGGACGCCGGGAACGTCGGTAATGCCGTCATTCGGCCCTGCGGGGAAGCGACCCGTATGGACCGGCGATTGCGCGCCCGCCGGAGTTATGAAGAGGGCGAAAAGCGCCAGCGCGCAGAGGAGGCGGCTAGTCGAGGACGACGATGCCCTCTGATTCGATGCGGGCCAAGACACTCGTCCGGTATTCGGTGAACGAGCGGTCCTTCTCCGTTTTCTTGCTGCGCACGGTTAGCTTGTAGTAACCAATCCCCATGCGCATCTTATAGCCTTCGAATTTGTACTCGACGAGCGGTAAGCGTCCGCCCGCAGGCGCATCGAGGCGGCCCTTTTCGGCCAGCCGCTTCACGATCTCGACTTGGCGCGGGACCGGGATAAGCGAGTCGCGCTGGACCGCGGTCAACACCGATCCGACGCGCAGATCGTGCCCCGCAGCCTGTGCCGCCTCATCGAGCGTCCACTCCATGATGCGATCCCATTCGTGATCGGCGATCTTCGAGAGCTTGAGACCGTAGAGGTAATGCTCTTCGCCCAGATGCTGCGTCTTGTCGACCCACTTCACCCTCGCGGAGAGCTGTACGGGGTGATCGGCGATCAGGACGACGACCGGGAGGTCGACGCCTTTGTGCTGGACTTCATCCTTGACCAGGATGCGCAGCCCGCCGCCGCTGATGTCGAGTCCGATCGCCGGCTTGCGCTCCGCCGCCGAACCGAAATACATCGCGCGGAACGGCTTGTTCCTACGAGGATACATGCGACGGTTGGAACTGCTGCCGGCTCCCGAGGTTGACCCGGAAGCACGGGGAAGTGGCGCCATCTAGACCTCCCGGATTGCGGCCTGGGCGGCCGCGCATCGGCGGTCGATTCCTCGCTCTGCTTCGTAAACCTTTTGTAAAGTCGCCAGTTTTTTGGCCTCCACGCAGCGCCCGGCGTGAGGGCCGTCACAGATAGGTTCAAAAAGGCGCACGGGCAGCGTATCGTCAGCCGCAGTCCACCCGAGGCGGGCGTTGATCCGCCGCTTACGAGCCCAGGTCGATTGGGCTCGTAAACGGAGTTCCTCGGCCTCCATATCCAGGCCGCTGACCGCCGACCACAGCTCAGCCGCTTCCGTCGCAAAATCGACGAAACAGCCCCGCACGAATTTGCACAAAACGAGCGAGTCCCACAGGATCGCCTCGTCCTCCGCGGCGATCGCGGTGCGGACACGCTCTTCATCGGTGAAGACTGCGTCCGGGCGGCGCAAATCCAGATCGTATGATGCGGCCCGATTGTGGCATGCTCCGCGCGTGCAGACCGCCAAGCTCAACGCATACGTCGGCAGCGTCCGCGGCTCGTAGCCGGGTAGCTCAAGCCCTTTCACGTGCATGGCGAACCCTTGCGAGCGGGGACCGAGCCGTTCCGCTGCCCCTCGGACGCCCATTTGCAACAGCCCACCGACGCCGTCCCCCGAGACGATCGCTTCGATCGCCGGCCGGAGCACGGCTGAGTTTCCGAAGGCCAGCGGCGTCGCAAACGCATCGCCGGCGATCAAGCCGCGTTGCGCCGCTTCCATCCCAAACGCGATCGTCGCACCGGTCGAGATCGTATCGAGTCCGTACTCGTCGCACAAGGCGATCGCGTCGAGGACCGCGTCGAGATCGTCGATGCCGCAATTCGGCCCGAATGCCCAAACCGACTCGTATTCGCTCGCTGCCGCAGCTCGGCGATCGCGACCGCGCCGCACGTACATGTGCTCGCATTGGACCGGGCAACCCGCGCAGCCGGCCCGCAATTCGACGAACGCGGCGCGCGACTCACGCGCCGCCTCCGGAGTGATGCGTTCGGCGCCTTCGAAAATTGCACCGGTGAAGTTACGCGTAGGCAGTTGTCCCATGCGCTGCAGGACGCGCAGGTTCGCGCCCGTCCCCAGGATACGGTACTTCGCGGTTGCCGGGCCCGTTGCGCGATCACGCAGGATCGCCGAGATCGCGGCGACGCGCTTCGGATTGGCGACATTGACGTCGCCGTGACCCCGCAGTGCGATCGCCTTCAGTCGTTTCGAGCCCATCACGGCGCCACTTCCGCCGCGTCCGGCTTGCCGCCCGTCATTCTCGATCGAAGCGAAACGAACGCCGCGCTCGCCGGCGATCCCAATCGCGCACACGCGTAACGTTCGATCGCGAAAGCGCTCCCGGAGCCGCTTCGTCGTCTCGCGCGGGCTCATTGCGAGCACGTCACCCGCCGGTTCAATCCGCACGTCGCCGTCGTCAACGACCAAGATACTCCAATCCGGCGCGACCCCTTCGATGACCAATGCGGCCAAGCCGCAGCGCCGAAGGACGGCGGACCAGTGACTCGATGAAAGCCCTTCGTTCAAGAATCCCGTCAGGGGCGAGATCGTCGCGAGCGCGTGTTTGTTCGCGGCTGGAACCGGAGTCGATGCAAACGGTCCGGCTGCAAAGACGAGAGGATTCTCCGGCCCGAGCGGATCGATCCGACCTTGCTTTTCGACATATCGTTCGATCAGCCAAACGGCGAGACCGACGCCGCCGAGCGTCTGTGCAAACACGTCATCGTCGAGCGCGTAGCGTCTGGTAACGCGCGTCGTCAGATCGACTTCGAGGACCTCGCGCGGCCCGGCGTACATCATCCGCCGCTCGGGACGAAGAGTAAACACGGACGGTCGCTCTCGTCGAAAGTTTCGGTGCGGTCCGGTGCGCGCCGGCCGTCGAGCAGGAGCACGTTCGGCTCGATCAGGACCGAGCGATCCAAATCGATCACGGTCCCCAACAGCTGCGGGTATGTCCGCGCTAAGGCGACGATCAAGGCATCGAGGGTAGCCGGGCCGGCCATCGGGACGTCGACGCTGGGCGCACCGACCAACTCGCGTGCCATACCGAAGAGTTCGAGTTGCACTACTGCCCCTTCACGATCCGCACGTCGCCCGCGCGGCTGCAGTCGTAGCCGCCCAAACGTTCGATCTCATCCCGCAGCCCCGGAGAGCGCAGGGCTTCGACGATGCAACGGATGCGCGGCTCTTCGAGATCGCGTGCAAGGAGCGCGAGCTCGTACGGTTCGCGCGCGAGCGGGATGAACCCGCATCCGAAAACGGCGGCTGCAGCCCGGATGCCCAGACCACAATCGGCCGCGCCATCCGCAACGAGCGCAGCGATGCCGACATGCGTGAACTCGACCCGCTCGTACCCCTCGATCGCGTCCGGCGCGATACCCGCCCGCCCGAGGAGGACGTCGAGTAAGATGCGCGTCCCCGCGTCCTTTTGCCGGTTGACGAAGCGCGCTCGCCGCTGCGCTACGTCCTCGAGCCCTCGCAGCGCGAGCGGGTTGCCCGCTGCGACGATCAACCCCTGTTCGCGCTGCGCAAAGTGCACGAGCGCGACATCTTCACGCGGACCGTACCGGCGTAGCGCAACTTCGTTGTAGGTTTGCGTCGGGGAATCCAGCACATGCGTCCCCGCGAAGTGCGTCGCGCCGTTGGCGAGCGCGACGAGCCCGGCGATGCTTCCAACGTTCGCCGCTGTGATCTCGATGTTGCGCGCGGCGACCACCGCGGCGAGCAGATCGATGGCGACGTCGTGACTCCCGACGGCGAGCACCGCGCGGTCGATCGCGGTTCGCGAACGCAGCGCCCGCGCCCGCACGGTCGTGCCCGGATGGAGCCCTTCTTGAAAACGCGGGATCGTGATCAAGCAGTTGGCGCGCGACAGGGTTACGATCGTCGCTGCCCCGCGTTGCAGTGGGAACGCGACGAGCCGATCGCCGATTCGAGCCGCGACGGCGCGCACGTATTCATCTTCGCCCAGGGACGAATGGATTTTTCGCGCAAGCACGACGTCGATCTCCTCTTCCGCCGGCGGATCGAGCTGCGCGAAGCGCTCGATGACCGGACGCAAGAACAGATCGGCGCAGATCGCCGCGCTGACCGGGTACCCGGGGATCCCGAGCAGCGGGACGATGTGCTGACCTTCATCCGCGACGGCGAGGACGACCGGATGTCCCGGCCGGATTGCGACGCCATGGATCAGCAGCTCGCCGCGCCGCGCAAAGATCCGCGCCGTGAAGTCCGCGGTCCCGGCAGAGCTACCCGCATTGAAAACGACGATGTCGCACTCCGCGATCGCGCGGTCCAGCGCCGCCGTGAGCGCAGCTTCGTCATCGACCACCCGCGGATAGCGCTGGGGGATGCCCCCGAACTGCCGGACGGACGCCTCGAGTAGTACGCCGTTGGAATCGAGGATTGCGCCGCGCGGTGGGACGGGGACGGACGGGTCGACGAGCTCCGTGCCGGTCGTGATGATCCCGACGCGCGGCCGACGGACAACCTCGATCTCGCATACTCCCGTGCTCGCGATCGCTGCGAGATCGACCGGCCGCAGACGGCGACGCGCCGCAACCACGACTTCCGACGCGACGACGTCCTCGCCGATCCCGCGCACGTGTTGTCCCGGCGGTGCAGCGGCGCGGATCGCGACGGTCCCGTCGTCGCGCTCCTCGACGTCTTCGATCATGATGATCGCATCGCAGCCCGGCGGGAGAGGATCGCCGGTGTCGACGCGGATCGCGTCGGTCTCTAGTCGCAAGACCACCGGAGACGCTTCGCGTGCTCCGCGCGTCGCTGACGAAGCGACCGCGATCCCATCCATCGCGCAGGCATGATAGTGCGGCGAGGAAAGCCGCGCGATGACCGGACGCGCCGTGACGCGACCGAGCGCGTCACTCAGCGCGACAGGTTCGGTCGCAAGCGGCGGATCGCCGACGGCAGAGAAGAACCGCTCTCGCGCCTCATCGAGCGCGACGTCGATGAGATAGACGTCGCGGGTCGCCGTCATAACGGGACCACGCGCACGCGTGAGCCGGCGGAGAGTCCGCCGTGATCGAGCGGGACAATGATCAGTCCGTCGGCGCGTGATAGGCTGACGATGCCGCTCGATTTCGTATAGATCGGCGTCGCCCGCAACGCGCCGTCGTCGCCGCGCACCAATCTCGCCGGGACGTAATCTTCCCGCCCGGTGCGCGAGGAGAGGTTTTGCGTCAGGATCGCCTCGGCCGCTACGTCGTCAAAGCCGTCATCCGCGACCCGCTCGCCGCCTAGAAACCGCACCAGCGGGCGGACGAAGCGCCATGCGACGATGAGGGCGCTCATGGGATTGCCCGGTAAACCGATGACCGGTTTGCCGTCGCAGACGGCGAGGACCGTCGGCTTCCCGGGCCACAAAGCGACCCCGTGGATCAGGATGCCGGGCCGTCCCAGGCGCTCGACGACCCGGGCAGTCAGATCGCGGCTCGACACCGAGGATCCGGCGGAGAGGACGAGGGCATCGGCATCGGCCAAGGCTGCACGCATCCCGGCTTCCAGAGCCCGTTCGTCGTCAGCGACGATACCGCACGGTATCGGGACGCCGCCGGCCTCGGCGACGAGGCTCGTGACGGTCTGGGCGTTCACGTCGCGGACTTGCCCGGGGCCGGGGACCATTTGGGGTTCGACCACTTCATCGCCCGTCGAGAGGACCCCGATGCGCGGCTTGCGGATCGCGGCAATCTCCAAAACCCCGAGCGCGCATAGTGCTCCTAAATCGGCGGCGCGGAGGCGCTTGCCGGCGGGGATGATGGTCTCCCCGCGCGCAGCATCCTCACCGGCCGCAAACACGTTCTCCCCGGGGGCGATCGACGCTAGAACTTCGATATCGACCCCCGAGAGTGTCGTCTCTTCAACCATCACGACGCCGTCCGCACCGGGCGGGAGCATCGCTCCGGTCTGGATCCGCCAGGCCTCTCCAGCCCCGACCGGTTCCTCCGCGAGCGCCCCCATGGGCACGTCCCCGAGCAGTCGCAAGTAGGCCGGCGCGCTCTCCGACGCCCCGGCCGTATCGGCGCTGCGGACCGCATACCCATCCATCGTCGCCCGGGTGAACGCCGGAAGCGGTTCGGGGGCCCGAACCTCCCTCGCCGCAACTCGGCCATATGCGAATCGCATCTGGATGGTTTCCGTGAGCGAACCCGCGTTGACCCGCTCGCGCAGGATTCGGAACGCCTCGCTCGGGGGAACCACCGTGAAGAGTTCTGTCATTCGTTACTCGAAGGCATTTTGTCTAATTCGCCTTGGAGGGCCCTACCGATTCTCACGCTTCCGTCGTATTCGCAGACGCTTGCCGACCAACTCACCGGGCTCGGACTCGCGGATGTCGCGACCGTTCATCGCAACCTCACGACCGCGGAACTGTACGAGCATGCAATCCGCCGCAACGAGGGGACGATCGCGCAAGACGGTCAGTTGGTCGTCGATACGGGCAAATTCACCGGGCGCTCGCCGAGAGACAAATTCTTCGTCCGCGAGCCGGGGAGCGAACAACACATCGATTGGGGCCGGCAGCAGGCCTTCTCGGCCGCGAGTTTCGACACGCTATTTAAGCGCGTCGCGAAGTATCTCGGCGGGAGAGAAATCTACACCCTCGACTGCTACGTCGGTGCCGATCCGCGCTATCAGCTTCCAATCCGGGTCATCTCCGAGCTCGCGTGGCACAACTTGTTCGCGCGCGATTTGTTCATCGTGCCCGCCAAGAGCGACGAGGCCTTCGAACCGCAATTTACGGTCATCGACGTCGGCAGCTTTCAAGCTGACCCCGACATCGACGGGACGCGCAGCTCGACGTTCTGCATTCTGAACTTTGCGAAGCGCATCAACCTGATCGGTGGGACGCTCTACGCGGGCGAAATCAAGAAGTCGGTCTTCACGATCATGAACTACTTGATGCCCTTACGGGGCGTTCTCCCGATGCATTGCTCGGCGAACCGCGGCGCAAACGGCGACGTCGCGATCTTCTTCGGCCTCTCCGGGACGGGGAAGACCACGCTTTCCTCAGACTCTAGCCGTCCGCTGATCGGCGACGACGAGCACGGCTGGAGCGACAACGGCGTCTTCAACTTCGAGGGCGGCTGTTACGCGAAGTGCATCCGGCTCTCCGAAAAGAACGAACCCGAGATCTGGGCGGCCTCGCACCGTTTCGGCACGGTCCTCGAGAACGTCATCATGGATCCCGCGACGCGTAAGCTCGATCTCGATTCGGATGCAAAGACGGAAAATACGCGCGCCGCATACCCGGCATCGTTCATACCGAACGTCGTCCCCTCGCTGCAGGGTGAGGTGCCGCGCACGATC
This sequence comes from Binatia bacterium, assembly GCA_035604635.1. Lineage (GTDB taxonomy): Bacteria > Vulcanimicrobiota > Vulcanimicrobiia > Vulcanimicrobiales > Vulcanimicrobiaceae > DATNIC01. The sequence continues at coordinate 12,438 of DATNIC010000044.1, forward strand.
GTCATGCTGACCGCCGATGCGTTCGGCGTCCTCCCGCCCATCGCGCGTCTGTCCAAGGAACAGGCGATGTACCACTTCCTCTCGGGTTACACCGCGATCATCGCAGGGACGGAGCGCGAAGTGACGGAGCCGACCGCGACGTTCTCGACTTGCTTCGCCTCGCCGTTCCTGGTTCAGCATCCGACCGTCTATGCGAAACTGCTTGGCGACCGGATCGATAAGCACGAAGCAACGTGCTGGCTCGTCAACACCGGCTGGACGGGCGGCCCCCCAGGCATCGGACACCGCTTCGCTATCCCGTACACGCGGGCGATGGTCAACGCCGTGATCGACGGCAAACTCGCGGGCGCTAAATTCCGGCGCGAGCCGTTCTTCGGTCTCGAAGTGCCGGTCGATGTGCCGGGCGTTCCGGGCGACGTGCTCGATCCGAAAAAGGCGTGGAGCGATCCGGCTGCCTACGATGCAGAAGCGAAAAAACTGGCGACGCTCTTCGCCGAGAACTTCAAAAAATACGAGAAGGACGCAGGCCCGGCCGTCAACGCGATCGCGATCAGGCCGTAATCGCGGCGGGA
>DATNIC010000045.1:0-8355 GCA_035604635.1 Binatia bacterium
CGAGACGAGCAACAATGGAAAGCGCAATGCCGTTCCTTTATCCGTGGACGACGCCGTCGTCGTCGAATCCGGCGGCGGCGGAGGATACGGCGATCCGCGGCTGCGTCCGCGCGACCTCGTCCGCTCCGACGTTCGGCGCGGATACGTCAGTCCCCAAGCAGCAATCGATCACTACGGGATGCTCCCGCAAGAGGTACTCCGAAGCTAGCATGGCCGACTACAAACTTCTGACCTATCAAGCAGCGCAGGGACCGCGCGCCGGAATCCTGGTCGACGGGGACATCTTCGACGTCGACGGCTACACTCGCGTCGTCGACATCCTCGACGATTGGCAGACCGCGCAGCCGCGTCTCGAAAAGGCGGCTGCCGCGAAGCCGAAGGGCGGCACGCCGCTGGCATCGGCGAGGCTCCTTGCGCCGGTCCTCTACCCTTCGGCGATCTACTGCGCAGGCGCGAACTATTCCGATCACGTTGCGGAGATGGATCGCGCTCAGAACCGTACGCCGGATCCGAACCCGCACGACATCGGACTCAAACCTTGGCATTTTCTCAAAGCGGCGCGCGTCGTTGTCGGGCCAAACTTCGCGGTTCCGTTGCCGGCCGGAGCGAAGAAGGTCGACTGGGAGGTCGAGCTGACCGCCGTCATCGGCCGCAAAGCGAAAGGTGTCTCGATCGAACGGGCGCTGGACTACGTCGCCGGCTACGCGATCGCCGATGACGTTTCGGCGCGCGATCTGGGACAGCGTCCACCGTTGACCAAGGACTCGCCGTTCTTTTGGGACTGGGTCGCGCACAAGAGCTTCGATGCATCCTGTCCGCTCGGCCCGTGGATCACGCCCGCCAAACAGATCGCCGATCCGCAAAAGCTCGGGATCAAGCTGTGGGTCAACGACGTCATCAAGCAGGATTCGCACACCAGCAAGATGATCTTCACGCTCGCGGAACAGATTGCACAGATCTCGTCGCGCACGACGCTCTATCCGGGTGACCTCATTCTGACCGGGACTCCCGCCGGAGTCGGCGCCGGCCGCAACGAGTTTCTCAAAGCCGGCGACGTCGTCAAGCTGTGGTGCGAAGGCGTCGGCGAATTTTCGCACACGATGGCGTAGGAGGGGCGATGCCCTACAGTTTCGTCCGTCTGCTCAAGGAACTTGGGCGCGACATCCCGCGGCCGCAGTTCGATGCGCCCGCGCTGACCCCGCTGCGCAAGCCGATCGCCGAATCGACCGTCGGCATGTTCCTCAGTTGCGGGGTGCAGTTGGCCGACGATCCGCCGCTCGGTGAGACGGAAGACATCTCGTTCCGCCTCGTCCATCGCGATACGCCGCTCGCCGATCTGGTCATGTCGCACAAGACGATCGTCCGCAAGTGGGCCGATGAGGACCTCAACGTCGGGTATCCGATCGAGGCGCTGCGCGAGCTTGAGGCAGATGGGACCATCGGCCGCCTCGCGCACACCGCGGTCTCGATCGTCGGCTCGATCGAGCGCTACACGGAGCTGATGGAGGAAACCATTCCGGCGGTCAAGGCGATCTACGACGCGCAAGGCGTCGATCTAGTCGTGCTCTTTCCGTTTTGACCGGCCTGTCATCGGTCCGTGGGACTGATCGGACGGGCGCTCGAGAAACGCGGTTTGCCGACCGTCTCGATGAGCGTGCTCTGGGAGATGAGTGAAGCAGTGAAACCGCCGCGGACGTGCTTCCTGGATTTTCCGCTGGGATGCCCGGCCGGCAAGCCGCACGAGCGCGCCCAACAACGCGAGATCCTGCGCGCGGCTCTCGCGCTCGCACCGACGTTCGACGAAGCGCACTGGGAGCAGAAGACTTTGCCGTTCTCGTGGTCGCCGGACGGAAACCGCGACTGGGAGCGCGAGGTCGACGAGCTTTACCGCACCCAAGGGATCAAAATGGTCGCGGCTCATCAGAACGCGCACGCGCAGCGCGGCGAGTCGCTGCTCGGCCGCGAGCGCGAGTTCGCCGTGCGGTGCAACTGCTGATGATCGAAGAGACGGACGCCTACATCTATGGAGGGACGCGGACGCCGTTCGGACGCCATGCCGGGGTCCTCGAGTCGGTCCGCTCCGACGATCTCTTGGCGGCGGCGATTCACCGGCTCGTCGAGATCTTTCGGATCCCACCCGAGTCGGTCGAAGACGTCGTCGCAGGCTGCGCCAACCAAGCGGGCGAGGATTCGCGGAACGTCGCGCGCCACGCCGCGCTCTTGGCGGGCTTGCCGGTCGGCGTCGGCGGCGTGACCGTCAATCGGTTGTGCGGGAGCGGCCTCGCGGCAGTCGCCGACGCGGCGCGGGCCGTCTCCGCCGGCCAGGGCGACGTCATCATCGCCGGCGGGACCGAGAGCATGACGCGCGCTCCGTTCGTGATGGCGAAAGCGGAGCGGCCGTATTCGCGCGAGCACCGGATGTATGACTCGACGCTCGGCTACCGGTTTCCCAATCCGCGCTTCGTCGAGCAGTTTGGGAACGAGACCAATCCGCAAGTCGGCGACAACTGCGCGCACGACTACGACATCTCTCGCGATGCCTCGGACCGGTTCGCGCTCGCCTCGCAGCAAAAATATGCCAAAGCGCTCGCCGCCGGCTTTTATGAAGGCGAGATCAGCACGCCGGTCACCGTCCACAACGGCAAAGCGCAGAGGGTCGTGACGGCCGACGAGCCGCCGCGTCCGGAATCGACGCTCGAAGGTCTCGCGAAGCTGCGGACCATCAACGACGGCGGTGTCGTGACGGCAGGCAACGCGTCGAGCATCAACGACGGTGCAGCCGCACTGTTGATCGGTTCAGAAGCAGCCGGAGAGCGCTTCGGCTGGAAGCCATGGGCGCGCGTCGTCACCGTTGCCGTCGCTGGCGTCCCACCGCGCCTCTTCGGGATCGGTCCCATCCCCGCGACGCACAAAGTCCTCGAGCGTTCCGGCTTGAGTCTCAAAGATATGGACGTCATCGAGATCAACGAGGCATTCGCGTCCCAAGTCCTCGCCTGTCTCAAAGGACTCGGTCTCTCTTCCGATGATTCGCGCGTCAACCCGAACGGCGGCGCGATCGCGATCGGACACCCGCTCGGCGCCTCGGGGGCGCGGCTCACGCTCACGGCTGCACGGGAGCTGATCCAGCGCAACGGCCGCTACGCGTTGCTAACGCTGTGTATCGGCGTCGGTCAAGGCATCGCGATGATCATCGAACGAATAGCCTAGCGTGCCGACGAACCTCGCACTGCCGCGCATCATGCGGGTCGGAGGCGGTGCACTGGCCGAGACCGGCGGCGTGCTCAAAGCGCTCGGCCTCTCCAAGCCGCTGATCGTGACCGATCCGTTTCTCGAGCAGCAGGGGACGGCGGCCCGGTTGAAAGCGCTGCTCGAGCAGGCGGGAATCGCGACGCGAACCTTCGCGCGTGTCGTGCCCGACCCGACGACGACGTCGGTCGGCGAAGCACTCGCATTTTTGCAAGCGGGAGATCACGACAGTGTTATCGGACTCGGTGGCGGGAGTCCGATCGATACGGCGAAGGCGATCGCCGTCCTGACCGTCACCGGTGGCGAGATGCGCGCGCTGCGGGCGCCGCATCAACAGGATGAGGCGGGCTTGCCGATCGTGGCGATTCCAACGACCGCGGGGACCGGGTCCGAGGCCACCCGTTTCACGATCATCACGGATGAGGCGAGCAACGAGAAGATGCTCTGCATCGGTTTGGCCTATCTTCCGATCGCCGCTATCGTCGATTTCGAGCTGACGCTCAGCATGCCCAAGCGCTTGACCGCGGACACCGGCGTCGATGCGCTCACCCACGCGATCGAAGCCTATGTATCGCGGCGCGCCAATCCGTTCACCGACGACCTCTCGTTGATCGCAATGCGGGCGATTTGGGAGAACATTCGAACGGTCTACGGCGATCCCGCCGATCGCGGGGCGCGCGAGAGGATGATGCTCGGCGCGACACAAGCCGGGATCGCCTTTTCGAACAGCTCGGTCGCGCTCGTTCACGGGATGAGCCGTCCGATCGGCGCGTTCTTTCACATCGCCCACGGTCTCTCCAACGCGATGTTGCTGCCGACGGCAACGGCCTATTCGGCCGAAGCGGCGGTCGAGCGCTACGCGGACTGCGCCCGTGTGCTCGGGCTTGCAAAAACCGGTGAAAGCAACGATGCGGCGGCGCGGCGTCTCGTCGAGGCGCTCTACGTGCTCAATGCGGACCTGGAGGTCCCCTCGCCGCAACGCTTGTCGATCGACGAGCGGCGCTGGAATGAGGTCAAAGAGACGATGGCGCTGCAGGCGCTTGCCTCCGGGTCGCCCGGCAACAATCCGCGCGTCCCGAGCGCCGAAGAGATCGTCCATCTTTACGATGCGGTGTGGAACGCTACACGCGTACGGCTTTGATCGCCTCGCGCCAGTCTTCGCCTTCGCGGTACACGGCTTGCCGCCCGTAGATCTCGCGATACTCGATGCCCGGGCGCAGGCCCGGCGGTGTCTTTCCGTTGGGGAGATCGCGGACGGCATCCAGAAAGAGCCGGCGCATCCGCGTCACCGCCGCGTCGCTGCGGCCTAAATACTCGCGCGTCCGGTCGGCGATCGGTCCTTGGCTCTCCATGATCGCGATATCTTCGTAAAGGATATTCTTGAAGCCGCTCCAGTGAGATCCGTCATCGATCAGGTTGCGGTCTTGGGTCCACAGATTTTCTTCGTGCGCGACGCGCGCAAACGACGCGCCGTCGTAATCGAGCATCGATTGAAAACCGTGGGCGCGGCCCTCGCGATCGACGGGGCCGTTGGGGTTGTGCATGACGTACCATTGGATGGTGTGCGTGTCGTCGACCGGCATCTGACCGATCATCAGAAAATCGTCGTCGGTCGGGTTGGGGATGCAGGTCCACGATGGCAAGCAGAACTCGGTGACGCGCGCGAAGAGCTCGCCGTCCCCGACCCGCCGGATCGCAGCCGCCTGCAAACCGTAATCCGTGAACTCGACCTCGTAGCTCGGCGCTTTATCCGCTAAGAAATACTCCCTGGTCTTGACCGTCGCGGGCGTTTGGCGGATGAACGAGGTGTTCAAGCTCGACTGGTGCAGGATGCTCACATGCGAGGAGTCGAGCTGACCTTCGACGCCCTGCAGCCAGTTCGCGTTGACGGGAATCTCGATGATCGAGACGTGGTCGACGGGGAGATGGGTGAAGGGCAAGTCCGGGAACTGCGCGGGCTCGCCGTCGCCGATGGACGCCCAAATGAGGCCGCCCGACTCGCGCGCCGAGAAGCGACGGACCTTGACCTTCGCGCCGAAGCGCTCGCGCTCGAGCGGTTCGGACGGGACGTCGACGACCGTCCCTTCGACGTCGATCTTCCAGCCGTGAAAGATGCAGCGGATCGCGCAGCCCTCGTTGCGCGCGAGCGCCAGCGAGGCGCGGCGGTGCGGGCAGCCTTCGTCGAAAAGCGCGATGCGGCCGTCGTCGGCGCGGAAGAGCACGAAGCGCTCGCCGAGCAAACGGACGCGCCGCGGCGCACCGCCCGGGGCCAGATTGCTCGACTTGCAGACCGGAAACCAGAAGCGGCGCAGCAGCGCGCCCATCGGCGTTCCGGGTCCGACCCGGGTCAGCGCTTCGTTTTCGGCTTGCGTCAGCATGTTACAACCTACTCCATACCTGGCGGTAGTAAGATATCGCCGGCGCGCCCGTCCGCGCTGATCTTCGCGTGCGTGCGGAGCGCGTTCGATCCAAAAAACGATAGCGGAATGTAGATGTGGCCGTAGACGTCGAGCACCGGCGCCGATAGTTCCACGGCCTGTCCGTGCGCGGTCGCCTTCATGCTTCCGACCGTGAAGACGAACGTTCTGGAATTCGAGTCGCCCTTGAACGACTTGACGGTAAGCTGCTTCCCGGCACGCGTCATCGAACCCGAAACCATCTGCTTGAGGTCCTCGACGCAAACGTAAAGCGTCTTGCCGCGATCGAACGCGACGATATGGTCGGTGTCTGCGGAAAGCGGGCGCCCGTCGACGGTAACCGTCGCGGACCGGTCGCCGCTGAGCAAGGCCGGTGCGGCGCCGAAAGCCGACACGGTCATGGTCAGCGCGAGCGCCAGCGCGAAAGACGGAGCGATCGCTCGAGAGGCAGAATATCGGATCGGCGCTTCGTTTTCGGCTTGCGTCAGCATCAAGGACAGGTTCGCCGAAACGTGTATACAATACTCTCCCGCGCGCATCCGCTCTGGAGCGAGGAGGACGCATGAACGTCATCGAGCAGCTCGACCAAGCCGTAGACCATTTCGCGAAGAGCACGCGACTGTTCAACGAGCCGATGACCGTCGAGCGCGCCAAGATGTTCGTCAAGCAGCACCGCTTGAATTCGCGCGAGCGTAACTCGCACCTGAAGATCGCCGTCGCGACGAACTGCCCCGATTGGGAAACGCGGATCAAGATCATCGCCGGCTGCTCGCAGGAAGTCATCGCCGACAACGAGTTCGGCGGTGGACGGCCGCACTGGTCGATCCTAGAGGACCTCGGGACCTACATCGGCATGAGCCGTGAGGAGATCACGAGCGCACAGCCGCTTCCTTCGACGAACTTGTGTTGGCTCGCGTGGGAGACGCTCTGCAAGAACCGTCATTGGCTCGAAGGGATGATCACCAACACCGCCGCCGAGCGCGTCAACATCCCCGGCTACGGCACCGGGGCATTTCGTGAGAAGGGGTGGTTCGGCATGGAGCGCGAGCGTTGGAAGCCGCTCTTCGGCTTGAGCGACGCGCAGCTCGAGTTCTTCGACTTGCACGGTCCGGCCGATCTCGAGCACTCGAACATGGGCTGGCAGACCGTCGCGCGCTATGCTGAAGCGCTCAACATGGTTGATGCCGTCGGCGAGACCTGCCGGGTCAACCTCTACATCTGGGAGACGTACCTGAACGGGATCGCCGAAGCGGCCGATGCGATGGAGCAGAACGCGCACGTCGCCGCGGCGTTCGCGTAGAATGCGTCTCTCGCGGGCAGCATGTGCTGCATTGCTGATCGCGGTCTGCTCGCTGCTTCCGGCTGGAAGCCGCGCGGCCGATCCCTACGAAATAGATGTGTTGTTACCGCTGACCGGTCCCGCGACGTTTATCGGCAAGGGCATGGCGAGCGGCATTGCCGCGGCTGAAGCCGTCGTCAACAAGGCCGGCGGGATCAACGGACAACCCGTGAAGTTCGTCATTCAAGACGATCAGTCCAATCCGCAGATCGACGTTCAGCTTGCCAATGCCATCATCGCGAAAAATAGGCCGGCGTTCATGGGTGCGGCGCTCGTTGCGCAGTGCAATGCGCTCGCTCCCCTGACGAAAGACGGCCCCCTGCTCTACTGCTTGACGCCGGGTGTTCATCCGCCTGAAGGCAGCTACGTCTTTTCGATCGATCCGTCGACCTCCGACGTCATTCCGGTCGCGATTCGCTATTTCCGCCAACGCGGAATCACGCGCTTCGCCGTCATTACCTCGACCGACGCGACCGGACAGGATGCCGAACGCGGCATAGACGCCGCCTTTGCGTTCCCCGAAAACAGTGGGATCGGCATCGTCGATCGCGAGCACTTCGCGACGAGCGATGTGAGCGTCTCGGCGCAAATGGCGCACGTCAAAGCGTCGAACGCCCAGATCCTCATTGCGTGGAGCACCGGGACGCCGCTTGGGACACTGTTGCGCGGAGCGCTCGAATCGGGCTTGGATCTCCCGATCTTGACGACGAACGGGAACCTCACTTACGCCCAAATGACCCAATACGCGCAAATTCTGCCGAAAGAACTCTATTTTCCGGGCTTCGCATGCGTCGTCCCCGATCAGGTGACGGACAGGCCGGTGAAGGCGGCGGTGCAGGCGTTCAACGAAGCGTTGATCGCCGGCGGCGTTCGGCCCGAATACATGCCCAGTACGTCCTACGATCCGGCGCTCATCCTGGTGAACGCGCTGCGCAAGCTTGGGACGAATGCGACGCCCGCCCAATTGCGCAGCTACATCGCAAGTCTGCGCGGCTTTCCGGGTGCAACCGGCATGTACGACTTTCGCGCCGCGCCGCAACGTGGACTCGGGCAAGGCGCGGTCATGGTCGTACGCTGGGATCGCGCAAAAAACGGATGGATCGCGGTCAGCAAGCCGGGCGGGAGGCCGCTGTAGGCTAGGCTTTTCGCGCCGGCGGCCCCGCCCAGGTTTGCGTGAACGTACCGATCGTCGCCATATCGACGTCGAGCAGAACCGGGCCGTCGAGCTTGCGCGCCCACGCTAGTCCGTCGCTGAACGCGGCGATGCCCCCGATGAAGCGGTATTCGATTCCGAAGGCCTCGCTCAGAGCAGCAAAGTCCGGCGGTTTGATATCGCCGAAACGGCGGCCGCCG
>DATNIC010000046.1:0-12777 GCA_035604635.1 Binatia bacterium
AGAGCGCCGTCGCCGCGGCCCCGGGCAAGAGCGCAAGCCCGGATTGCCAGGCGTTGAAGCGCAGTACGTCCTGAAAATAGAGCGGCAGTATCAGGTTGAGTCCGAACAATCCAAAGCCCGTGACGACGCCGATAACATTCCCCGCCGTGAACGCCCGGTTTTTAAAAACCGTCAGATCCACGAAGGGTTTTTTCTCGAGGAGCTCGCGGATGATGAAGCCGGCGATCCCGACGATCGCAACGACCGTAAGGATCACGATCGCCGGCGAGTCGAACCAATCGTCGTGCTGCCCGCGTTCGAGGACGTACTGGAGCGCTGCGATCCCGGCCGTCATCATCCCCAGGCCGAACCAATCGATGCCGCGCTCGGGCTTGCGAATATACGACGGATCGCGGATGAACGCGAGCGTCATTACGAACGCGGCGACGCCGATCGGAATATTGATGTAGAAGATCAGCGGCCAGCTCGCGTTGTCGACGATGTAGCCGCCGAGCGTCGGTCCCAGGGTCGGGCCGACCATCGCGCCGAGACCGAAGACGGCCATCGCCTGACCACGCTTTTCGGGCGGATACGACTCGAAGAGGATCGCTTGCGCGGTCGGCTGCAATGCGCCGCCGCCGAGGCCTTGTAGAATCCGGTAGACGACGAGCTGCCAGACGTTCGTCGCAGTCCCGCAAAGGAACGACGCCACGGTAAAGATTGCAAGGCAAGCCGCGTAGAATTTCTTACGGCCAAAATACGCCGTCAACCAGCCGTTGAGCGGCATGATGACGACGTTCGCGAGGATGTAGGACGTTGCGACCCATGAGATCTCGTCGATCGACGCGCCTAGATTTCCGGCCATCGTGTCGAGCGCAACGTTCACGATTGACGAGTCGATGATCGCCATGATGAGGCCGAGCATCACCGTGATCGTAACGAGGAGGGTCGATCCGCCTTGTTCGCTGCGGAAAATCGAACTACTTAGGCCACGAGACGGGGCTGCGACAGAACTCAGAGGAGCAATCCTGCGATCGCAAAGCCGGCGCCGAGAACCGTCGCCGTCGCGGCGATGACGGTCAAGATGAGACCACTCGCGAGCGTCGCGATGGATAAGACGACGATCGCGACCTGCAACATGGTCACTGCGATCTCTAGCGTTTCCTGTGAACGAAGGAAGTGCTCGCTCCGCTCGTTGGCTTCCGCCGCCTGCCGCTCGAACTCTCGTGCCTTCTCCAACACCGGGCCCTTTTCGCGATCCTGCGTGTCGACGACGCGCTGGAGCGCGGGATCCGGTTTGTGCGTGATGATCGCCGCTTTGTAGATCTCCTCTTTCATCGCCTTCGCTTGATAATAATTGTAACTGTCGCTCGCGCGCGTGAGCGCGACGATCGCATCGTTTTTTTGCATGAGCGACTGCGTCGAGCGCTGCTGCGCCGTCAGATTGGTAAGGGCGGCCAGAACGGCCACAATCGCGGCCGCGATCGGCGTCCAGCGTGGCCCGCCGCTCCGTTCACGCCGTTCCGCGGCTTCTTGAACAGCCTCTTCCGGCTTAAAATCCGACACGAACGATCATCCGCACCGTTCTACGCGCTAGACCAGGCGGGTCCCCGCAAAGACGAGGATCGTTGCGACGGTCGGGCGCAGGAGCGTGTCGGGGATCCAGCGGCAGAACCGCGCTCCGATGTAGACGCCCGGCAATGAGCCGGCGAGGAGATTCAAGCACAGGCGCCAGTCGACGTTGCCGAGCGTCAGATGCCCGAGCGCCGCGACCGGGATGAGCCAGGCCGCGAATGCGACATCTGAGCCGACGAGGGTGCGCAGCGCGATCAACGGCAAGACGGCGTAGAGCAGCGGCATCGTCAACGCGCCGCTTCCGATCGAGGTCAAACTCACGACGAAACCGACCGTCGCTCCGATCGCGACGAGGCGTGGAAACGGACGTCGCATATCTTGCACGCCCGGCTCGATGTTACGGCGGAAGAACGGCGTCGCGACGAGAGCAACGGCTGAGACGAAGAGCATGATCCCGACGCCGTGGCGGACGTAGACGTTGATAACGGCGAGCGGTAAGACGTGCCGGACCTCAAGCAAGACGCCCGTGCCGACGAGGGCGCCCGGTATGCCGCCGATGCACAGTGCGCGCACGATGCGGCCATCAACCGTCTTCTGGCCCCGGTGGATATGCGCGCCGAGCAGTTTGGTCGGGACGCTGTAGACCAAATCCGTGCCGACCGCAATGAGCGGTTTGACCCCGGCGATGATGATCAGCAGCGGCGTCGTGAGCGATCCTCCGCCGACGCCCGAGATTCCGATGCAGAGACCGGCGATTAGGCCGACAACAACGATGCCGAAATCCACTTCCGCTGCTCCAAATAGTCAAGGATGTTTTCGACGCTTTCCTCGACGGTCTCGAACTCGGAGTCGACGACCACGTCAGGATTTTCGGGTGCCTCGTATGGGTCCGAAACGCCGGTGAAATTTTCGATTTCGCCACGCAGAGCTTTGGCGTAGAGACCTTTGACGTCACGCCGCGCGAGCTCGTCGATAGAGCAGCGGACGTAGATCTCGACGAACTCGCCGATCCGCTCGCGCGCCTTCGCGCGCGCCTGCGCAAAGGGCGAGATCGCGGCGGTAATGACCGTTGCGCCGTGTCTGGTCAACAACGAGGCGACGAAGGCGATGCGCGCGATGTTCTCGTCGCGGTCTTCGCGGCTGAAACCCAGCCCCTTCGAGAGATTGGTGCGGATGACGTCGCCATCGAGGACCTCGACGGCGCGGCCGCGCGCTTCGAGCTCTTCGGCGAGCCGCCGCGCGATCGTCGACTTACCCGCGCCGGAAAGACCGGTTAACCAGATGGTGAAGCCGCTACCCATTGTTCCTCGTCAAATCCGACGCGATGAAAGAAGTCCCCGAAGCGCTCGCCGTCGTTGCGTCGCGCTTTCCACACTTGAAGAAGGTTGCGGATCATTGCTCGCAAGTCGGCAACCTTGACCGCCTTACGATAGAGCGTGTTCAGACGCGTATTTTCCCAATCGCCGCCGACCAAGACGTCGTAGAGGCCCGCGGATCGGCCCACGATGCCGATGTCGCCCATGTACGGGCGCGCGCAGCCGTTCGGGCAGCCCGTCATCCGGATGCTGATCCGTTTGTCTCCCAGACCCAACTCGTCGACGTCCTGCTGGATTTCGCGAATGATTGACGGGAGGACGCGTTCCGACTCTGCGACGGCGAGACCACACGTCGGCATCGCGGGGCAGGCCATCGCATCGCGAAGGACGCCGAGCTTGCGCGGATCGGTCTCGATCCCGTATCCGGCCAGCAGCGCTTCGAGCGCAGCGCAATCTTCGTTGCGAATCCCCGTGAGCAGGATGTTCTGCTGCCCGGTCATCCGGATCTCGGGCCGGAAGCGCTCGACCGCCGCGCGCAAGCCGCTGCGTAAACGACGGATACCGTCGTCCTTGATCCGCCCGTTCTCGATGTAGATGCCGAGGAACGACGTTTGCGGCGTCTGCTCGTGCCAGCCGAGGTGATCGTCGACGCCATCCCAGGCGATCGGCCGCGGATCCGCGACCGCGCGTCCGAGGCGCGATTCGAGTTCGCCTCGGAACCACGCGATGCCGCGCTCTTCGACGAGATACTTCATCCGCGCGTGCCGGCGATCGACGCGATCGCCATTGTCCCGCTGCACCTTCACGATCGCTTCGACGACTTCACGAACCTCATCGGTGGAAGCGAAGCACAGGGGCGTCGCTGCGCGCGGGTAGGTGTTGGGCTTGTTGTGCGTCATCCCGAGTCCGCCGCCGACCAAAACGGTAAATCCCGCGACCTTGCCGCCTTCAACGGCAGCGGCGAGGCCGATGTCTTGCGTGTAAACGTCGATGCAGTTGTCGGGTGGGAACGCGATCCCGATCTTGAACTTGCGCGGCAGATAGGCCGGACCGTAGATCGGTTCTTCGTCGGGACCGGCGACCTTTTCGCCGTCGAGCCAAATCTCGTGATAGGCATGCGTCTGCGGTGCAAGATGCATCGCGATATCGTGCGCGATTTCGCTGATGTGCGCTTGCGCGCGATCGTGCAGCGGTGCGGGGCAGGCCATGACGTTGCGATTGACGTCGCCGCAGGCGGCCAGCGTCGATAGCAGCGCGTCGTTGATCCCGCGGATCGTCGCCTTGAGATTTCCTTTGAGGACACCGTGGAATTGGAAGCCTTGCCTGGTCGTCGCGCGCAGCGTCCCGTTGGCGTACCGGCTTGCGAGCTCGTCGAGCGCGAGATAGGTTTGCGCGCCGAGCGCGCCGCCCGGCACGCGGGCGCGGATCATGAAATCGTGGCCCTTTTCGAGGCCTTGCGCCTTGCGCGCGGCGCGCTCGTCCCGATTCTCTTGCTGATAGCTTCCATGGAATTTCAGCAGCTGGACGTCTCGCTCTTCAAAGTGCGTCGTCGGCTCGGCGAGCTCGGCCGCGATCGATCCGCGCAGATAGTCGCTCTCGAGCTTGATCGCTTCGTTCTTGCTCTCGCCGCTCATCAGATCGCCTCTCCGGCCGAGACGAGGTGCAGACCGCACTCCGTCTTGTCCTGGCCTGACCAGCGGCCGGCACGCGGATCCTCTCCCGCGGCGATGGCACGCGTGCAGTGCGTGCAGCCGACGCTCGGGAAGCCCCGGTCGTTGAGCGGATTGTAGGGGACGTCGTGTTCGAGGACGTACGCCCAGACGCTGCGCGCATCCCAAGTCGCAAGCGGATTCACCTTGACGAGCCCGAAGCGGCGATCCCATTCGATCACGGGCGTGCGCATGCGCTGCGGACTCTGATCGCGTCGCAAGCCGGTGATCCAGGCGTCGAAGCGCGCGAGGAACGCGCTTTGCGGCGCGACCTTTCGTACGCTGCAGCACGCATCGGGATCGCGCGACCAGAGCGCGTCACCATAGGTCGAGGCCTGATCGGCGACCGACAACTCGCTGCGGACCGGTTCGACGCGAATGCCATAGCGGCGCTCGACCGTCTCGATCAAGGCATAGGTTTCGGGAAAGAGCAAGCCGGTGTCGATGTAGCTGACCGGGACCGAGCGGTCGATCTCCATCAGCATGTCGAGGACGACCATCCCGGTCGCGCCCCCGAAAGAAGCCGAGAGGACGAGCCGGTCGCGATACTCACCGACGGCCCACCCCAGGATCTCCTGCGGCGAGCGCTCCTCGAACTCTCGAGCGGCTTCTTCGATTTTTTGTGTTGGAAACGCCATAGTTGAATGAAAAAGCCCCCTGCCGGGTCGGCACGGGGCTCTGCTTTTTCTCTCAGTCGTTACAGCAAAGCGACCCTAGACCGACTCACGCGGGACGGCATTTCCGCCGCAACAACAGTCCAGAATCAATGCCAGTTTGAACATGCCGTTGACTTTACCACAGCCTCTCCGGCTCCGTCAACAACCTATTCGGCGCCCCCGAAGGGCATAAGACGGTATTAAGGAAACGATTTCCCCGTGAGGACGCTTGCCTCAGCAGCGCTTTTCGGAGCGCTGGCGGCCTTGCCGATACTCGGTAGCGCGCATTTGGTGCCGTGCGGAGCACGCCTCCATGAGCCGCGCTTGGTCACAAGAGGGGCCGCGGCCCGCCCGAACGCGGCGGTCCCTGGGACGCTCTCGCGGATCCGCGCTCCGCAGCCCGCGTCGTCTTGGCGGCCCCCGCGGGTGAAACGCGATCCGCTCAATCCCCTTAGACGGCGCTGGATGGCTTGAATTCCGAACGCCGCGTGCACCTGTGCACCGGCGTCTTGCGCCGCGAGAACGCGATCTTGATGGTCGCCAGCCGGTACCGCAACCACGATGTCCCGCTGTGGAATCTTCCGGGTGGCCGTCAGGAGCCCGGCGAGCTGCTCGCGGACGCGCTGCGGCGGGAGTTCAAGGAAGAGACCGGCCTCGACGCCCATGTCGAACGGCTGCTCTATGTCAGCGAATCGTACGACCCGAGGACGGCGACGCACTTCACGAACGTCACCTTCGCCGTCAGCGCCGACGGCGAGCCGGTGCAGCCCTCGGCCGACCTGCACGCCGTCGAATGCGCCTGGGTCCCGGTCGAAGACGTCGGGAAACGCGTAGCGGTCCGCGTGGTACGCGAACCGCTGTGCTCATATCTCGCCGGTGAGGCCCGGAATTATTTCGGCTACGCCGACGCCGGTATCACGATCGAGTTTCGCGATTAGAAGACGTTACTTGATCGATGCGACGAAGGCGGCGACGTTGTTGACGTCGGTTGCCGAGAGCGGCGAGGGATAGAGCTTCGGCATCGGGGGCTGGGGACTCTTGATCCAGGCGACGATCTGCGCGAGGTTCTTCTTTTTCGTCTCGTTCTTGAGGCTCGGACCGACGCCGCCCTCGGCGCCCGTCGCGCCGTGACAGGCCGAGCAGTTCGCCGCATAGATCTTCTTCCCGGCGGCGGCGTTGCCGGTGCTCTGTGCGTTGGCCGCGACGGCGGCCAGCGTCAGCGAGAGCGCGGCGCTCGCAAGGATGCTTGCAACGATCGGCTTCATAAGAATCCCTCCTTGAAAAAACGAAAAAAGACGCTTGGCAGGGGTCTACCCAGCGACGGTTCTCGCGAATCCCCGTGCTTCCTTGCCTACCAATTGCGCGTCCCGGTCGGGTGGCCGATATACGTTTCGTCGACGTAGCACCACATCCAATCCTCCCCGTCCTCGAACGACCGGATGATCGGATGGGTGGTCTCGGCAAAGTGAGCGAGCGCATGACGGCCTTCGGAGGTTTCGCAGCAGCCGACGTATCCGCAGGAGGTGCAGAGACGCAGCTGCTTCCACTTCAGCCCCGTCGCAATGCACTCGTTGCAGCCGAGCGATTTGGGGACCACCTCGCGCAGCATAGCGAGGTGCTTGCACGTTGTCGCCATGCCCGGCAAAACTCGACGGGATCGCCGCACGGTTGCAAGGCGAGGCGGGCCCCTGCGTGAAGACGAGCGGGATGCCTCCGCCCTCCCGGCTCCCGAAGATCGATCCGGCCACCCTCTCGGCGGAACAGCGCCGCATCTACGACGCGATCGCCGCGGCCCACGGGGGCGAGGTTCGCGGTCCTTGGGCGATCGAGCTCCGCGTCCCGGAAGTTGCCGAGCACATGCATGCGCTCTACGACCGGCTGTGCGTTCGTCCCGCGATCGGCAAGCGTCTCTTCGAGCTGATGGTCATCACCGTCGCGCGGCACTGGACTTCGCAGTTCGAGTGGTTCGCGCATGAACGCCAAGCGCGCGCAGCGGGCATCTCAGACGCCGTGATCGACGCGATTCGCGAACGCCGCACGCCTGCGTTCGAACGGGACGACGAGCAGCTGGTTTACGACGTCGTCAGTGAGCTCAACCGGACGCAGGTGCTGAGCGATGCGACGTATGCACGCGCCCGCGAGACGCTCGGTGAAGCACATCTCGTCGAGTTGATTGCAGGGATGGGGACGTACACGTCGATCGCGATTCAACTCAACGCCTTCGCCGTCGAGCCCCCGCCCGACGCACGCCGTCTTGTCTAATTAATCGACGCGCTTGGCTGAACCGTACAGGAAAAATTCGCGGGTCGACCGCAGATCGGTTTCCCAACCGAGCACGTTGAGTTGCTCTGCGAGCGACGCCGGAGTGTAGAACGTCTTGTAGACGCGGTGCTCGCGGCCCGCGCGCCGCCGGATCGCGATGCGCTCGTCGAGGCCGGGAAGATCATGGTCGATCGCGATCCCGTGTTTCGTGCGTAGGTTGTCCATGAGGAAGACCCGGCCGCGAGGCGTCAGAGCGCTGCGGATGAACGACCAGAACTGCTCGAACCGCTGCGGCGGGACGTGCGTGAGCCAGAACGGGAGGACGATCGCGTCATAACGCTCGGTCGGGCGCCATTGATAAGCGTCGCCTTCGATGTACTTCACTTTACGCGTGAAGGGACCGAGGCGCGCCTTGCTGGCGGCGATGGCATCCGGCGAGATCTCGATCACCGTCACGTGGTCGGCGGTCATCACCAGATGCTGGGTCCAATAGCCGAAGCCCGCGCCCAGCACCAATACCTTTCCGCGAGCGTCGAAATTGAGGACCGCCTGAACCAATTCGACGCCTTCGCGAAACCATTGACGATTGACGACCGGACCGTGGTCGTAGCGGCCGCGGCGGTAAAACCAATCGTCGGTGACCGTCCCGCGAGTCCGGTAGTATTCGTTCTGCTCGGCGAGCAGCTCATCGGTTGCTGGGTCGTCCGCCATTTGCTACTTCGCGATGATCTCGCTTGCGGGGAACGACGCTTTCAAGAGGCCGTAACGCGCGGCTACGTCGATGAGCGGCTGCACCGCCGCCGGATCCAAACGTTCGCCGAAGAGGACGCGCTTGGTCACCGGCGTGATCCGCACTTTCGTCTCTTGTTCGAGGATTTTCGCCGACTGCTGAGGGTTGGCGCGCGCCCAGCGCGCCGTTTGGCTCATCACGCTCGCATAGCTTCGGACGAGATCGGGGTGCGCCCTCGCCCAGTCCGCCGTGCTGAACCACGCCCCGATCAAAAAGTCACTCCCGATCGCGTCGTAACAATACGATAGGACGCGGACCGATCCGGTGGTGACGGCCTCTCCGAGCTCGGGCTCGGAGAGGAGCGCGGCGTCGACACGGCCGGACGCGATCGCCTCGGCCGTCGCGGAAAAGGGCATCTCGACCCACTTGATGCTGGCCGAGTTCCCGCCGTTGCGATCGATCCACACCTGCGGACCGACCTGCGCGATCGTCTTCAAGCCGGCCGCTGCCAGCGTCTTGCCGTCGAGATCGCGGGCGGTCCGCAGCGGCGAATTCTTCGCGACGACGAGCGCGGATTGCGGGACGCGCGAGGTGTACAGACTCGCCGGCGCAATGATGACGAACGGGATGCCGCGATCGTGCGCGGCCGCAAGCGAGACGACGTTCGACTGGCCGATGTCGGCTGCGCCCCCCGCGACGGCGGCTGCGACCCCGGCGCCGTTGCTGATCGGCGTAATCTCGACGTTGATCCCGGCTTTCTTGAAGAAGCCCATCGCCTGCGCGTAGTATGGTTCGGAGCCCGCGTCGATCGGCGTCGTTGCGATCCGGATCGTTGCGAGCGGCTGCGACGGTGCCGGACCTGCAATGAGGAGGACCATCAGCACGACGAGCGCCGCGCAACGCCTCATTCGTTTACTCGCGGGTGCCCGATCCCGAGTGGCTGCGCGTCGACCAAAACGAAAGCTAACCGCGCGACCTCGGTCCCGTGATTGAACCAGCCGTGGTTCGTCCCGCGCTGCACCATCACGTCGCCGGCTTTGAGATGGACGGTCGAATCGTCCATGACCATGTCGATTTCACCCGATACGACGACGACGTAGTCGATCGTCTCGGTCCGATGCATCGCGCCCTGATTGCCGGGCGGATAGTCGATCATGACAAAGCGTGTACCACGAGGAGGCGGCGGCGTAATATGCGGCCGCAGGCCGACGTCCTCGATGTTCTCGCCGATTGCGATATCGGCCGGAGTTTCGTCCGTATTCCACAGGTGCGTCAAGGACGCACCGGACTTGCCGTGCTTGACGGTCGTGATCCGGGAATCGATGATGACCTTCGCCTTCTGATTGGGATCGTGTCCGGTCACGACCCGGCGAACCGGCGACGTCAAACCGAAGCGAAGGCTGGGGCGCGCGCGATGCGGTTGTAACCGTTGGCGATCGCGGAGAGCGACGCCGTGATGATGTTGACATGGCGTCCGACGCCAAAGGTGACGCGACCGTTCACCTCGACCTCGACATAGGCAAATGCCGGCGCATCGGCACCCGAGCGGACGGCTTGTTCGCGATAGTCGACGACCCGCACGTCCACGCCGAGATCGCTGCGCAGCGCATGGACGAACGCATCGATCGGACCGTTCCCCGTACCCGAAATCGTGCGCCTCGCACCGTCGAATTCGACCGTCGCTTTGATCGTCGCCTGTGCACCCTCGTCGCTGAGGTGGTGATCGAGCAGGCGCAACCGTCCCGGCGGCGTGATGTATTCGCGCTCGAACGCTTGCCAGATCTCTTCGGGCACGATCTCTTTCCCGCTCGCATCGGCCATCGATTGAATGACCTTGCTGAACTCGATCTGCAAGCGCCGCGGGACGTCGAGCCCGTAGTCGCTCGCGAGGACGTAGGCGATGCCGCCTTTTCCCGATTGACTGTTGATGCGGATGACCGTCTCGTAGGTGCGGCCGATGTCTTTCGGATCGATCGTCAGATAGGGGACTTCGAAATAGGGCGAATCGCCCTTCGCCATCGCCTCGAAGCCTTTCTTGATCGCATCCTGGTGCGAACCGGAGAACGCGGTAAAGACGAGCTCGCCGCCGTAGGGGTGGCGCGGACCGACCGGGAGCTGATTGCAGTATTCGACGGTGCGCACGATCTCCGGAATATCGGAAAGATCGAGCTTCGGATCGATCCCTTGGCTGAAGAGATTGAGCGCGAGCGTCAGAACGTCGACGTTTCCGGTGCGCTCTCCGTTCCCGAACAACGTCCCTTCGACGCGATCCGCCCCGGCCATCAGGCCGAGCTCGGCGGCCGCGACCGCCGTCCCGCGATCGTTGTGGGGATGTAGGCTCAATACGATCGCGTCACGCGCCTTGACGTGCCGAGCGAACCACTCGATCTGATCGGCGTAGACGTTCGGGGTCGCCATCTCGACGGTTGCCGGAAGATTGAGGATGATCTTCTTCTTCGGCGTCGGCTCCCAGACGTCCATCACCGCTTCGCAGATCTCGACGGCGAAATCAAGTTCGGTTCCCGTGAAACTCTCCGGCGAGTATTCCAGACGGATGTCCGTCTGCGGCATTGTCTTCGTCAGCTTCTTGACGAGCTTGGTCCCGTTGACCGCGATCGCGGTCACGCCCGGGCGTTCCATCTGAAAGACGACCCGCCGCTGCAGGCACGACGTGCTGTTATAGAGATGAACGATCGCTCGCGGCGCGCCGCGCAACGCCTCGAAGGTCCGCTCGATCAGCTCGTCGCGGGCTTGCGTGAGGACCAGAATCGTCACGTCGTCGGGGATCAGCCGCTCCTCGATGAGGACGCGGACGAAGTCGAAGTCGGTCTGCGAAGCCGCGGGGAAGCCGACCTCGATCTCCTTGAAGCCCAGGCGAACGAGCAAATCGAACATGCGGCGCTTGCGCTCAGGGCCCATCGGCTCGATGAGCGCCTGGTTTCCGTCGCGCAGGTCGACGCTGCACCACCGCGGCGCTTGCCGCAGGACGTTCGAAGGCCAGCGCCGGTCGGGGAGATCGATCGGGGGGAACTCGCGGTACTTCTGAATCGGCATCGACATGGTTGGGGAACTCCGGGTCCTATGAAAAAGGCCCCCGCCGTAGCGGAGGCCCGAAGGCAACACGAACGCTAGCGGCTACGGCAAGTCGCGGCTGCGAAGCGTAAGGAGCAGGGAAGCAAACATCAGCCCGACCTTAACATGCCGGATTCGGGGCTGTCAACGGCCGGACCCGCGGTGCCTTGACAGCGGAGGCGGCCTCCGCCACCCTGTAAGGGTGAAAAGTAAGCAATTCCGGGCCGTGGCGTGGACTGCCACGCTCGAGAAGCTCCCCGGCGTCCTGGGAGGCTGAGCGATGGTGAGTCAGCGCCCTTTTCAGATTACCGGCATGGACCTCAGCGGTTACATGGTCAAGGATGCGGCCCGCGCGATCGCCTTTTATCGCGATGTGCTCGGACTCGAACCCGTGACGGTGTATCCAGACAATAGGGGAGCCGAGTACGAGCTGGCGGATGGAACGACGTTCGCGCTGTGGGGCGGGGGCGGCAACGTGATGCCGTTCCAACCCAGCAACGGCATCCTATTTGCCGTCGACGATCTCGATGCCGCCGTTGCGGCGGTCAAGGCTCGCGGCATACCCGTACGCATGGAGCGCGAAACTCCCGTCTGCTTCAAGGCGATGATCAGCGATACCGAGGGCAATATCGTGACCTTGCATAAGCGTAAGGGCCAATGACGCTTATTCTGAGGGATGGGGGAGATGATTACCTGGCTTTCTTCCTATGACGACTCGCTTGCGCGTGCGAAACGCGAGCAAAAATTCGTTCTGTTAGATTTTTACAACCCGACTTGAGGGGGCTGCAAGGCGCTGGATACCGTGACGTATCCACAGACCGCGGTCAGCGAAGCTGTAGAACAGTACTGCGTTCCGCTGCAGATCGACAATACCGAGGCGTCCGCCGAAGCCTTGTTGGAAAAATACCGGCATATTTGGACGCCGGATTTGCGGATTCTCGAATCGGATGGGAACGAGCTGTACCGCTGGAACGGGTACCTGCCTCCGTTTGAGTTTGCGCCGCAGTTTCTCTCCGCCGTCGCTCACGCGAACTTTCGACTGAAACGTTTCAACGAAGCGATCGCGCTCTACGAAGATGTGATGAGTCGCTTTCCGACGGCGTTGGCCGCGCCGGAAGCGTTGTACTTCCTAGGGTGCTCGAGATACCGCAAGAGCCACGAAGCCGGCGACCTGCTGAAGGCCTGGCACGAACTCGAAAAGACGTACCCAACGTCGGAGTGGACCGTGAAGCAAAACTTCTAGCGCGGCGGGTGATATTTTCCGAGCGTCTTGTTGGCGGCGTCGATGAACGAGAGATCGACGACCTGGCGCGCGGTAATCGTGTTCTTCACCTCGCCGAGCTGGCGCCAGAGCGCTAAGTCCTTTTCCATGCTGGCGACATTCAAGTAGCCGTTCGGATCGACTCCTGCCGGGACCATCGCGGCGTACGTCGCCGGATCCTTTATGGGCGTGTACTGGATGAGGATCGAGACGACGG
>DATNIC010000047.1:0-6468 GCA_035604635.1 Binatia bacterium
TACCGTCGCCAACAGCCGAATCCCAATATGGTGGAGATGGGCGATCACCATCTGTCCAAGCCAACCGACGAGAAGGGTGAATACGAAGACTGCACGGTATTCCAAATCAGCAACGACGGTCATGCCGCCGAAGCACGCCGCGACGACGAGCCAGATGCCCGCTGCGGCAACGAACGCTTGTGGCGGACGATGCGGATTCTGCGCGCTGCGGAGCATAAGCACGAGCTGCGCCACGTACAGTGCGGCCGCGATCATGAGAATGACGACGCCCGCAATTGCGAAGGCCGGAATGGCGAGTCCGAGAGCGATCGACTGGACGATGATCCCGATGACCGCTGCGCTTCCGGCGGCAATGTGCAGCGCCGCCAACCTCGCGGTGTTCCCGGTAATGACGCGAAGAGTTCGTGTCGAAACGCCGACCGCGAGCAGCGAGAGCCAGCCGATCAGGCCGAGATTGGCATGAATCGGGATGAAGAATGCCGCCGCTAGCGGGGCTCGCGTGACGGCAAACGTCAAGGCCGTCCCCAGGCCTGCGGCGACCGTCAGAAAAATCAGCGTGATTCCAAGAGCCCGCGCGATCGCGCGCTCCATTCGTTCCGCGGGCGGCGGGAGGAACAGCGTGACAAACGCCAGGGCGAGGTAAGTCCCGAGACCGATCGCGAGGATCGCTCCGAAGATCGGAAGCGAGCGCGTGTCGTCGATGAAGAACGACACGATGAGTCCCGCCGCACCGATTCCGTAGACAGCAACGGCTCCTCGTGCGACAGGTTCAGCCCGCCATTGGTTGTCCGTGAACGCTGGGATGACGTGAAGCAAGATCGAGAGTGCGGTCAGAGTGAGCCAACCGAGTGCGACCAGATGCACCCATCCGATCAGCCGAAACGTCGTTCCGCGCTCGATGTCTCCGGCGATGAATACAAGGATTACCCAGGCGAGGCCGTGCGCAAGGTGGCCCGCCAGAAGCCCAAGTGGAGGGATCCAGTGCCGCCGCTTCAGCATCAAGGATACGGCTCTTCATCAAGTCCGCGAGCAGTCCCGGTAAACCTGAAGGCCGCTCAAAATTCTGACAGAAACCGGTCGAATGGCTGAAGGGGCGATCGTCTTCGTCATATTCGTCTCCGTAGCCGCTGCCGCGGTCACCCTGATGCTGCTCCTCGCCAACGCAGGGGCGCGAAAGCCGCTGCCTCAGTCGATCGTGACGGCGCGGGGTTACGCGGTGCGCCGCTGGTGGTTCGCTACCGTTCTCGTCGTCGCGGTGGCGGCATTCGCGGCTACCATCCCGCGGCTTCCCTATCCGCGCGCCGACGAGTTGCGGAGCAGCCCTCACTTCACCGTCGTGGCGCAGCAATATAGTTTCGTCCTCCCCGCAACCGTCCCGGTGAATACGGCAATCGTTTTCGACGTAACCTCGCGCGACGTCAATCACGGCTTCGGCATCTACGACCCGGCCGGGCACGTCGTCGGGCAAGTGCAGGCGATGCCGGACTACGTCAACCACTTGCCGATGAGATTTGAGCGCCCCGGCCACTACACCGTGCGCTGCTTGGAATTTTGCGGTGTTGCGCACGCGGCCATGCAGGGAGCGTTTGAAGTACGATGAGCGCGCAGCGCATCATGTGGCTCTATATCCTCACCGGGCTTGCAATCTTGGTACTCATGATGCTGCTCGGCATTACCATGCGCATGGAGCAGGCAGGCTGGCTTTCCTACGACGCCACGGCGTTTTACTCGCTGTTGACGCTGCACGGCGTCGGCATGTTGACCGCAGTCGCATTGGCCGGACTAGGTACGCTCTGGTACCTCGTCTCCCGCGAAACGGCGCTCGACGCGAGGATCGCGTATCTCGCGTACGCTTTTTTCATCGCCGGCGTCCTCTGCGTGATCGCCTCCGTCCTCGGTCACTTCGGCGCGCTGTGGACCATGCTTTATCCGCTTCCGTTCGTCGGAGCGTCATGGCCCGGCTGGGCGACCGGTACGTACCTGATCGGCAATCTACTCGTGATGATCGGATTCACGCTTTGGTGCGTGCAAATACTCGCTGCCTTGCTTCAACGGTACGGCATCAGAGGGATGCTGGGCGTCGAGTACATTTTTCGCGGCCGCACTTTTGAGGCAGCGGGACGTCGCCCGCCTCCGCCGCAGATGTTCGCCGCGTTAATCGTCTCGATCGACGGCTTCCTAGCCAGCATCGCCGGAATGGCGATCGTTATCGCGCTGATCGTGCGCTGGGCCGACGCGTCGGTAGAGCTGGATCCGCTGTGGGCCAAGAACCTGACCTACTTTTTCGGGCACTCGTTTGCGAATTTGACGATGTACATGGCCGTCGCGGGCGTCTACGTGGGCTTGCCGCTTTGCACGAAACGGGAGTACCACACGTCGCGTCCCTTGGTCATCGCGTGGTGGGGAACCCTCACCTTCGTCATCTTCGCCTACTTTCATCACCTATACATGGATTTCGTGCAGCCGCAAGGGGTCCAGTTCGTCGGCGAGATCGCGTCTTATCTCGCCGCCATCCCGGTCGTTGTCGTTACCGTGTACGGCGGCGTGCTGCTCGTGCATCGTTCCGGTATGCGCTGGTCGATGGGCGCAATGTTTCTCTATGCCGGGATGATCGGCTGGGTCGTCGGCGGCACGGGCGCGGTTCTCGACGCGACGATTCCCTTCAATTTCGATCTTCATAACACGCTGTGGGTTCCGGCGCACTTCCACACGTATCTGCTCGAAGGCGTGGTTGCGTTCACGCTCGGGTGGGCGTTCGTCAACTTGGAGCAGCGCAGCGGCGCGGTTTCACCCTCACTCATCCGGTGGGTGACCGGTACTTGCATTTTCGGGGGCGGCGCCCTGTTCTTGCTCTCCTTCTACCTAGCAGGCTCCTCGGGCGTTCCGCGACGCGTCGCGATAGAGCCGCCGCCGGGACCGGCGATAGCGGCCGTCGCTTCGATCGGTGCGATCGTCGTGTTGATCGGGCTGCTCATCTGTCTCGCGGAGGGCGTCAGGCTCGCGCGGCTGCCGCGCAAAGAGACGGCATGAACGGTCGCGCCATGATCGCCGGCGTAATAGGCGTACTCACGCTGCTCTTCGCGCTCGCCCCGCTCTATCGCGGCGAAGTCGAACTCCCAACGGCGGAGCATCATCTCTTGCACGCCGCGATCGTGACCGGCGCGGCCCTGTCCGGCGTACTCGCGTGGAATCCCGCCTTCGCACGAACTTCGCGCTTGGCGCCATTGTGGTTGTTGATCGCGATATGCGCGCCGATACTTGCGATGTTTCTCATGTGGCCCTCGGAGTACGCGTTCCTCGACCGCCATCCCGGCGGGCATGCAATCGAGCACCTCGGATTGGTCGGGCTCGGCTTCGTCACCGGATACTCGGGGCAACGCTACGCGGCCGGCATCGGCTGGGCTACGGGTGCGGCTCTGCTGATCATGTCGTTGCTCGCGCCGCTCGGATACGGCGTAAGTCCGCCCCCGGCGGCAATTGCCGCCCTTCCCACCGCCGCGCCTGCCGCCGAGGAACCCGCCTCACCGTCCGATGCTGGTCGCGGCGCCGCACTCTACAAGCAAAGCTGCGCGAGTTGCCACGGGACCAGCGGGGAAGGCGGCTTGGGGCCCAGTCTCAAGAACGAGCGCTCGCGCAAGGATATCGAACAGACGGCACGGTGGATAAGAAATCCGGCTCCGCCGATGCCGAAGCTCTTTCCCGCAACGCTCACGGAAAAAGATGTGCGCGAGGTGTCGGCTTTCGTTCAGAAGCTTTAGGGATGCACGCTTTCTAAGAACCAATCCGTCGGGATCTCGCGGCCGATCCCGCGCTCGCGCGCGCGCTCGTGCGCGAGCGAGCCGAGCGCAGCGAATTGCATCCCTAAACCGATCGTATTGACGAAGCACGTCATCCGGCCGGCCGGCGCAGCGGGGACTTTACCGGCGACGAGCTCGCCGAGATTCGGCTGCCGGGTCAGGTCGACGGCATTCGGTCGACGAGCGGCCCGTTTCTTCTTCATTTCTCCGGCCATTATTTCGGGCGGATCGTGCTCGAAGATCGGCTCCTCTCCGCGTCCGACGAAATAGTTGGCGGGGCGATCGATGCGCGCGTTGACGATGACTTGCGCGGACCGTTCGAGTATGCCGTCGCCCAATTCCAAATCCTTGAGTGACGTGACGTGCGCGTGCGGCGCAACCCAATCGGCTTGCACGACGGGCGTGACGCTGTTGGTCGCCATCCCGACGATGTCGGCTCCGTGCGCGCACGCCCGGGGATCGTCGACCGCCTTGACGTCGATCCCGAGTTCGCCGGCAAGTTGTTTGGCCAGCCGTTCGCGGTTGGCCGGTGTCGGACTGTAAATGCGCATCTCACGCAACGGGCGCACCTGCGCCATCGCCAGCGCCTGTCCGCTTGCCTGCCATCCGGCACCGAAGAGCGCGTAGACCGATGCATCGGGCGCGGCCATGTACTTTGCCGCAACGGCGTTGGTGCAGGCGACGCGGAGGCGCTGCATCACGCCGTCCGGCATGATCGCCAGCGGCTCGCCGGTCCGCATGCTGAACAGGAGCACCAGCCCGACCCACTTTCCGTCCCCAGCGACGGGCTGTTTGTCTTTCCGGATCCCCGCGGAGCCTTCCGACCAGCGAATGACGTCGGAATTCAGACGCAGCGCCGCGACTTCATATCGCGGCGTCATCCCATCCATCGTTTTGAAGATGTACCGGCCTCGCTCGTCCGACGGGCCGACTATTTCGGCGCGTGGCCGGCTCGCGGCGCGCCCTTCGCCCAGATCACGATACGTCTCTTCGAGGCGCGCTAGGCAATCGGCCATCGGCAGCAGCTCGGCAATTTCGTCGTTGTTGAGCACTAGGGTCACGCGTGAACCTCACAGGCGATCCGCGAGATACCCCGCCAACTGATCGGCGCTAACGCGGTCCTGCCGCATCGAGTCGCGCTCGCGGACCGTCACCGCGCCGTCTTGGAGGGTGTCGTAATCGACGGTCACGCAATACGGCGTCCCGATCTCATCTTGGCGACGGTAGAGCTGGCCGATGTTCCCTTCATCGTACTGCGAACGGAAAAAGGGACGCAGCGCGTGCTCGATGATGTGGGCGCGCTCGACCAGCTCGGGCTTGTTTCGCGCGAGCGAGAAGATCGCGACCTTGATCGGGGCGATGCGCGGATGTAAGCGCAGAACGACGCGTTCGGTCTCTTTCCCGTTGGGATCGACGCCCTTCTCCTTCTCGTACGCGTCGATCAGCATCGTCAACGTCGTGCGGTCCATCCCGGCCGAGCTTTCGATCAGGATCGGCGTGTACTTCGTCTTCGTCGCCTCGTCGTAGTAGGTGAGGTCCTTACCGGAGAGCTTCATGTGCGCATCGAGATCGTATGTCCCGCGATGCGCGATCGACTCGAGCTCGCCCCAGCCCCACGGAAAAAGATACTCGACGTCGGTCCCCGCCTTGGCGTAGTGCGGGCGTTCTTCGGGCTTCAGCTCATAAAAGCGCAAGCGCTCGGGCTTGATCCCGTAATCGGTGTACCACTGTCTGCGCGCGATGACCCACTCGTCGTAACACGTGAGATCGTTGCCGTCGTCCGGGACGAAATATTCGAGCTCCGCCTGCTCGAACTCGCGGATGCGAAAGATGAAATTCCCCGGCGTGATCTCGTTACGGAACGACTTCCCGATCTGCGCGATCCCGAATGGCGGCTTCTTGCGCGCCGTCTGATAGATGTTCTTGAAGTTGACGAAGATGCCCTGAGCGGTCTCCGGGCGCAAATAGGCCTGCGCGGCGCTGTCCTCCATCGGGCCGACGCTCGTCTTCATCATCAGATTGAAGTCGCGCGGCTCGGTAAAGGTGCCTCGCATCCCGCAGTCGGGGCATTGCTCGAGCGACGCGAGATGATCGGCACGGAAACGGTGCTTGCAGTTACGGCAGTCGATCAGCTTGTCGTGAAAAGCTGCGACGTGGCCCGAGGCGACCCAAGTCTCCGGATGCATGATGATCGAGGAGTCGAAAGCGACGACGTCGTCGCGAAGATCGACGACCTGCCGCCACCACGCGTCTTTGACGTTGCGCTTGAGCAGCGCGCCGAGCGGTCCGTAATCCCAAAAGCCGTTGATCCCGCCGTAGATCTCGCTCGAGGGGAAGATAAAGCCGCGGCGCTTTGCCAGCGCCGTGATCTCGTCCATCGTAACGTGGGTCGCTACCTCAGGTTCGATCATCGCCGTCCTCTCTTAGCGTCCGGGGTAGCGGCGTCCTCGCCACTCAATGCCGCGTCCCGAAAGGACGCGGTATGTCGCGTTGACCATGATCGCGCCCAGGAGCGCGAAGCCGAGCGGCTGATAGACCCCGAAGCGGCGCGGAATCCCGAAAGCCGAAAACGGCCGGCTGGCTGCCACCATCGTCGTCAAGGTGCAGCACAGCGCCTCGACGGCGGCGCGCTTACGGCCGCGAAGCAACGCGGCCAGCGCCAGGCCCGGCG
>DATNIC010000048.1:0-19149 GCA_035604635.1 Binatia bacterium
AAGGCGGTCGCCAAACGCCCCGGGAGCGTCTCGGCGATCATCGCCTGCTACCGCGACGAGCAGGCCATCCCGGTCATGCACCGCCGGCTGACGGAGACGTTCGCGCGAATCGGCGTCGACTACGAGATCATTTTCGTCAACGATTGCAGCCCGGACGACAGCGCGCGCGTCATAAGGGAGCTCAGCGCCGCGGACCCGCGCGTCATCGGCATTTCGCACTCGCGCAACTTCGGTTCTCAGATGGCCTTTCGCAGCGGCATGGAACTCTCGACCAAAGACAGCGTCGTTCTCCTCGACGGAGATCTGCAAGATCCGCCGGAACTCATCGAATCTTTTTACGCCGAGTGGAAAAACGGTTTCGACGTCGTCTTCGGTCGCCGCGTCAAGCGCGATATGCCTTTCTACTGGAGCATCTTCCACAAACTGTTCTATCGCATCTTCGCCGCATTCAGCTACGTGCGGATACCCTTGGACGCCGGCGACTTTTCCCTCATGGACCGTCGAGTCGTCGGGTGGCTGCTGAATTGCCCGGAACGAGATCTCTTCGTGCGGGGCTTGCGCGCCTATGTCGGCTTCAAGCAGACCGGCGTGGACTATACGCGTCCCGAGCGCCCCTTCGGCAAATCGACGAACAACTTCCTCAAGAACATCGAATGGGCGAAAAAGGGGATTTTCTCTTTTAGCAATGCGCCGCTGACGATGCTTACGACTGCGGGAGTGCTGTGCGTCGGCGTCTCGATGCTGATCGCCGTCGTCGTCGCGCTGCTTCGGATATTCGTGCCCGGCATCGCTCCGCGAGGAGTCACCACGGTCCTCTTGGCGATTTTGTTTTTCGGGTCGTTCAATCTCTTTGCCGTCGGCCTGGTCGGCGAGTACGTCGCGAAGATCATGGCAGAGGTGAAGGCCCGTCCGCGATTGATTCGAGCGGCACTCATCCGAGGCGGCGAGCTGACGGAGTTACTGCCCGACGGGAGAGCCCGCGTCGAGTGACTTCGGCTTGCGCCGGCACGAGGCGATCTGATAAGTCGTGCCGATCTTACTGTTAGCGGTTTCGTACATCGGCGATAATTTTTCGCAGGGATGCTGGAAGACGGGCCCGAGGTACCAGCCTTCTAGCGGTTGTAGCGCAACAAAACGCCGAGCATATACGTTTCGCCGCGCGGGCGAGAGAAGCGTGTATAGCGCCGTTGGCGCTGCCGGCAGCCATCGCATCGGCTGACGTGGGATGCCCGTCTGGTCGGGCCAAGGCGCCATCAGGGTCTCTGCGCCGTAGACGATCGGTCCCGGAGGGTGAACGTTGAAACTTCCCAGTAGCTGCGTGAGTTCGGCATCCATCGGAGTGCGAAGGGACTCAACGTGTATCGTGTATCGCGGGCTGAGCGCGGAGAAGACATCCGGTAGCGCGGCGACTCTCCCGAGTGTCATTGCAGCTTCGATCACTAAAACGGGGACCAGCAGATCGCGGATCGCGCGTACGTTAGGACCGACGATTTTTTCGCGCTGAAGGACGGTTGCAGCAATTGCAACACAGAGCCAAAAGACTGTGGTAAGATTTGTGGCGTTATTTTCTACCGATCTGCTGACAAAATAGCTGCAGATTGCCCAAAAACCAGCCGCAGTACCGATCAATGCCGGCACCGCTCGACCTCCCCGGTGTCGCTTGACGACGATAATCGCCGTCAGGAGCGCTGCGAATCCGAGAACGAGTGACCAGACGGCACCCGGTGGGTACGGCTGAACGGCACCGAATCCCCCGGCGTAGGTCAATCCAAATTCGACAAAGGCATAGTAATCCGGACCGTGGCCGAGATGCGCCTGATAGAAGACGTGGATCGTTAAAATCGCCGCGAGCAGAAGCGCGTAGGGGACGCAGGCCCAAAAAGCGCGCGAATAACGGCGCGGCCAGAGCGGTGCTCGATCGACCTTCAGCACGTACATCGTATACGCGGGCAGCCAGATCACCGAACAGTAGATCGCGCTCTCTGCCGACCACAGCACGCCGATGAGCCAGATGACGTTCCCGAGCGCGAGACGATTGATGCGATCTCTCGCGCTCGATTGCACAGTGTACTGCCAGAGCAGGAAAGCGAGAAGCGCCTCGGCCCAAAAGAAGCGAAACGCGCCGACGCTCGGGAACGCCATCGAAGGAGCTAGGCTATAGTAAGTGCCGGGAACGAGAAAAACCGCGACCAACGTCGCGATGAGCGCGAGCAACCGTCCCCAGAAACCCGCGAGAATACCCCGAAGAACCCAGTAGAGGATGACGCTCGAGGCAAACGTCAGGACCGCGTCTAGGATGTACATGGACATCCATACGGAGCGGAACGGCAGGGCCGCGAGCAGCAGGGTATTCAGGAACCCGTACTGTGAAGGGACGTCCCAAAGAAGCCAATGGCCCTGTCGTACCAGCTCCGCGGGGCCCACGAAGAAGCTCCAATGGTTGGGTGCAAGGATGACGACGTCCTCACGCAGCGATGCTGCTCCCAAAGCGAGCAGGCTCATCACGTCGACGACGATTCCAAATTGCGCACCCTTGGGTCCGCGAGCGTCGAGGTTGCGCGCAGCCAAGAGGGCTCCCGCAGCCACCAGCATGACGACAGCGACGGCGAGTGGGAGTCCTCCGTCGGGTGGCATGTGGCCGCCATACCCAAAGAGCACTTCGCTGAAGGGTCGATACCAACTCACGCCGGAGACCGCGATCCATAGGGCGCAAATAATCGCAAAGTCCGAGATTCCGGGGACGGCTACGGACCTGCGCCGCGACGCTGCAACCAGTATGAGCCAGTGGACCACCGCAAACGGCAAGATGACATAGCGATCACCCTTGAACAATAAATATAGCGCGCCGAAAAACGCGCAAGCCGCAAGAAGCAGGCGCACGTATCTCGTGGGTATCGACGCGAACCATTGAGCTGGTGCCCGATCGGAGATAGCGTAGAGTGAGACGGCCGCGAGAATTGCACCGGTACAGAAGTACACGGTCCACGGGTACGCTGCATGCGCGATGACGGCGGGATCGATGATCGCCGGAGCGACCAGCAAAGCGACGAGCATCCCGCTGATCCAGACAAAATCCGGCGCGAACAGCCGCGTCTGCGGCAGAGTGAAACGCATCTTCGCTACGCCCTTCTCCTTGCGGCGCTCCAGCGCTTCTCGGAGTCGGCCCCGGTTCAAGCGATCAACGAGGCGCTGCCGCTGAGTTTCGGCGGCCTCGCAGCGGGCATGCTCTATTTCATGGCGACGGGCTCGGGGGCGCTCGCGCAACGTTTTGCAGGCGCGCTCGTCCCGGCGTTCGCACCGATGTCGCTCGCGCTCGTCGTCCTTTTGAGCATCTCCCTCGTGCGGCGAATGCCGCTCTCGCTGCCGCTGCTCCTCGTCTCGTCGCTCGGCTCTTTCTTGATCTCTCTTCCGCACGGTGCGTGGTCGTCGTTCAACGGGTTCGTCCGTTCCATCGGCGCGGGCGGCCTTTTTCTCGCGCTGCTGGTCACGTTCGCGAACGCCGCCGCGATGACGCTGGGCGCACGGCGTCACGAGCGATACGGTCAGCTCGCCGGCACGGCGGCCGCCGTCGTAGCTTTCGCCTGCCTCTCGCTCTCGGGCGTCTCGCTCGCGGCGCTGCTCTTGCAGGCGATTGCGCCGATGGCGGCGCTCGGCGATCATGCGAGCGCGCTCGTCATCATCACGTTCGTCGACGTCGCGCTTTGGATGGTCGGCATCCACGGTCCGGCGCTCCTCGCGCCGGTCGTGACGCCGGTCTATCTCCACCTCGTCTTCGAGAATTTCGACGCCTACGCGCATCATCGGCCGATCCCGCACTTGGTGACGGTCTCGACGTTCTTGTTCGTCTTTCCGGGCGGGGCCGGCGCGACATTGGGTCTCGTCCTCGTGCTGTTGCGCAGCAAAGTCGCCCGCGTGCGCCGCACCGCGCTCGCGGCGCTCGTCCCGTCGCTCTTCAATATCAACGAGCCGCTGCTGTTCGGTCTGCCGATCGTACTCAACCCGGCCTTCGCGATTCCGTTCATCGTGGCGCCGACCATCCTGGCCGTGATCACCGCCGTCGCGACCGCGACGCACTTGGTCGACCGGACGATCTACTGGATCCCATCGACCGTTCCGACGCTGATCGGCGTCGTGCTGGCGACCAAGGACTGGCGCGCGGCGGTTCTCGCGTGCGTCAACATCGCCATAGCGACGCTGATTTACATCCCGTTCGTCCGCTGGTACGAACGCAGGCTGAGCGCGCAATGATCGAACGGCTGTTGAGCGGATTCGAGATCGATGGGCGCGTGCGGGCGGCGGCGCGTGCCGCCGAGCCGCGCTTGCTGGCATTCGATCGCGCGGCGCGCGTGCCGATTCGCGCCAAGATCATCGAGGCGTTCCTCGCGGAGGGGATCGCCGAGTCCGACCTGGCGGCGGCGACCGGCTATGGCTACGATGATCCGGCGCGCGAGCGCTACGAGTCGCTGTTGGCCCGCATCTTCGCCGGCGAACGCGCGCTCGCGCGTCTCTCGCTCGTCAGCGGGACGCACGCGATCGTGACCGCGCTCGCGGCATGCGTCGCCCCGGGCCAAACGCTCCTCTCGGTGACGGGGCGTCCGTACGACACGCTGCATCACGCGATCGTCGATGCGCCGCACTCGCTCGTCCACGGCGGGATGCACTATGAAGAGGTCGCGCTCGACGAAAACGGACGCATCGATCCCGAACGCATTGCAAAGCGCTGCTTGGAAGCGGCGCCGGCAGCGGTCTTCGTTCAACGCTCGCGCGGATATAGCGCGCGCCCGTCGCTCGATATCGACGCGTGCGCCGCAGTCGTCACTGCCGTCAAGGAGGGTGCGCCCGGGGCGTCGATCATCGTCGACAATTGTTACGGCGAGCTCGTCGAGGAGCGTGAGCCGCTCGAAGTCGGCGCCGATCTCGCGATCGGTTCGCTGATCAAGAATCTCGGCGGCGGGATCGCGCCGACCGGCGGTTACGTCGTCGGCCGCGACGCACTCGTCGAGCGCATCGCGGCGCGGCTGTATGCTCCCGGGCTGGGCGCTGCGCTTGGCCCCAGCTTGGGCTTCGGTCGCGCCTTCGTGCAAGGGCTCTTTTACGCGCCGCTCGTCGTCGATGAGGCGCTGCGCGGGCTCGACTTCGCAGCCGACCTCTTCGCGCGGTTGGGTTTCGCCGTCGATCCGCTGCCGGGCGCGCGGCGCACCGACGTCATTCAAGCGATCCGCTTGGGCCGGCCGGATCTGCTCGTAGCGTTCGCTCGCGGCCTGCAGAAGGCGCTGCCGATCAACGCGCGATTCAGCCCCGAGCCGGGTCATGTCCCCGGCTACGTCGATCCCGTCGTGATGTCGAGCGGCGCCTTCATCTCCGGCGCGACGATCGAGCTGTCGTGTGACGCGCCGATGCGGGAGCCGTACGACGTCTATCTGCAGGGTGGATTGATGGCCGAGCACGTTGCCATCGGCGCCGCGCTCGCGGCGGATGCAGTCCTTCTGGGCTAAGCCGCAAGGCTTCGGGCTCGATGTCGTTCAAATCTGATCTCATCAAGATGTACGTTCTAGAGGTGATGAGCGGGCCGCTCGACGGAAAGACGTGGACGTTCGATCACGAGATCACGATCGGGCGGGATGATGCATTGGCCACGGCCTGCATTACGATCGATCGCTACATTTCTCGAAAACACGCGAAGCTTTGTGCGGACAACGAGGGGTTGCATCTGGTCGATCTGCAAAGCCGCAACGGGACGAAGGTCGACGGCAATCCGGTGGTCGACCAGGCCGCGCTCGAGCTTGGGAAACCTTTCGTCGTCGGCCGAACGACCTTGCGCGTGGTCGCGGAGTAGCGGAGCGACATGGAGCTGGCCCGGTCGATCAACAAGGCTCGAGCAGCCGTACGCTCGCTTCCGAAGCCGGTGGGATTCGTCCCGACGATGGGGGCGCTGCACGCCGGTCACCGCTCGCTCGTCGAACGCGCGCGCGTGGAGTGTGCGAGCGTCATCGCGTCGATTTTCGTCAACCCGCTGCAGTTCGGTCCGAACGACGATTTCCTGCGGTACCCGCGTTCGTTCGCCAGCGACAGCGAGCAGCTCGAAGCACTCGGCGTGCAGTTGCTCTTCGCGCCGCCGGCCGAGCATCTCTATCCGCCCGGATTCGCCACGACCGTCGACGTCGGCGCGATCGCTTCACGCTACGAGGGCGCCTTACGGCCCGGACATTTCCGCGGCGTCGCGACGGTCGTCCTCAAGCTGCTCGACGCGCTCGAGCCCGACGTCCTCTACATGGGCCAGAAAGATGCGCAGCAGACCGCGGTGATCCGTCGCATGCTCGTCGATCTCAACGTCCCGTGCACGCTCGTGGTCGCGCCGACGGTGCGCGAGCCGGACGGCCTCGCGCTTTCGAGCCGCAACGTCTACCTCGACGAAGCGCAACGCCGCGCTGCTCCGTCGTTGTATCGCGCGTTGCGCTCCGTTGCGTCTGCCATCGATGCCGGCGCTACCGATCGCGAACGCGTGCTCGCGGAAGCGCGCCGCGAGCTCGAGCCGCCGCTGCGTGAAGCCTACCTCGACGTCGTCGATGCGGTGACGTTTGAGCCGCTCGACCCGCTGCACGCACCGGCGGTCGTCATCGGGAGCGGCTGGCTCGGGACGACGCGGATCATCGACAACGTCACCGTCGAGAAAGTCCTATGTCCGGTTTGAGCGGCCGCCGGATCCTGCTCGGCGTCTCGGGCGGGATCGCAGCCTACAAAGCCGTCGCGTTGACGAGCCGCCTCGTGCAAGAGGGCGCGATCGTCGACGTGATCATGACCGGCGCCGCGCAGCGCTTCGTCACGCCGCTCTCGTTTGCCGCGCTGACGCAGCGGCACGTCCATACGTCGCTCTGGGAAGCGCCCGAGTCGATACCGCACATCGCGCTCGTCCGCGCGGCCGAACTCCTAGCGATCGTCCCGGCCAGCGCCGACGTGATCGCCAAGCTCGCGTACGGTCTGGCCGACGACCTGCTGACCAGTGCCGCGCTCGCCGCGCGAATCCCGTTGCTCGTCGCGCCCGCCATGAACAGCGCGATGTACGAGCACGGTGCAACCGTCGCAAACCTGCGGACCTTGCGCGCTCGCGGCGTCACGATCGTCGAGCCCGGCGAAGGCTTTCTCGCCGAGCGCGAGCACGGCGTCGGGCGGCTCGCCGACGAGGACGCGCTGCTCCATGCGATCGAGCGCGCGTTGGCACAGCGCACGCAGCTCTCCGGTCAGCGCGTCGTCATCACGGCCGGTCCGACGCGCGAGGCGATCGATCCCGTCCGCTTCCTCTCGAACGCTTCGACCGGGACGATGGGGATCGAGCTTGCGCACGAGGCTCTCGCCCGCGGTGCGTCGGTCGATTTGATCCTCGGGCCGACGCTCGTCGATCCGCCCGCTTCGGCCCG
The DNA here is from genome assembly GCA_035604635.1 of Binatia bacterium. Lineage (GTDB taxonomy): Bacteria > Vulcanimicrobiota > Vulcanimicrobiia > Vulcanimicrobiales > Vulcanimicrobiaceae > DATNIC01. Next base: position 7,416 of record DATNIC010000048.1, read on the forward strand.
CGTAACGCGCGTGACCAGCGCGCAAGAGATGTACGACGCGACCTTGGCAGTCGCGAACGGCGCCGACTACGCGATCGCCGCTGCAGCCGTTGCCGATTGGCGGCCGGCGCAGACCCACGAGCAGAAGATCAAGAAAGACGGCGGGCCGGCGGCGATCGAGCTGGTACCGACGCCCGATATCCTCGCCACGCTCGGCGAACGCAAGAACGGGACGTTCCTCGTCGGCTTTGCGGCCGAGACGGAACGCCTCGAGGCGAATGCACGCGAGAAGCTGACGCGCAAGCATCTCGACGCGATCGCCGTCAACGACGTCTCCGACGAAGAAGTGGGATTCGGGACCGGCGACAACGAGATCGTGATCCTGTGGAACGGCGGCCGGGAAGCACTCGGACGCGGCCCGAAACGCGACCTCGCGACGCGCATGTGGGATCGCCTGATCGCTCTGAAAGCGAGACGCTAGCTGTTATTAGCGATCAACGCCGATAATACGAATACGAAGCTCGGGTACTTCGCGCGCGGCAGCGGCGGGCGCGTCGGTGAATTGGTGGAGACCTGGCGGGTCACGACCGAAGCGCGGCGGACGTCGGACGAGTACGGCGTCCTCTTCACCGCATTCTTCGATGAAGTGGAGATCGCGCATACCGACGTCAAAGCGATCGTGATCGCGAGCGTCGTCCCGCAAATCGAGCGTTACCTCTACGAGGCGTGCCGCCGGTACTTCGAATGCGAGCCCATCCCGTTCACCGCGACGCGGCAGAAGCTCATGGAAGTCAAAATCGATCGTCCGGCCGAGCTCGGTGCGGATCTGATCGCGGGGGCGATCGGCGCGGTCGCGCGCTACGGTGCGCCGATCATCGTCTTGGACTACGGGACCGCGACGACGTTCGCCGCGATCTCGCGCGAGGGTGCATACCTTGGAACGGCGATCGCGCCCGGGATCGAGATCTCCGTCAACGCGCTGGTCGCGCGCGCCGCGAAGCTGCCTCAAATCACGCTCGAGGAGGCGCCGGCCGTAGCGATCGGCCGTGAGACGATCGCCTCGCTGCAATCGGGGATCGTCTTCGGCTTCGTCGGCCAGGCTGAAGCGATCGTGGCGCGGATCAAGGCCGAACTCGGCGGGGAGGCGCGGGTCGTCGCGACCGGCGGTTTGGCCGAGATCGTCGCGCGGCACACGAGGGTGATCGAGTCGGTCGACCCGCATCTGGTCCTCGAAGGTCTGCGACTCTACTACGACTCGCTGCAGTAGGCCGTGGTATACTAGGGCGTCATGTCGCGCGCCGTCCCACCCTTGAAGATCGGATCTCACGAGATCTGGCCGCCGATCGTCCTCGCGCCGATGTCGGGCGTGACGAACCGGACGCTGCGGGCGCTCTATAAGCCGTTCGGCTTCGGGCTCACCGTCACCGAATTCGTTTCGTCGAACGCGCTGCACTACGGCTCGAAGCGGACGATGGAGATGATCGATCAGCACGGGCTCGAGCGGCCCGTCTCGACGCAGCTGTGGGGCAGCGATCCCAATGTGATGGCTTATGCCGCGCGCGTCGTTCGCGAATGCGGCGCCGACATCGTCGACATCAATTTCGGCTGTCCCGCGCCGAAGGTCACGAAGACCGCGGGCGGGAGCGCTTGCCTGCGCGACGTCGATCGCTGCGAGGCGATTATGAAAGCCGTCGTCGCGGCCGTCGATTGCCCGGTCACCGTGAAGATGCGCTTGGGATGGAGCGAAGACAGCCTCGTATTCCTCGACGTCGCCAAACGCGCGCAAGCGGCCGGCGTGCAGGCGGTCACGCTGCACGCGCGCACCGCGAAGCAATTCTACAAAGGCCAAGCCGACTGGGACCGGATCGCCGCGCTCAAGCGCGCCGTCGACATCCCGGTGATCGGGAACGGCGACCTCGCCGATCCGCACGACGCGCTGCGCCGCCTGCGCGAGAGCGGCGTCGACGCGCTGATGCTCGGCCGCGCGACGCTCGGGAATCCCTGGCTCGTCTCGGCGCTGCGCGACCTGCTGGAAGGCCGCAGCCCTCAGCCGCAGCCGAACGCAGCGGAACGATTGCACTTTTCGATGCATCACTACCGCACGATGGTCGAGGAGTGGGGCGAAGCGCGCGCCGTTCCCCAAATGCGCAAGCATCTCGGTTACTATCTGCGGGGCTTCGCCGGCGCGGCGGAACTGCGCGAGCGAGTCATGCGGACGCTGGGCGCGTCGGAGACGCTAGCGCTCGTCGAGGAGACGATCGCCGGACTCGAACGCAAGATCGCGGCCTAGTTGCTCGACCAGGTCTACGCGGACTACCGTGACTGTCTGAACCCGCCGCTGGCGCGGGTGATGAAGGTCTCGGGGAGCCCGGTCGAAGTCCGCGCCGAAGGGACGACGATCGTCGACCACACCGGGAAGTCGTATCTCGATTTCGCCGGCGGCTACGGCGTCTTCACGCTCGGGCATCGTCATCCGCGGGTCGTCGCGGCGGTGCGCGATCAGCTCGAGAAAATCGCGCTCTCCGGACGCACGATGTTCAATCCGCTGATGGGCCGCTTGGCGCGCAGGCTCGCCGAGATCACTCCCGGCGATTTGCAGATTTCGTTCTTTGCCAACAGCGGCGCGGAAGCGGTCGAGGGGGCTTTGAAGTTAGCCCGCGCCGCGACCCGGCGCGTGAAGTACGTCGCGACCGCGAACGCGTTTCACGGCAAGACGTTCGGTGCGCTTTCGGTGAGCGGGCACGAAGTGTACCGTGCGCCGTTCGAGCCGCTCGTCCCCGATGTCGTCCACGTGCCGTTCGGCGACGCCCGCGAATTGGAATCAGCGCTCTCCGATGCGGCGGCGTTCATCGTCGAGCCCGTGCAGGCCGAGGGCGGGATCATCGTCCCGCCGCCCGGCTATCTGGCGCAAGCGCGCGCGCTCTGCGACCGCTTCGGCGCGCTCTTGATCGTCGACGAAGTGCAGACCGGTCTGGGGCGGTGCGGCGCGCTCTTCGCGTGCACGGAAGACGGCGTCGTCCCCGACGTCATGACGCTCGCCAAGGGACTCTCGGGCGGCGTGATCCCAATCGGCGCCTACGTCGCGCGCGCCGCGTGCTGGAACGCGGCCTACGCGAAGGCTCCGCTCTTGCACACCTCGACCTTCGGCGGGAACGAGCTCGCGTGCGCCGCCGCGCTGGCCGCGCTCGACGTCTTGATCGGGGAAGATCTCTCGAGCAACGCGCGCGCGCGCGGCGCCGAACTCCTTGCCGGCGCGCGGGCGATCGCGCAACGCCATCCCGGGGTGATCGCCGAGGTGCGCGGGCGTGGACTCCTCGTCGGCGTCGAGTTGCGTCACGAAGGCTACGCCGGGATGATCATCCCGGAGATGCTCAAACGCGGCGTGACCGCAGCGTGGACGCTCAACCGCCAGCGCGTCATTCGCCTCGAACCGCCCCTCATCGTGACGGCGAACGAGATCGCGACGGCGCTCGCCGTGCTCGAGGCATCGGTCTCCGTCGCGTTCGCGCAATTGGGGCCGCTCTAGTGCCGTTCGTCGAAGTGACGATCGAGGTCGACGCGCCGGCGCGCGACGTTTACGAGCTGGCCAAAGATCAAGAGCGCTTTCCGCAGTTCATGCCGGACGTCGAGTCGGTCACCGTCCTCGAGCGCCATGCGGATCGAGTGATCACGCGTTGGAAAACACTGGTTGAGGACGCACCGATCGAATGGGTCGAGGAAGATCTCTTCGACGACGCGCAGACGACGATCGTCTACCGCTTGCTCGAAGGCGATCTCGACGTCTTCGAAGGAACGTGGACCTTTCGCGAACGAGCCGGCCGCACGTTCGTGAGGCTCGGGGTCGAATACGATTTCGGCGTCCCGACGCTCGCCGAGCTGATCGGCCCGACGTTGCAGCGGAAAGTCCGGGAGAACAGCGAGATGATGCTGGCGGGTCTCAAACGCGAAGCCGAGTCGAAGGTGCGCGCGCGGTGAAGATCAGCGAGGAAAACGCGAAACGCGTCGACTGGCAGGGCATTCTCGCGTTCGTGATGCTGACGATCGCCCTAACGTGGCCCGCCGAGATCATGGCGTATTTGAAGGGTGTCCGCTTCGGCGGCACGTCCGCTGCCGATCAGTCGAGCGCGTTCTTGCTGATCGCCGTCACGGTGGTCCCGGCGTTCTCAGCGTGGATCGTGCGCGCGACCGCGACCAAAGAGGGCTTCGCGACGGCCGGGCTGCGCATGGGCCGGTGGCAATACTTTGCGTTGACGTGGATCGCGGTTCCGTGGATTTACTTGGTCATCTACGGATCTAGCCTGGCGCTGGGACTCGCGCGCTTCAACCCGGCGTTTGCGCAGTTTGCGCCGGCCCAGATCAGCTGGACGCTCGCGGCGTCGCTCTCGCTCTTTATCGTCCCGGCGCTCGTCCCCGCGTTCGGCTCGCAATTCGGTTGGACCGGATTCGTCTTGCCGAAACTCTTGCCGCTAGGCCGCTGGCCCGCGGCGATCGGCTACGGACTTCTCTGGGGTGCGACGCTGTTGCCGCTGGCGGCCTTGGGCTACCTCTATGCGGGCTATCCGGCCGGCTACGTGCTGATCGTGCTGTTCACATGCGCGCTCGGGATGGTTGAAGCGGCCTTGCGCATCAGAGCCGGTAGCTTGTACTTGTCGATCTTCTTCGCGGCGGCGTTCTCGTCGCAAGCACACGGCATCGCGCCGGTCGCCGTCTTCGTCACGCAGCCGCTCTTGGGCGGGATCGCCGGAATCGTCGGGATCGTCGTCCTCGCAGCGATCGGCGCTTGGCTCTTAGCGACGACCCCGCAGGCGGCGATCGACGCGATACTTGCGCAGCCCGCTAAAAGTCGGGCAAAGCGAACCGGACGATCTCGTTCTGCTTGAAGTCGTTCGTCCAGCAGGTCTCGCCGTCGAGCGCGAGCGAGACCGCGACGAAGGGGACCGCGGCGAGGAAACGCAGCTGCGGCGAGGGCGCGTTCGGATCGATCGTCGCGAGACGGCAGCCGCCTCGGTCGCGGCCGAGCCACGTTGAGAGCAGCACGACGCCGCGCGCCCACGCGAAGCCGATGATCTCTTCGCCGACTGCCACGGTACGGATGGGCTTGAAGTTGACGTCGAGTTCGAGGATCCGTTTGTTGTAGCGCTGACTGAGCCACAGACGGTTGCCGTCGAAGGCGAGGAACGATCCGGTGTCGTCCGGACAAGGGATCGCTTCCGTCTTGAAGCCGTGACCGGGGATGTAGCGGCGGATGAAGCGGCTGTCGTCCGTCTCGCTCAAGACGAAGCGCAGTTCGTCGCCGACGGCGACGGCGCTGACCGGCTTGCCGGGCGCCTGCGTCTCTTCATAGACGCTCCCGCGCCGTGGATCGACCGCGTAGATGTGCGACGTCTCCCATGAGCCCATCCAGAGCGCGTTGCCGTCGAAGGCGAGCGCCTGCGGCGCGGGTGCCGGCGCCGGGATGCGGACGCTTTCCGCGAGCGATGCGATTGTCTCGTTCATGCCGTTCGCTTGCGGCAGCGGAGCCGCACCTCCTTCGCGAACAACACCTTAGTCATGGCTAAGTTCTGCTTCGTCATCCACCCGCTCTCGTTCGACGACGTGTCGCGCTACGAACCGGGTTCAGCCGGCAAAGGCCGCCCGATCATCGCGAAGATTCTCGAATGGATGCCGGCGCACGCGGCGGCGCACGTCACGGGCGTCGTCGCTCCGGACGGACGAGAGACGGAGGGTTGGCTCGTCGCCGTCCCGCTGTTGCCCGAGCAGCTGCTTGCGCTCCCGCGCGAAGACATCTATGGGCGCATCGTCCGCGCGATCGAAATCGGCGCGGAGCTCGGTGCCCAAATCGCCGGACTTGGGGCCTTTACCGCGGTGATCGGCGACGGCGGCGTGACGATCGCCGAGCGAAGCCCGATCCCGGTGACGACGGGCAACTCGCTCACGATTGCATCCGGCGTCGCGAGCCTCTTTCGCGCTGCGGCGGAGATGTCGATCGACGTCGAACGAGCCGGCGTCGCCGTGATCGGCGCGACCGGCTCGATCGGTGCGGCGTGCGTCCGGTTGATCGCGCCGCGCGTCGGCCGCGTGACCCTCGTCGCGCGAAATGAGACCCGCCTGCGCAACTTCTTCGATGAGGTCAAGGCCGAGCTGCCTTCCGGGTCGTCGTACACGACCGACTTGCGTGCCGCCGTCCGCAACGCGCAGATCATCCTCACCGCGACGTCGTCGACCCAAGACGTCATCGAACCCGAAGACGTGCAGACCGGCGCCGTCATCTGCGAGCTCTCGCTCCCGCATGACGTGAGCCGGCGCATCGCGAGCGAGCGTCCCGACGTCCTGGTCGTCGAGGGCGGGCATATGCGGATGCCGGGGACGCCGCGCATGGATCGGCTGATCGGCCACGAGGGCCAGTTCGATTTCGGACTGCCGCCGGGGACCGCGCTGGCCTGCCTTTCCGAGACGATGGTCCTTGCGCTCGAAGAGCGGCTCGAGCCGTTCACCCTGGGACGCGGGATCGAGCTCGACAAAATCGTCGAGATCGATCGGCTCGCGCAACGTTGCGGGTTCGAGCTCGCCGACATGCGCGCATTCGATCTCGCGATCACGCCGGAGCACATCGCAAAGATCCGCGCAGCGGCCGAGCAGCGGCGCGCAATTTCCGCGTGAAGCGCGTCGTATCGGTCTCGCTCGGGAGCTCGACGCGCGATCATCGCGTTCAAGTCGAGCTATTGGGTGAACAGCTCGACATCTCGCGCGTCGGCGTCGACGGCTCGCTCGATCGCGCGCTCGAGCGGCTGCGCGCGCTCGACGGCCGCGTCGATGCGATCGGACTCGGCGGGATCGACGTGTACCTCTATGCCGGGAAGAAACGATACGCGTTGCGCGACGGGCTGCGCTTGTTGGACGCGGTCAAGCAGACGCCGGTCGTCGACGGCAGCGGGCTGAAGAACACGCTCGAACGTCAAGCCGTCGACTACTTACGCGACGAGCTGGGAATCGAGTTACGCGGGAAGAGGGTCCTGATGGTGAGCGCGCTCGACCGCTTCGGGATGGCGCAGGCGCTCGTCGCCGCGGGCGCCGACGTCCTCTTCGGCGATTTCATCTTCGCGCTCGATTTGGACAAGCCGGTCCGCGGCTTGAGCGAATTCGAGGCGCTCGCCGAAAAATATCTCCCCGACGCGTGCAAGCTGCCTTTCCAATTCTTCTATCCGACCGGGAAGAAGCAAGAGCGTCCGCCGCAGCCCAAGTATCCGCAGTACTACGACGAGGCAGAGATCATCGCGGGCGACTTTCACTTCATGCGCCAGTTCATGCCCCCGCGTCTGGATGGAAAGCTCGTGTTGACCAATACCGTCACCTCACGCGACGTCGAGGATCTGCGCGCGCGCGGCGTCGCGCAGCTCGTGACGACCACGCCCGAGTTTGCCGGCCGCTCGTTCGGGACCAACGTCGTCGAGGCGATCCTCGTCGCGCTGGGCGGCGCAAACGACTACGAGCGCTTTCTGCGCGAGCTCGTGATCCGTCCGCGCCTGGTCGACTTCGCATCGGTCTAACTATGGACCAAAAGCGCCTCCCGCGCGTCCTCTCGCTCTTCGACGTCACGATCATGGCGAGCGCGTCGATGGGCCCCGCGTTCTCGATTGCGACGACGATGGGCCCGATGGTCGGCGCGGCCGGGACGCTTGCGCCGCTCGCGCTCGTCTTGCTGACAGCGGTCATGACGTGTGCCGCGATCGGCTTTTGGCGGATGGTGCGCGTGTATCCGAACGCAGGCTCGAGCTACTCCTGGATTCGCAGTGCGTTCGGCGACCGCTTCGGAAGCTATGGCGCGTGGCTGTTGATCCTTTCAAACCTGTTCGCGGTCCTTGCGACCGCGCTGCCGGCAGGCGTCTACACGATCGATCTCTTTTCCCCGAGCAGCGGCGGCGGCTCACCGCTCGTCGAAGCCGTCATCGGCTCGGTGTGGATCATCGCAGCGTCAGTCTTGCTGTGGGCCGGCCTGCGGCCGACCTCACGCGTAGCGATCGTGATGCTCCTGACCGAAATCGCCGTGTTGCTCGTCACCGCGATCGCCGCGTTTGGACACGGACCGGCGTCGTCGCCTGCCCCTTCGGCACCGGCCGCGCCGGTCGGCCTCGGCGGCGTCTTCGTCGCGATGGCGATCGCGATCTGGACGGTCGACGGCTGGGAGATCTCCGCATCGACTTCGGAAGAGAACGTCGGAGGCCGAGACACGCCGGGATGGGGTGGAATCATCGGATTGCTCGCGACCGCGCTCGTCCTCCTTATCTGCATGGTCGCGTACATGCGCGTCGGCACCGTCTCCGGCTTTAACGACCACGCCGAAGACGCGATGGCGTACGTGGGCGCTCAGCTCGGCTCCGGCGCGTGGGGCGCAATGATTACGATCGTCGTCCTGATCTCGATCCTCGTCTCGCTTCAAACGACGCTGGTCTACCTGACGCGCGGCGTCTTCGCGATGGGGAGAGACGGCGTGCTGCCGCCCTTCATCGGCGAGCTCGACCGTCGCGGGACGCCGACGTGGTCGATCGTGAGCGTCGCTGTGATCGTGATCGCGTTTACGCTTGCCACGGGCCTCTGGAGGAGCGCGCACGACGCCTATAATCTCGTGCTCAACGGGAGCGCGCTCTTTCTGGGAGCGCTCTTCATGTGCAGCACGGCCGCGGCGGCGCGGACGTTCATGCGGGAGCCTTCCGAGCGGTTCATGGGCGTCGTCATCCCCCTCGCCGCGACCATCTCGCTTGCCGCGATCCTCGTCATCGCCTTCCTTCAGTACGACACGCCGACGCGCATCACGATCGGAATCTGCGCGCTGTTGGGCGTCCCCCTCGCGCTCTGGCGCTCCCGCGTCAGCGTTGCGCTTGCCCCCGAGCCCGAGAGGGCCTGAAGGACCATGGCCCGGCGAGTGGAACAAACGGCGCTGGCCCAGAGACTGCCACGCCCGCCATTCACGATGCGGGCTAGTATCACACGAGGATGTCCTTTTGAACGAAAAAGAGATCGTGCTTACCCGGGAGGGCTTGCAAAAGCTCGAGGATGAGCTCGACGACCTCAAGACAGTCCATCGCCGCGAAGTAAACGAACGGATTCGACAAGCCAAAGAGTACGGCGACATCACCGAAAACGCCGAATACGAGGACGCCAAGCAAGAGCAGGCGTTCGTCGAAGGCCGGATCCTCAAGCTCGAAGGGATGATCCGCAACGCACGGATCATCGACGCTTCCGACTACGTCGCGGATGAAGTCCATCTGGGCGCGATCGTCAAGGTCAAGGAGATCAAGACCGGCGACGCGCACGAGTTCGCGATCGTCGGTTCGGCGGAATCGGATCCGCGGAACCACCGCCTTTCGAACGAATCGCCGCTCGGCTCCTCGCTGATGCATCGTAAGAAGGGCGACGTCGTAGACGTCACCACGCCGCGCGGCGTCATGCAATACAAAATCGAAGCAATCAATAAGCCGGCGAAGAAGACGACGAAGAAAGCGTCTTGAAAGACGCCGGCGATCTCGGAAAGACCGAAGCTGAACTGATCGCGGCCAGGCGTAACAACCTGGCCGCCTTACGTTCACGCGGGGCCGATCCGTTCGCCGCCAGCCGCTACGAGGTCACCTCGAAGGCGCACGAGATCGCGGAACAGCACGGCGGCCTCGCAAAGGGAGAAGATGCACCCGAGCACGTCGTCGGGATCGCCGGCCGGATCGTTTCGCTGCGGAAGATGGGCAAAGCGGTTTTCGCCGATCTCGAAGATCGCACCGGCCGCATCCAACTCTACCTGCGTAAAGACGCGGTCGGCGATGAAATGTTCGACCTCTTCGACCAGCTCGATCGCGGCGATCTGATCGGCGTGCACGGCTATCCGTTCCGCTCGAAGATGGGGGAGCTGACGATTCGCGTCCAGCGCTTGAGCATCTTGGGCAAATCATTGTGGCCGTTCCCGGACAAGTGGCACGGCTTGGTCGACGTCGAAAAGCGCTATCGCCAGCGCTACGTCGATCTGATCGTCAATCCCGAGGTCCGCGACGTCTTCGTCAAGCGCACCCGGATCGTCGCGACCTTGCGGCATTTCCTCGACGCGCGCGGCTTCTACGAAGTCGAGACGCCGGTGATGCTGCACGTCGCCGGCGGCGCTGCGGCCCGGCCGTTCCGCACGCATCACAACGCACTCGACCTCGACCTCGATCTGCGGATCGCGACCGAGCTCAACCTCAAGCGCCTGATCGTCGGCGGGCTCGAACGCGTCTACGAGATCGGCCGGATCTTCCGCAACGAGGGGATGGATACCAAGCACAACCCCGAGTTCACGATGCTCGAGCTCTACGCGGCCTACTGGTCGGCAGCCGAGATGATGGACTTCAATGAAGAGATGCTCGCGCATCTGGTGACGACGCTCAGCAAAAGCGACGTCCTCGAATTCGACGGCAAACCGATCTCGTTCAAGCGGCCGTTCGCGCGCGTCTCCTATTTCGAGGCGATGCAGAAATGGGCCGGCGTCACGCGGGAAGAGTTGCTGCAGCCGGAACATGCGCGCGAGCTGCTCGCGCGGCTGGGCCTACCGCAGCCCGCGACGACGTCGCATGGCCACGCGCTCGACAAGATCTTCGAGGCGTTCATCGAGCCGAAGCTCGTCGACCCGACCTTCGTCTACGACTATCCCGTCGTCATCTCGCCGCTCGCCAAGCGCAAGGAAGGCGATCCCGAGATCGCCGACCGCTACGAGCTCTTCATCGCGCACATGGAAGTGATCAACGCGTTCAGCGAGCTCAACGACCCCGACGATCAGCGCGCCCGCTTCGAAGCGCAAGTGAAGGAGCGGGCCGCCGGCGACGAAGAGATCCCCCCGCCGGATTGGGACTTCGTGACCGCGCTCGAGTACGGGATGCCGCCGACCGCAGGCATGGGGATGGGGATCGACCGGCTCGTGATGCTGCTGACGAACAACACCTCGATCCGCGAGGTGATCCTCTTCCCACTGCAGCGCCCGCTCCCGCCCTGAAACCAAGCCATCCGGACCGCTGTTTGAGGGCACGCATCGCACTTTCGAACCAACGGAGCACATAACATGGATTTAACGAAGAGCTATCCGCGCAGCGTCCGCGAGAAGATGCTGGGGATCGTCCAGCTGGCTCGAACGATCGACAAAGGCAAGGCCGTCGTCGACGGCAACGTCGGCGAGTACAACTACGACTGTCCGATGGACAAGCATCTCTTCGAATACTTGGGACTCGACGGTGAGAAACTGCTCGCTGCGATCAAGAACGCGAAGAACGACGCGGAGATCGAGGCGTACGTCAAGCCGTTTGTCGCAAAGAAGTCGGCTGCCGAGCTCGAGCGTTGGAACGAAGAGTGGCTGCGGCACGCGCCGGATGCCGGGACGCCGGCCCACGACTATTTCGTGAAGCTGCGCAACGAGGTCGCACCGGATCGGACCGACGTCACCGCTTGGACCGATCTGCTCGACTTGGACGAAAAGCGCTCCGTCCCGCACCGCGCCGTCGCGTAGCGCCGACCGCGCGAGTTTCCGTGCCGTCGTAGAATACGACGGCACGGAGTTCAGCGGTTTTCAGTTTCAGCCGTCGACGCGGACGATCGCGGGTGAGCTCGAGCGCGCGATCTCTGCCATTTTCCAAGAACCGGTAAAGATCACCGGCGCAGGGCGGACCGACGCCGGCGTCCACGCCACCGGGCAGGTCATATCGTTTTCGAGCGAGCGCGCCTTTCCGGTCGAGCGGCTGGCGATCGC
>DATNIC010000049.1:0-5735 GCA_035604635.1 Binatia bacterium
AGCTCGGCAAGACGCTTCGAGATCGATAACCCGAGGCCCGTACCGCCGAAACGCCGCGATGAGGAACCATCGCCCTGGACGAACGGTTGAAACAGTTGCGGCACGACGTCCGCCGGGATCCCGATACCGGTATCCTGCACCTCGAAGCGCAGCATGACGTAGCGTCCCGGCGTCCCCAGCGGCAGCGCCCGAACGACGACCTGGCCGCGCTCCGTGAACTTCACAGCATTGCTGATCAAGTTCAGCAGAATCTGACGCAGCCGGTCGGCGTCGCCGCGCACCTGCGGAATCATCGGATCGACGTACGTGTGCAGCACGATGCCCTTGTCGCGCGCTTGCAACGCGAGGACGTCGGCGGCGGCCTCGACGACGGTCTCGACGACGAAGGTGCTTGCCCGCAGGTCCATCTTGCCGGCTTCGATTTTTGAAAAGTCCAAAATGCTATTGATGATCGCCAACAGTGCTTCTGCCGATTCGTTGATCGTCTCGACTTGGGTACTCTGACGCTTGTCCAGTTTGGTCTTCGCCAGTAGTTCCGTCATCCCGATGATCGCGTTGAGCGGCGTGCGCAGCTCGTGGCTCATCGTCGCGACGAATTGCGACTTGAAGCGTGACGACGCTTCGAGTTCCCGGTTGAGCACCTCGAGCTTTGCGCTATGCTGCTGCATCCCGGTGTTGAGCAAGCGCAGCTCCTCCATCCGCTTGCGCTCTGCGATGTTGACGATTGCGGCAAGGACGAAATTGCCGTCTTCGGTGACGAGCGGATTGAGCGCGATCTCGATCGGGATCTCGCTGCCGTCCTTGCAGCGGCCGTAGAGATCCCGCCCGGCGCCCATGGGACGCACCGTCGGCGCCTGAGTATATTCGCTGCGCAGCGCAGGATGCGCGCGACGGAATCGCTCGGGGACCAACAGCTCGATCGATTGGCCGAGCAGCTCATCGCGCGAATACCCGAAAAGGCTCTCCGTCTGAGCATTGACATACACGATCCGGCCGCTGTCGCTCGCCAGGACCATCGCGTTGGGTGCAGCCTCGACGACCAAGTTGAAGAGGTTTTGCACGGCGATCAGATCTTCTCGTGCGTTTGGCGCAATTGCGAGAGCATGCGATTCACCTCTTCGAGCGCATCGAGCACCTCACCATACGTCTCGGCATTGGGCTCGAGCTTGCCGTCGATGAACGCCTGAACGCTTGCAATCGCGACGGCCAATTCGTTGCGAATATCGTGCAAAAGCTTATCCACGGACCTAGGGGCTTGCGAGGCGGCGGCCGGCAAACCTCCTGTATCTACGGTCCCAAGCCCAGGCTGCCGACGGTGTGGCGGGCGACGACCGCCTCTTCGTCGGTCGGGATGACGAGGACCGGGATGCGGCTTTGCAAACCGAGCCAAGCGGCGCCCTCACAAACGCGCGCACGAATCTCCGGCGCGTGCTCTCCGATGCCGGCGGTGAAGACCAGCGCATCGAGGCCTCCCAACGCCGCCGCAAGCGAGCCGAGCTCGCGCACGATGCGGTAGACGAAGAGTTCGATCGCCTCGCGCGCGTACGGTTCGGGACTCGCCAGCAACGTGCGCATGTCACCGCTCACGCCCGAAACGCCCAGCAATCCCGAGCGGTTCCAAAGCAGGTCTCCCAAGTCCGCCGGCGGCATGCCCCGCTCGAGCAGGTAGAGGAGGACCCCCGGATCCAGCGTACCCGGGCGGGTCCCCATCACCAAACCGTCGAGCGCGCTAAATCCCATCGTCGTCGCGACGCTCCGGCGGTTGCGCAAGGCGCACATGCTCGCGCCGTTTCCCAAATGCGCGACGACGATCCGCCCCTCGGCGGCGTCGCCCAGATGTTTGGGCAGCTCGGACGCGATGTATTCATAAGAGAGGCCGTGGTAGCCATACCCGCGGACGCCCTTCTCCGTAATCTCCCGAGGCAGCGCAACGGCTGTTGCAACGGCGGACTGGTGATGATGAAAGGCCGTGTCGAAACACGCGACTTGGGGCAACCCCGGGTGCAATCGCTCGAGCGCCTCGACTGCCGCGATATTGCGCCCCTGATGAAGCGGCGCTAAGGGGATGAGCTCACGGAGCCCCGCAAGGACGGACGGATCGATGCGCACCGGCTCGAAAAAGCGCGTTCCGCCATGCACGATTCTGTGCCCCGCGGCAGCGATGCGCAGGGATGGAAGCTCGCGATCGATCTCCGCAAGCGCCCCGGCGAACGCGTCCTCGTGCGACTGACCCGGCGAGATCTCGACCGTCCGGTGCAGAGCAGCGGCGGTACTGCGTAACTCCTTGCCGATCTCGAAGAGCGACAGCTTGATGCTCGATGAACCCGCATTCACCGCCAGGACGGCCGTATTCATCGGACCGGGAGCCCCTTTTCGCCGCGCCGAAGCACGGAATGCAAGCGACTATGGAAGAAATCGTCAAGCAACGCCGCGCCCTCATCGTCGATGACGAACGCACGATCGTCGAGGTCCTCTCTAATTACCTCAAAGACGAGGGCTTCGTGGTGACGGGGGCATTCGACGGAGGGGAAGGCCTGAAGAAGGCGCTCGCGGAGCCGTTCGACGTGATCCTCCTCGATCTGAATCTGCCGACGATGTCGGGAGTCGAAATCTTCAAGCAGGTTCGCAAGGTCTCCGACGTCCCGATCCTCATGGTGACGTCCCGCGACGACTCCGTCGATCGCATCGTCGGGCTGGAGCTCGGAGCCGATGACTATATCGCGAAGCCGTTCAATCCTCGCGAAGTCGTCGCACGCGTCAAGAACATCATTCACCGCACTGAGCGCAAGCCGTCGATCACCCGGGTCGAGCATGACGTTCAGCGCATCGCCGACCTCGAGATCGATCGCACCGGTCACGAAGTACGCCTCGCCGGCAAACTGCTGAAGCTCACCCCGATGGAGTACCGGATCCTCGACGTGCTCGCGCACAACTCCGGGGTCGCCCTCACGCGCTCGCAGTTGCTCGATAACATCAACGCCGACTCCACCGAGATCTATGACCGCACGCTCGACAAGCACATCGCGAATCTGCGGAACAAGATCGGCGACGACCCCAACCACCCACGATACATCATAACCGTCCAGGGCGTCGGCTACAAGTTCACCCAGTAGGTCTCTTCGCCGGGCCTTCATCGACCGTTCACCATCTCGTCAAAGCCCGCGGCTATGCTTCGCTCGGGAGGAAACTTTCATGAGCAAGCTGGTCGAAAAAATCTATGCCGAGTGTGCCCCGAATCAGGCACCCGCCTACGTCGAGCGCTTTTTCAGCACCAACGCTGACGGAAAAGGGAGGGTCCTGCTGACCCTCTATGCGCCGATGGGGCTCGCGGGCTTGCGAACCGACCTGGAAAAACGGGTCGAATTCTCGTTGCACGAGATCGAGACCGGGAGCGACATGATACCGACGATCCACTTGCAGTGGGAACCTGAAGGCGGCGGTCCGTTCCCGACCTTCAAGGGGACCCTCACCGTCGAGGCAGGCGACGACTACTCGGATTGCGCCCTCGCGCTGCGCGGCGAATACGAGCCGCCCTTCGGTGCGGCCGGCAAGACATTCGATGCGGCGATGGGGCGTAAAATCGCCGGGGCGACGGCGCGCGAGCTGCTCGAGCGGATCCGGGACTTCATCGAGCACGCATATCAAGATACCGAGCGCGAAAAGAGAGCCCGCGCTCAAGCATAGTGACCGAGATCCACGAACTGCGCAACCGCCTGACGACCGCCATCTTAACGGTGACGGCGATGATCGACGGCAAAATGCCCTCGACGCGCGGCAACCTGCAGCACGTCGGACAAACGCTCGCCGATATCGAAACGATCGTCGCGAAGGGGCGAGACGAGGATTGGGGCGGCGACGACCGTTTCGTCGATCTCGCCGAGATCGCGGCACGAGTAATCGACGCGATGATGATGTTGTCTGCGGCGGCGAACGTGAACCTGATCCTTGCCTCACCTTTCAACGGCTGCCGTGCGTTTCGCGCCGACCCGAGGCCGATCTACCGCGCCCTTGACGGCGCCGTCCAGACGCTGCTGAGGGCGGCGCCTGCCGGAAGCACGCTCGAGATCGAGCAAGCCTCCGCGCAATCCGTCAACCTCGTCCTGCACTCGCCGAAAGATGAGGCGCCCGGCTCCGACCCGTTTGAGCCGATCAGGCGATGTTTGGAAACATATGGCGGTCACGCCGTCCGTTTGAGCGACATGAAGACCGGTTATTGCTTGCAATTCCCGGGCGTACCGGCATGCGGATGCGCCGTTGGACCAGCGTGTGAATAACGCGCGGCGGCGCCTTTCACCCAAGCTTCAACAAACGGTCACGACTGGTTGGTAGGGTGCTCAAATGGAGAAAGCACCGCACACTGACCGTCCTGCCGACGAAGAGTCGCCGCTGCCGGCGACGACGGGGTTCGTCTTCACGATCGGCGCCCTCTTTGCCGTCGGCTGGTTCTTAATGTTCCTCCTCCTGCGAGCACGGTGGTAAGAAGAGATGCACATATACCGTAGCGAGCGCATCTGGATGGCGTTCGGGATCGGGATGCTCGCCGTCTTCCTCGCCGTGATCACGACCGCGGCGATCGTCGACGGTTTCGTCCCGCCCAGTCGCGTCCAATCGATCGACCCGGCCAAAGTGAGCGAGACGCCTCCGTTCGATCATCCCGGCTTACGAAAGATCGCCGAGGGCGAATACGAGGCCTATTACGTCGGCCAAATTTTTTCGTGGAACCCCAGCCACATCGATGTCCCCGCCGGTGCCCACGTCACATTCTACGTGACGAGCATCGACGTCGAGCATGGGTTCAGCGTTCCGGAGACCGGGATCAACACGATGGTCACGCCCGGGTGGGTCAGCTCCGTGGCGTACACGTTCAAGACGCCCGGCAAGTACCTGCTGATTTGCAACGAGTATTGCGGCGCAGGCCATCAGGTGATGGCCGCTTCGATCGAGGTAAAGTGAGGATGGCGACTCAATCGACACCCGGGGGGATCCCCCAGACCATCGAGCTCTCGCGCGCCCAAGGCGATCTCCTGGTCCTCACGCACATCTACACCGCGACCGCAGCACTCATCGTCGGCGCGCTCTTTGGCTTGCTCCAGGGGTTTTCGCGCGCAAATTTCATCGTGATGCCGCCATGGTTCGACTACTACCGCATGCTGACGGCGCACGGCGTATTGATGGCACTCGTTTTCACGACGTTCTTCATCACCGGCCTGATGACGTTCTCGACCTATCGCACGATTCCGCGAGTCCGCTCGGTGAGACTCGGCTGGTCGGGTTATACGGTCATGCTGGTGGGGACGCTGATGGCGGCGATCGAGATCCTCGCGGGTAACGCAAGCGTCCTCTACACCTTCTACGCGCCGCTCAAAGCGAGTCCGTTCTTCTATTTGGGCGCCGCGCTCTTGATCGTCGGGACGTGGCTCGTCGGGCTCGACATTCTTCTCAATGTCGTGTGGTTCAAACGCCAGAATCCGGGAACCAAAATACCGCTGCCCGCTCACGGCTCGGTCTTCACGTTCGTGATGTGGTTCATCGCGACGTTGGGCGTCGTCGCGGAAGTCCTGATCCTGCTCCCCTGGTCGCTCGGGATCACGAAAGGGGTCGACGTCGAGCTAACGCGGATGCTCTTCTGGTACTTCGGACATCCGCTGGTCTATTTCTGGATCATGGGCGCCTACCTGATTTGGTATAACGTCGTCCCGACGGCATACGGCGGGCGCGTGTTCAGCGACTCGCTG
>DATNIC010000050.1:0-2012 GCA_035604635.1 Binatia bacterium
CGACGGCACGCGACGGATTCATGCGTGACTACAACATCGTCTTTTTGTCGGACTGCACGGCCACGAGCACGCAGGAAGCGCACGACGCGACGCTCGCCAACATGCGCCAGTTCTTCGGGATCGTCGCGACGTCCGATGACGTTCTCGCGGCTTGGGGTCAATCCGCCGCGATCGGTTTCGAACCGCGGATCTGGATGCGGTAGCCCGAGCGAACGTGCGGGTAGTAGTCCCAGATCGCGCGATGGTGCGCACACCGATTGTCCCAGAAGGCGATCGAATGGGGCCGCCAGCGGAAGCGAACCTGAAAATTCGGATGCGCGCAATGTTCGGTCAGGAACGCGATGAGGTGGTTGCTCTCTAGTTCGGACAGCTCGTTGATCTTCGTGACGACCGCGCCGGTGAAGTAGATGACCTTGCGTCCGGTCTCGGGATGCTTGGTGATGAGCGGGTGCACGGATACGGGAAGATTGTTGGTAGCGGTCCGAGCGTAGCCGCGAGAGGCGTCGTGCGTGGCGGTCAAGCCCTTCAGGTACTCTTTCATCCGCGGCGTTAACGCCTCATAGGCAGCGTACATGCTCGCAAACATCGTATCACCGCCGCCGTTGGGAGGCACCGTGTGCAGGTACAAGATGCTGCCCATCGGCGGGACGGCGGCGACCGATTGGTCCGTGTGCCAAAGCTCGCCCGAGACTTCCTTCGAGTTCGCATCGAAATGGAGCGCGCGCACGGCGGGGTCGTCGGCCATGACTTTTGAGTGCGTTCCGTCGCCCGCGACGTGAATGTGCAGCTCGCCGAAATGGCGTGCAAGCGCTTTGTGCGCTTCGAAATCGATCGGCTGGTCGCGGAAGAAGATCACCAAGTGCTCGAGGAGCGCGTCGTGAATCTCTTGGACTTGCCTGGGGTCGAGCGGCTTCGTGAGGTCGACGCCGGCGATCTCTGCGCCGATGTGCGGCGATGCGGGAGTGACCGTAATCGACTGGTATGTGAGCATCAGTGCCAGATGATTTCGCGAGCGTCGAACGGCTTATCGAGCATGTGTGTGCGGACCATCGCGTCGATCACCGGCTGCACGTCTCGCGCGTCCAACGTGTTGGCCGTGACGATCCGAGAGACGGTCTTCGCCCGCTGCGGATCCAACCCGACGAAATCGGCTAGGAGACCGGACGTCTCGACGAGGTGCACGTTCACGTAACGGGATGACTGCTCCAGGACGCGCTTGAACGCCAAGATCGACGAGCGGTTGGCGTCGAGGTAGGCGCGATTGCCGTAATAGACCGATTCTAGGAAGCGGGGCGCGATCGCGCCGTACACCGGCGCGAGGACGCGCTCCTTTCCGGAGTCGACCGCGTCGGTGATGAACGGCTTGATGAGGACGCCGGCTTGCACGCGCCCCTGTTCGACGGCCGGTGCAGTGGCGGAGATGCTGATCTCGACGAGTTGGGCGCTGCGCACGTCCATGCCGTTTTGATCGAACCACGAGCGGATCGCGACTTCGCTGATGTCCCCAAGGGTCGAGACCGCAATAGCCTGGCCGGAGAGATCCTTTGCCGACCTGAACGGGGAGTCGCTCTTAACCCCCAAGACGGCGTCGGGGGTCTTCGGGTCGTAGACCGCCGACGGCGCGACGATCTGGAATGGAATGCCTTTCGCGTGCGCCAGGATGATTGCGACGACGCTGGACTTCCCGACGTCGATCGAGCCGCCGAGGACGCCGGCGACGACGGCGCCGCCGCTCATTTTGATCGTGCTGACGTCGAGGCCGGCTTTCGCGAAAGCGCCGGTTTGCTCGGCGTAGAGAACCGGCACGATGCCGTCGGCCGGCGAACTGGCGATACGAATCGTGACCAAGTCTGCCGCACTGCTGCGAAAGGCCAGCGGTGGCTGCAAGAGGAGCACGAGGAAGACGGCGGCGGCCAGGGACGCTCTGGAGAGAGCTCTCACGAGTGCTTGTTCACCTTTGCGAGGTACTCCGGTGACGTACTCGAGACGACGGTCGCATAAGTGGGCGGAAG
>DATNIC010000051.1:0-27788 GCA_035604635.1 Binatia bacterium
AATCCCGATTTCGTCGCGTACAGCCGCTACGACGAGCTCGCCTACGCCATCCAATACAAGATGATGCAAGACACCTCGAAAGAGACGTTGACGTTCCGCAACGAGCGCAGCCAAACGGCGCTCCCGATGCGTCAGCTCGGCTCGTTCTTGCCGGGCGACGGCGTCGGCGGCGCGGGCGTGCATTGGAACGGTGCGACCTGGCGCTTCTTGCCGGCCGATCTTACGATCCGCAGCCGCTACACGCAGAAGTACGGCGCGGCGATCTTCGGCGAGAACTGCACGTCGGCCGATTGGGGCGTTACCTACGACGAGCTCGAGCCGTACTTCGATCGCTTTGAGTACTTGGCCGGGATTGCCGGCAAAGCCGGCAATCTCCGCGGGCAAACGCAGCCGGGCGGGAATCCATTCGAAGGGCCGCGGCAGCGCGAATATCCCAATCCGCCGATGATAGCGAGTACGATCGGCGCGACGTTCGCGCAAGCCGTGCAGAATCTCGGCTATAATCCTTTCCCGCAGCCGTCCGCGAACTCGACGCGCCGCTATACCAATCCCGAGGGCGTGACGCTAGGCGAGTGCATCTATTGCGGTTACTGCGAGCGCTTCGGCTGCGAGACCGGCGCGAAGGCGAGTTTGCAAACGACCCTCTGGCCGAAGGTCTCGAAGAATGCCAACTTCGAGCTGCGCACGCACGCGAAGGTCCTCAAAGTCAATCTCGACAGTACCGGAAAGAAGGCCGTCAGCGTCACCTATCTCGATTCGCTCGGGCGCGAGCAGGTGCAGCCGGCGAACATGATTTTCTTGACGGCATACGGTCTCAACAACGTTCACTTGCTGCTGCTCTCGAAGATCGGGCAGCCTTACGATCCCGCTACGGGGAACGGCGTCGTCGGGAAAAACTACGCCTACCAAGCCGGGACGAACACGCAACTGTTCTTCAACAGCGGCAAGTACTTCAACGCCTTTATGGGCGCCGGCTCGCAGAGCATATGCATCGACGACTTCAACAGCGACAACTTCGATCACAGCGGTAAGGATTTTGTTGCGGGCGGGTTGATCTCGGCGAGCAGCTCAGGCTTCCGTCCGATCCTCTACCATCCCGTTCCGAAAGGGACGCCGCGCTGGGGAGCCGCGTGGAAAAAGGCCGTCGCCCATTACTACAACCGCTCGTTCACGATCGGCTCGCAAGCCAGCGTCCAGTCCTATCGCGGCAACTACCTCGATCTCGATCCGACGTACAAGGACGTTTACGGGCAGCCGCTTCTGCGCATGACCTTTGACTACGGTCCGCACGAGCACAAGGCCGCCGAGATGATCGCCGGTGTTCAGGAAAGGATCGCGCGCGCGACCGGCGCGACGACCTTCACGACCAATCAGCTCTCCGCGCACTACAACATCGTCCCCTATCAGAGCACGCACAATACCGGCGGCGCGATCATGGGGACCGATCCGGCGAAGAGCGTCGTCAACAAGTACATGCAGACCTGGGACGTTCCCAACGTCTTCGTCATGGGCGCCTGCGCGTTTCCCCAGAACGCCGGCTACAATCCGACGGGGACGATCGGCGCGCTCACGTACCTGTCCGCGGACGCGGTCGTCAAGCGCTACGTCAAGAATCCGGGGCCGCTAGCGTAGCTCGCCAGGCGGCGAGCTGCGCTGCGCTCCGCCCTGCAATCGAGAAAGTCTTTTCGCGGCTCGTCGCGCCGCGGACCAATGTGACCGCGGTCGGCGCGACGCCGAGAGTCTCGGCGAGCGTACGCCGAACCGATTCGTTGGCGGCGCCGTCGACCGGACGCGCGGCGACTCGGACGACGATACCGCGGGCGTCGGCCGCGATGCCGGGTCGCTTCGAGCCCGGCTTCACGCGCACGACGAGCGTCGCGTCAGCCACCGGCAAACAGCGGTAACGCGGCATCGACCGCGGCGCGATAGCGAGCGTAGATGTCGCGGTATCGTCCGCGCCGTTGGGGGTCGGGCGTCTCGATCTCGCTGAACTGCAGCAGCGTCGCAACGTCTTCGAGATTTTTCAAAGCGCCGGTCGCGAGCGCCGCCATCATAGCGGCGCCGAATGCGGAGGCTTCGAGCTGATTCGGCTGCGCCGCTTCGCTGCCGAAGACGTCGGCGATCATCTGCCGGAAGATGCGCGCGTGCGTCAGGCCGCCGGAGAGCAAGATGCGCGCCGGCGTGCCTAAACGTGCGCGCAAGATTTCATCGACCGCGTAGAGCGCAAAGACGATGCCTTCGACCGCCGCGCGAATGATATGCCGGCGATCGTGCGCGAGGTCGAGACCGATGATATTTCCGCGCAGCGAGCTCATCCAGTACGGCGCGCGTTCGCCCGAGAGAAACGGCAGGAACGTCAGGCCTTCGGCACCGGGTTCGATCTGCTCGGCGAGCGCCATCGCGCTCTCAAAGCGTCGCTGCGGCGGAAAATCGGCGCACAAGAGATCGAGGAGCCAGTTGAGGACGGCACCGGCAGAGCTCGTCGGTCCGCCGATCAGGTACCGGCGATCGTCGAAGATATAGCAAAACGTGCGGCCTGCATCGTCGAAGATCGGGTCCTGAGCGACCGTTCGGATCGCGCCGCTGGTTCCAAGGGTGAGCGCGAGTGTATCGCGCGAGACCGCGCCGGCACCGAGGTTCGCCAGCGCGCCGTCGCTCGAGGCCAGCACGACCGGGATGCTCTCGCGCAAAGCCAGGGCCGAAACGATCGGACCGCGCAGTTCGCGCATCGTCGTGGAAGTCGAAACCGGCTTCGACAATCGATCCGCCCCGACGCGTGCAAGGTCGAGCGCCTGCGCGTCCCACGTGCGGGCGCGAACGTCGAACAGCCCGGTTGCCGACGCGATCGCGTGGTCGACGAGCCATTCGCCGGTCCAGCGGTAGATCAGCAGCTCCTTGATCGAGACGAAGCGGCTGGCCGTTTTGAACGTACCCGCGTCGTGTTCGGAGAGCCAGCGCAGCTTGCACAGCGGAAGCATCGGATGCATCGGTGCACCGGTCCGTCGATAGAGCGCAAGCGCGGTCCCGTCTTCCTTCCAGCCGTCGGCGATTGCGCCGCTGCGCCGATCCATCCATGTGATCAGCGGACCAAGAGCTTCTCCACGCTCGTCGACGGGGATGACGCCGTGCATCGCAACGGAGATCCCGATTGCAGCCGGCACGTCGCCGCGCAGATGCACTTCGTCGAGGACCTTTTGCAAGGTCCGCATCGTCGCGTTGTAGACCGCGTCGGGATCGAGCTCAACCCATTCGGGTCGCGGTGTCTCGAGCTCGTAAGGCTCCGCGCCCTCGGCGACGGTTCGTCCATCGATGCCGACGGCGAGCACCTTGACGGCGCTCGTCCCCATGTCGATTCCGACGAAGACCTGGTTCATGCAGGCTCGGGGATTTGCTCGATCTTGCCCAACAGCACCGCGTAGCAGAAGATTCCAATGACGAGGACCGCGCCGGCCGTCGTCAGCGCCAACGCGAACGAATGGGTCGCCGCAAAGATGAAGCCGGTCGCGATCGGCGCAGCGAAGTTCGCGAGATTGTTGAAGAAGTTCATGATCCCGCCGAGCGTCCCGACGCTGCCCTTTGGCGCCAGCAGAGCCGGAATCGACCAGCCGACCGGTGCCGAAGCGGCGACGCCGCCCAGCGATATCGAGATCCAGACGATCGCGACGTTGATGTCGGTCGTCGTGGCCGCGCCGACCACCGCGATCCCGAGAACCATCCCGCCGATCAGGATCGAGAGCCGCACGCGCGTCGGATCGACGCCGCGGGCGATCAGATAATCGACGAGCCATCCGCCGACGAGCAAATCGGTGATCGTCGCGACGCCCCAGGCGATCGCCGCATAGTACGCCGACCGCAGGATGTTCTGATGGAAGGTCGCGACGAGATAGCTGGGCAGCCAGGTTATGTACAAGCCGAAGAGATAGCCGTAGGCCGCGAAGCCGAGCGTCAATCCCCAGACTTTACGGTTGCGCAGGAGATAGCCGAGCGCTGCGCCTTCATTGACTGCGGCAACGCCTTCGGGCTGGGCTCCGCCCTCGACGATGTAGTCGCGCTCTGCTTGCGAGAGCCTCGGGTCCGCACTGGGGTTTCGATAAAAGGCGTAAAACAGCAGGAAATAGATGAAGCTCAAAATCGCGGTCGCGACGAACGCATAGCGCCATCCGAAACTGATGATGAGCCACGCGACGAGCGGGACGCCGATGACGTTCGAAAACTTCGCGGCCGCGTCGAAGAGGGCAGTCGCCAAACCGCGCTCCGATTTGGGGAACCAATAACCGGTCGCTTTCGCGTTCGCGGGGAATGCCGGCGCCTCGGCCACGCCCAAGAACGAACGCGCCAGGAAAATGTGCGCGAACGAATTGGAGACCGCCGTCAAGAGGGCGGCGATGCCCCAGAGGAGCGCACCGACGCGCACGATCACGACGACGCCGAAACGATCGAGGATGATCCCGACCGGAATTTGCAAGAGCGCGTAGATCCAAAAGAACGCGCTCGAGAGCAGCCCGAACTCGGCGGGACCGATGTGCAACTCGCTCTGCAGGCTAGGTCCCGCGACCGAAAGGCTCACCCGATCGATGTAGTTGACGAGGACGCCGAACCCCAGTAGCAGCGCGATGCCCCAACGCAGGTTCGGGACCCGAGGCCGGACGGAGACGCTTTTCATGGTCAGCCCTACGAGCAAGCGGATGAAGTTTCCCGGATTTCGCCGAAAGCCCGAGACAATGAATGTTCTGGACCGGCTTGAGACGACGCTGCGTCTGCGCGGCGGATATGCCTTGAGCGGATCGGTCGCGACCCATGGGGCGAAGAACGCGGCGCTGCCCATTATGGCAGCGTCGTTGTTGGCGCGGGGCAAAGTGACGCTCCATCGGGTGCCCCACATCACAGACGTCTCGGTGATGTGGTCGCTCCTCGAAGCGCTCGGTGCCCGACTGCGCTTGGAGGGTGAGGATACGCTGACGATCGATGCCTCGAACGTCAACACGCATCGCGCCCCGTATACCCTCGTCCGCAAGCTCAACGCGTCGTTCGACGTCACCGGACCGCTGCTCGCACGCTTTGGGCGCGCCGAAGTCCCCTTGCCCGGCGGTTGCATCCTCGGGACTCGGGCAACCGATATGCATGAGGCTGCATTCCGGGCGCTCGGCGCCCGGGTTTCGACCGAGCACGGCTGCCTGATCGCGCAAGCCCGCAAAAAGAAGCTGACGGGAGCGCGCATCGAGTTTCGTATGCCCAGCGTCGGCGCGACGAAGAACGCGATGCTGGCATCGGTCCTGGCCGAGGGGACGACGACGCTTGAAAATGCCGCTATGGAGCCGGAAGTCGTCGATCTCGCCAACTTCTTGCGCGCGATGGGCGCGAAGATCGTCGGAGCCGGGACCGAGACGATTTCGATCGACGGGGTCAGCGAGCTGCGCGGAGCCGAATACGCGATCATCCCGGACCGGATCGTGACCGGGACGCTCATGATCGCAGGGGCGATAACGCGGGGCGACGTGACGGTCAACCGCTGCGACCCCGGGCACGTCACCGCGCTCGCCGACACGCTGCGGGAATGCGGCGCCGAGATCAGCAGCGGCGACGATTGGGTGCGCGTCCGCGCCGCCTCGATCAAGGGCGGGACCGATATCGTGACGGCTCCCTATCCTGGCTTCCCAACCGACCTACAGCCGCCGATGCTAAGCTTTCTTTGCACCGTCCCGGGGACGAGCGTCGTCGAGGAGACGATCTTCAACGCACGCTTCTCGTACGTCAACGAGCTCCTACGCATGGGTGCCGACGTTCGCGTTGCCATGGAGAACAACACCGCTCTCGTCAAGGGACCGGCCTTGCTCTCCGGTGCTCCGGTCGAAGCGCCCGACATTCGCGCCGGAGCCGCGCTGGTGATCGCCGGCTTGGCTGCGAAAGGCGAGACCGAGATCATCGGCCTTGAATATATCGACCGCGGCTACGAGCGTTTCGAAGAGTTGCTCTCGGCGCTCGGGGCGCAGGTGCAGCGTGCAAGCGGCGTGACGCCGTTCGCCGAGCCGACCGGAACCTACGAAACCAGCGCCTACCCAAAGGTCGGAGTATCTTAGCACCACAATAGCTGTTACGGGCCCCCTCGGGGTACCGTGCATTTCCAAAAGCGTTGAAGGGCCCGTCGGTTGGGGGCCCCGCGCGCGCGAGCGCGTGGGGGACCGGAGCCTGGGGCGGAGGTCCGTAAAATCGAAATCGGGATTGATTTGGGGACGGCGAACGTCCTCGTTTACGTCAAGGGCAAAGGCATCGTGCTGCGCGAGCCGTCCGTCGTTGCGAAGGACATTCGAACGAACAAGACGCTTGCGGTCGGCGAAGAGGCACGGCAAATGCTCGGCAAGACACCGAGCAACATTCACGCGATCCGTCCGTTGCGCGACGGCGTCATCGCCGATTTCGAAGTGACCGAAGCGATGCTCAATTATTTCATCAAGAAGGTGACGCGCAATCGCTCGTTCTTCTCGGCGCTGTTCAATCCGAAGCCGGCAGTCACGATCTGCGTCCCGGCCGAGATCACCAGCGTCGAAGAGCGCGCGGTCCGCGATGCCGCGAAACTCGCGGGCGCGAAGTCCGTCGACATCATCGAAGAGCCGATGGCCGCCGCGATCGGCGCCGGCCTTCCGATCGACGGCCCGTCGGGGAACATGATCGTCGACATCGGCGGCGGGACGACCGACGTCGCCGTGATCTCGCTCGGCGGGATCGTCGTCTCGCAATCGATTCGCGTCGCCGGAAATAAACTCGACGAAGCGATCATCCGCCACATCCGCCGCGTCTATAACTTGATGATCGGCGAGCGCACGGCGGAAGAGATCAAAATCAAGCTGGGCTCGGCATACCGCTTGGAAAACGAGCTCGCGATGGAGATCCGCGGACGCGACCTGATCAACGGTTTGCCCAAGACCGTCAAGATCACGAGCGAAGAAGTGCGCGAGGCGCTGTCGGAGCCGGTGCAGGCGATCGTCGAAGCGGTGAAGTCCGTGCTGGAGAAAACACCGCCGGAACTCGCGGCAGATATCATCGATCGGGGCGTGATCCTCACGGGAGGCGGAGCATTACTGCGCGGCCTCGACACGCTCTTAGGTGAGGTAACGGGGATCCCCGTAATCGTCGCGGACGACCCGATGTCGTGCGTCGCAATCGGGACAGGTTCGCGCGTTCGCGTGTAAGCGTGGGCTGGGCCGGAGCGCCTTAAAATGCAACGGCTGGTTGTTTCGGCCTTGGAGGTCGAGGAACTCGTGGAGCGCGTTGCCCGAGTAGTGGCCGACGGTGGGACGGTTATCTTCCCGACCGATACCGTGTATGGAATCGGCGCCGATCCGATGCAGCCCGACGCGCTGGCGCGGATCTACACCGCGAAGGCGCGTCCGCGCGACAAGCCGCTCTCGTTGCATTTTGCGACCGTCGCGGAGGCGCTGGAATATGTCGACGTGGCGAGCGCGCCGCTGGTGCGCCGGCTCTTACCGGGTCCGCTGACGGTGATCGTTCGCCGTCCGGCATTCGTGAGCGAAAACGTGACGGCCGGATTGCCGACCGTCGGTTTGCGCGTCCCCGACCACCCGCTCTGCTCGGCGCTGCTCGAACGCTGCGGGCCGCTTGCCGCGACGAGCGCGAACGTGAGCACGATGCCGGCGTATGAAGGCAACGGGGACGCAGGCGCCCTGCCCGAAGCCGACGTGTTCGTCGATGCCGGTCCAACCCCGCGGCGCGGCGAATCGACCGTCATCGACATCTCCGGCCCGCAGCCGAAACTCGTCCGGGAAGGCGTAGTATCCTTGAAAGACATCGAAGCCATCCTGAAGCGAACCCTTGCCGTCGCGCTGCTGGTGGCGGCAACGGCGCTCCCGGCGATCGCCCAAAATCGCCCGGCGCCGGCCCCCGCGCCGAAGGCATCGTCGTCCTCGAGCACGCTGACGAACGGGCAATTCAGCGTCGAGACCGACGAGACGAACTACAACTTGAACAACGGTGATTTTGAAATGCCGCACCACGTGCACTTCACGCGTCCGGGAACCGACGTGACGGGCGATCGCGCGCACGGCAACACGCGCAACGACACGATCACGATCACGGGCCATGTCGTTTTGCACCAGACGGGCGCGGTGAATTCGCTGGGCGCCGGCGCGCAGAAAGTCACCTCCGAAGAGCCCTCGACGTTGATGACCGACGAGCTTCAGGTCGACGGCAAAGCGAAGACGTATACCGCGATCGGAAACGTCCACTGGGCGCAGGGGAATAAGAAGCTCAGCGCGGATCACGGCGTGCTCAACGAGTTGACGCACCAGCTGAACCTCCAAGGCAACGTTCACATCGAGCAAAACCAGCAATCGATGGATGCCGATCGCGTCGACTACGACACGGAGACGGAGGATGGCAAGGCGTACGGGGCGCCGGTCGTTTCGCGCTTGCCCGTCACCGCGCCGGGCCCGGATGTGACGTCGCCGCCGGCGCCCAAACCAAAGAAGGGTTTGCACAAGTTCATCTAGCTGTGAATCCTTCGCTGTTCGGTGAATCCGACACAAAGAGTGGGGCCGTACGCGAGCCCTTAGCCGCGCGGATGCGGCCGCGAACGCTCGACCAATTCGTCGGGCAGCATCATATCGTCGGCGAAGGTCGCGCGCTGCGCCGTGCGATCGAGAGCGATCATGTCCCGTCGATGATCCTATGGGGCCCGCCCGGAAGCGGCAAGACGACGCTCGCGCAGATCATCGCGCACGCAACCGGGGCGCACTTCGTCGCGCTTTCAGCGGTGAGTGCCGGTGTCGCCGACCTGCGCCGCGTCGTGGAGGATGCGAAGAAGCTGCGCCGCGCCGGCAAGCCGACGGTCTTATTCATCGATGAAATCCACCGCTTCAACAAGGCGCAGCAGGACGCGGTCTTACCGTACGTCGAGGACGGGACGGTTACGCTGATCGGCGCAACGACCGAAAATCCGTCGTTCGAAGTCAACTCCGCGCTGTTGTCGCGCTCGCGTGTCTTCGTCCTGAACCAGCTCGACGACGACGACGTGCGCACGCTCGTCGAGCGCGCGCTGCTCGACCGCGAGCGCGGACTCGGCGAGCAGGACGTGAGGCTTGCGGCCGGCGCGCTCGATGCGCTCGTGAACCTGGCCAACGGCGACGCACGGATCGCGCTCGCGACGCTCGAGTTCGCAACGGATGCCGCGCTGCCCGAAGAAGGGGGAGGACGAACGATCACCGTCGCGATGATCGAAGACGCGCTGCAGCGGCGGGCGGGTCTCTACGACAAAGGCGGCGAGCAGCACTATGACGTCATCAGCGCTTTCATCAAATCAATTCGCGGGAGCGACCCCGACGCCGGCGTCTATTGGCTCGCGCGGATGCTCGACGGCGGCGAGGATCCGCTGTTCATCGCGCGGCGGCTGGTGATTCTCGCGAGCGAGGACGTCGGCTTGGCCGATTCGCGCGCTCTCTCGGTCGCTATCGCTGCACAACAAGCGGCGCACTTCGTCGGGATGCCCGAGGGCTTTTACCCGCTTGCCCATGCGACGCTCTATCTAGCGACGGCGCCGAAGAGCGACAGCGTCGGGCGAGCCTACTCGGCTGCGCTCGCCGCCGTCGAGGGGACGCGCAACGACCCCGTCCCGCTGCATCTGCGCAACGCGCCGACGGGTCTCATGCGCAAGCTGGGGTACGGTGCCGGCTATCGCTACGCGCACAACGATGAAGCAGCGATGCAGGCGGGAGAGCTTCCGCCGGCCGAACGCTTACAGTCCTATCTTCCCGAGCGGATCGCGGGTAGCGCCTACTTCGAGCCCGGAGCGCAAGGCGAGGAAGCGCGGCTGCGCGAGTGGATCTTGCAGCGCCGCAAAACGCCGAAAAAATGATGCCGAACAGAATCTATCTGGATCACGCCGCCACGACGCCGGTTCGCCCGGAAGTCGTCGCGGCGATGGAGCCCTACCACGCAAGCCTCGGGTACAACCCGAGCTCCGTCCATACGGAGGGACGCGCCGCACGCGCCGCCGTCGATCGCGCCCGCGAGCAGGTCGCGCAGTCATTAGGCGCGCGGCCGCGCGAGATCGTCTTCACCGGCGGCGGGACCGAAGCGGATAACCTCGCGATTCTCGGCATCGCTCGCGCTCGCCGCGATCGTGGCCGGCACGTCGTAGCGACGACGATCGAGCATCATGCCGTCTTGCACGCGCTCGATGTCTTGCGCGACGACGGCTGGGAGGTGACGTTGGTCGAGGTCGACGAGCACGGCCTCGTCGATCCCGAAACATTTCGCGCCGCGCTCCGGCCGGATACGGTCCTCGCGGCGGTCATGCTGGCCAACAACGAGATCGGAACGATCGAACCGGTTGCCCGGCTTGCCGCGATCGCGCGCGAGCGTGGCGTCGTGCTGCATGCGGATGCGGTTCAGGCGCCCGGGAAGCTTTCGATCGCCGTCGATGAGCTGGGCATCGACTCGATGGCGCTCGCCGCACACAAGTTCTACGGTCCCAAGGGCGTCGGCGTCCTGTACGTCCGCGACGGCACCCCGCTTGCCCCGCTCGTCGTCGGCGGCGGCCAGGAGCACGGCTTGCGCAGTGGGACCGAAAACGTTGCCGGCATCGTCGGCCTAGCCGAGGCGCTTCGACTGGCGCTTGCCGAGCAACCCGCCTACGTCGCTGAGGTCGGCGGTCTCCGCAACAGCCTGCAAGCTGCCCTGGAAACGATCCCGGATACTCGGATCAACGGTGCAGGAGCCCCTCGCCTGCCTAACAATCTAAGCGTGAGCTTTGCGGGCGTGGAAGCCGACGCGCTCCTGATCAGGCTCGATCTGGAAGGGGTCGCAGCCTCGGCCGGAAGTGCGTGTGCCGCCGGATCGATCCAAACCAGCCACGTTCTGCAGGCGATCGGGCTCGATCCGCGGTTCGCGCGAGGGACGATTCGCCTCAGTCTGGGCAATGGGTTGGGAGCGCAAGCCGTTGGGCGGGTGGGGGAGTTATTGCCCGGGTTGGTCGGGGAGTTCAGGGCTGCCGCTACCGTTTAGCGGTCAAGGGGTTGTAACCGTGCAGATTTGGGAACAAGCGTTTTGTGCTCCAGCCGAGCATTGGGAGGGTCGCGCGTGAACGGTTTCGATTGGAGGATCGTTCTCGATGCCGGTGTGGGACTTGGAGTCTTTCTCATCGGCCTTGGAGCGCTGATCGTTTGCTCGGCGCTCTCGCGCACGCTTGGCCGATTGGACCAAACACTCGACGAGGTCGACCGTCAGCTGGCAGCGGTCTCGGCTCCGGTGACCCGGACGCTCGCTCACGTCGACGGGATCGCCAATACGGCCGACGTCGCCGTTTCGCGCTTGCAGGGCATCGTCGCACAGCTCGAGACGATCGCCGGTGGCGCGGGCAAACTCTCGAATTTGGCCGTTGAGGCTGTCTCTCCGGCAATCGTCAACATCGGGGCGACCCTGGCCGGGATCAGCGTCGGAATCCGGCGCCTGGTCACTCGGCAACCCTCGTCGAACGGCGATGCGGGCTCGCAGGAGCGCGCGCGATGAGCCGGCGTTCCGGCGGGGGGTTCGTGACGGGCTTCTTCATCGGCGCGCTACTGGGTGCGAGCGTCGCAACGTTGATCTCACCGGAAGACGGCGAGGGACGCAGCGAGCGCCTGCGCAGCCTGTATGCGCGCGGGAAAGAGATCATCGATGCGGCCCGCACCGATCTGGACAAGGCGGTCGACGAAGGAAAAGCTGCGGCGAACGAGCAGCGCAAGCGCCTCGAAACACTGGAAAAATAGGAGTAAGGTTTGGACATCAAGGTCAACGTCCGCAAATCTGCAGGCGACGCCTACGTCGTCGAGCTCGCCGGCGAGATCGACGTGTACACGTCGCCGAAAGTCAAAGACGCGATCACGGAGCTGATCGACCAGGGCCATTACAACCTGGTCATCAACCTCGAAAAAGTCCGCTACATCGATTCGACGGGTTTAGGCGTCCTGATCGGCGGGCTCAAGCGCGTGCGGGAACACGGCGGCTCCGTCAATCTCGTCTGCACGAATCCGCAGATCAAGAAGATCTTCGACATCACCGGGCTGGTAAAGATCTTCGGCATCTTCGACGACGAACCGAGCGCGATGAAGGCTCTGGTATGAACGAGCCTGCGAGCTTGTCGACGATCGAAGACTCGGCGTTCGTCGAGCTGCGCATCCCGCCGAAGGCGGAATGGGCTGCGGTCGCGCGATTGACCGTCGCCGCGGTCGCAAGCCGCCTCGACTTCTCGCTCGACGAGATCGACGACATCAAACTTGCCGTGGCCGAAGCATGTACGCATGCGATTGGGCGCTCGAACGGCGATCACCCGGTCGAGCTGATCTTCGAGGCCCAACCTGATTCCATTATCGTGACCGTGCGCGATTTTTCAACCTCGCCGCATCTGGAGAGCGTCGCAGACGAGCTCGACGAAAATCACGTCGGAGGGCTAGGCCTGTTCATCATCCAGTCGCTGATGGATGACGTCGATTTTCACGTTGATGCCGGAACAGGCGGCGAGCTCACGATGGCCAAGCGAGTCGGCGGCACGTTCTAGGGATGCAATCGGAACCGGTTCGGCGCGAGGATGATCGGCGGACCGATCGACGGAAAGCGCGGCAAGGATTTGAGCGCCTCGCGGAATTGCGCCATCAGCGTTCTATCGGTCGCTTGTCGGCGAATGACTCGGCATACGAGACGCTCCGCAGCGATCTGATCGTCGGGCACCTCAACTTGGTGCGCTATCTCGCGGTCAAGTTTGCCAACCGCGGCGAATCGCTCGACGATCTGATTCAGGTCGGGACCGTCGGCCTGCTCAAGGCGATCGATCGGTTCGATCTCGAGCGCGGCGTCGAGTTCACAACATACGCGACGCCGACGATCGTCGGGGAGATCAAGCGCTACTTTCGTGACAAAGGGTGGGCGGTCAAAGTTCCGCGCCGACTCCAAGAGCTCAACCTCGCCGTCAATCGAGCGATCGAAAAGCTGACGGTCAAGTTGGGACACAGCCCCACCGTCGCGGAGCTTGCAGCACACTTGGGGGCGACCAAAGAAGAGGTCCTCGAAGCGCAAGAACTCGGCGCAGCGTACAATTTGCTCTCACTCGACACCGAGTTTGGCGCCGAGGGCGACAAGAAGTCCCAAACGCTGGCCGACTACATCGGGCAGACCGATCCGGGGCTCGAGCTTCTGGAGGACAGGGCCAACCTGGAGCGCGCCTTCGAAGTCCTCACGGGGCGCGAGCGCATCATCCTTTATCTTCGCTTCTACGAAAACGTCAGCCAAACAGAGATCGCCAAGCGCCTGAGCGTCTCGCAAATGCACGTCTCGCGCCTGCAACAGCGCGCCCTCGAAAAGCTCAAGGGGTTCCTGCAAGAGCGATAGAGCCCGCCGTATAAACTGGCTCGATCCGATGAAATCTCAAGAACTGCGGGCCGCCTTCGTCGACTACTTCGTGGGCCGGGGGCACAAGCATCTGGCGTCGGCGTCGCTCATCCCCGATGCAATGTCGACGACCTTATTTACGATCGCCGGGATGGAACAGTTCGTTCCGGTCTTCACGGGCGAGGTGCCGGCACCCGCGCCGCGCGTCGTGACCGTGCAGCGCTGCCTGCGCGTTGCCGGCGCGAAGAGCGATATCGAGAACGTCGGGCGGACCGGCCGGCACGGGACGTTCCTCGAGATGCTGGGGAACTTCAGTTTCGGCGATTACTACAAGGCGGAAGCGATTCGCTTTGCTTGGGAGTACCTGACCGAACGCTTGAAGCTCGATCCGAACAAGCTGTACGTCACCGTCCACGCGAGCGATGAAGAAGCCGCTGCGTTGTGGGAGCACGAGGTCGGCTTGCCGGCATCGCGCATCAGCTCGTTCGACGACGACAACTTCTGGACCATGGGGGCGACCGGCCCGTGCGGTCCCTCGACCGAGATCTTCTACGACACCGGGCCGGGGCACGCCAGCGGTCCGGGCGATACCGGACCGAACCTTGGGGACCGCTTCGTCGAGATTTGGAACGTCGTCTTTCAACAGTACAATCGAGGTGCGGACGGCAAGCTGGCCGACCTTCCGCGCAAAGCGATCGACACGGGCGCGGGATTGGAGCGGATGCTCGCGGTCGCCAACGGGAAAGCCTCAATGTACGAGACCGATTTGTTCATCGACCTGATCGACGCGCAACCCTCGGTCGAGACGACGCATCTTGGCCCCGCGGAGCAGCTCGTTCGACGCCGCATCATCGCCGATCACGCACGCGCCGTCACCTTCTTGATCGCCGATGGCGTCTATCCGTCCAACACGGATCGCGGCTACGTCTTGCGCTTCCTGATCC
Source organism: Binatia bacterium (assembly GCA_035604635.1). Taxonomy (GTDB): domain Bacteria; phylum Vulcanimicrobiota; class Vulcanimicrobiia; order Vulcanimicrobiales; family Vulcanimicrobiaceae; genus DATNIC01. The sequence continues at coordinate 14,319 of DATNIC010000051.1, forward strand.
GGCGGGCCATCCGAAACGGCCGGCTCCTGGGATATCCGCGCGAGTTCATGGCGCAATCGGCCCAGGCCGTCGTCGCTTCCCTCGAGCACGGCTATCCCGAGTTGCGCTCGCGCTTGAACGACGTGCAAAGTGCGTTGCGCTCGGAAGAGACGAACTTCGTGCGGACGCTCGACCGCGGCAGCGAACTGCTGGCGCACCTGATCGATGAAGCGATCGTGGACTGCACGATGCTGGTCTCCGGCGAAGACGCTTTCATGCTGCACGATACCTACGGCTTTCCGTCGGAGCTCACGCGTGAGATCGCCGCCGAAAAAGGCGTCGCGGTCGACATGTCGGGTTTCCAAGAGCACATGGACGAACAGCGTGCGCGAGCGCGCGCCGACGCGGCTGCGAAGCGAGCGGTGGTCGCAGTCGCCGACCTGCCCGCAGCGACCAGCGAGTTTTTGGGCTACGGCAGCCTGGAAGCCGACGGCGTCATCGTAGGTCTAGTGAAGGATCATGTCCCCGTCGGAGCGATTGCGGTGGGCGACGAAGCGCAAGTCATCTTGGATCGCACTTCGTTCTACGCAGAAAAAGGCGGGCAGGTCGGCGATCACGGCACGATTTCAAACGAGGGTGCGCTCTTCAACGTGACCGACGTGCAGTACGCAGGTGAGGCGATCGCGCATTTCGGTACGCTCGCGAACGGGACGTTGCGCGTCGGCGATCGTGCCCGCAGTGCGGTCGATCCGCAGTGGCGCGAAGAGATTCGCCGCCATCACACCTCGGCACACTTGCTCCAGCGCGCGCTGAAGGATGTACTGGGCGATGAAGTCATTCAAGCGGGATCGTGGGTCGGCATCGACCGGATGCGGTTCGATTTTCGCAGCCCGGCCGGCGCGCTCACACCGGAGCAAAAGCATGCAGTGACCCGACGCGTCAACGAGTTGATCCGCGACGACTACAAGCTCGTTACCGACGAGCTACCGTACGATCAAGCCGTCGCGAGCGGCGCGATCGTCATGGCAGGGGAAAAATACGATGAGGTCGTCCGCGTCGTCCGCGCTGGACCGTCCGTCGAGTTCTGCGGCGGAACGCACGCCCACTCGACCGGCGAACTCGGCATGTTCGTGATGCTCGCCGAATCATCGATCGGGAGCGGTCTGCGGCGGATCGAGGCTGTCGTCTCACGTGCTGCCGAGGCGCTTGTCGAAAAACAGCAAGAGCTCGTGGGGACGCTCTCCGAGTCGCTCTCCGCGCGCCCCGAAGAGCTGTTCGAACGCATCGAGCGGTTGCAGATCGAACTGCGTGAGATGCGCAGCGAAGTCGCGGTGCTCCGGGCACGCATGGCGGCCGGCGACGCGCAGTCGTACGTGCAAAACGCCGAAGAGATCGGCGGGAAGCCGCTCGTCGCCGCGGTCGTTCGCGAAGCGGACGCAGAGGCGCTCAAGAATCTGGGGACCGCGATCCGTTCGCGCTTCAAACGCGGCGTTGTCGCGCTCGTCGGCGTCGATGGTCAGAGCGTCAGCGTCCTCGTGACTGCGAGCGACGATCTCGTCAAGGCCGGGGTTCACGCGGGAAATCTCGTCAAAGCGGCCGTCGCGAAAATCGACGGCAAGGGCGGCGGCGCTCCCGGCCAAGCGCAAGGCGGCGGGAAGAACCCCGCCGGAGCAGAGGCGGCTATCGAAGCGATTCGCGCGGCGCTGGCGGCGTGACGCTCCTTCTCATCCTGCTCGCACTTGCGACTCCTCGACCGGCGCTTGCCGCGCTTCCGCCGGAAGTCGTGCTCGTTCGGTATGTCCAGGCGCTGGAGGCGGTCCCGCTCCCGAAGACGCTTTCCTTTCAATACACGATAGAACAACTGGGTGGGCGCGACATCGATCAGACCCATCGCGTTTACAGGAGCGGGACGAATGAGCGTGACGAGACGCTCGTCGTCGACGGCGAGAAGGTCGTCCCGCCGCAAGTCCGGATCTTTCACGGGCGACCCGACCGCTACGCGCTCACGAACATCGCGCCGCGCCCTTACGCTTACGATTTCACGTACGTCGGGCCGCGTTCGGAGGGCCTCCGCGTCGAATACGTTTTCCGGACGACTCCCAAAACGCCGGGTCCGTTCAGCGTCACCGAGGTCACGATCGACGGGCTGAAGTTCCTTCCGGTCAGCGTGCAATTTCAAACCGCGCTGGGCGGTGTTGTCGGCAGCGGCTCGATCACCTACGGTCCGAGCGGACGGTATTGGGTCCCGCTCGCGGTCAACGCGACCGCGCGCGACGTGACGCGCACGGTGCGCGAGCGGATCGTTTTCTCGGCGTACGGCTTTCCGCCGAAGTTGCCGCCGGGGACGTTCGGCGCTTCCCCGCAATGAACGAGTTATGCCTCGCGAACCTCACGGTCGGCGACGCCGGCCCCCTCGAATTGATCGATGCAGCCGCGGCGGGCGGTTTCGATTCGGTCAACCTGTGGCTGGTCGAACCCCCCGCGATGGCGCACTTCGCGCATTTCAAGCACGAAGTCACGCCGGTCGTCGCCAATCGCCCGCTGATCGATGCGATTCGCAGGCGTTGTGAAGAGCGGGGCGTGCGCGTTTTCACCGCATCGGCGAGTTGGCTCGGCCCGACCTTCGATGAGGCATCGATCGTTCCGGTCATGGAGACGCTGGTCGCACTGGGTGCCCGATCGATCTCGCTCGTTTGCTGGGATCCCGATCGCGAGCGGTTCCTCGCGCACTTCCGCGCCGTTTGCGCGGCTGCGGCGCGGCATGCCCTCGACGTTCACCTCGAATTCATGGAGTACGCCGCCCTGAAGACGCTCGACGAAGCGCGCGACTTCATCCGGCTTGCGGCACAGCCGAACGCGCGCATCATCGTCGATGCGCTCCACCTGGACCGGTCCGGCGGGACCCCGGCCGGCGTGCAAACGCTCGAGCCGCGGACGATCGCGTCGGTGCAGCTCTGCGACGCGCCAAAGGTTCGCCCAGCCGCGCATGCGTTGCGGGACGAGTCGGTGAACGCTCGGCTTCTGCCCGGCGAGGGCGAGCTTCCGCTCTTTGCGCTGATGGATGCGTTGCCCAAAGACGTCGTCATCGAGCTTGAGACGCCGGACGCGTCGCTTGCCCATTTGACCGTCGCCGAGCGTGCCGTACGATGCGGCGGCGCGACGCGGCGATTTCTAGAGCGCTACCATGCCCGCTAGACCTTCACGATCAGGTCGCTCGCATTGAACGAACGCGCGAGCGCCTTGTATTTCGTGCCGGCATCGAGGACCGGCTGAATGAGCCGAGGATCGCAGGACGTCGCGTAGCTCGAGCGCCGCATCCCGCGGACGCGGTCGAGATCGTACTTTGCGTACTTGGCGAGAATCGCCATCGAGTCGTCGCGGTGCGCGTTCGCCCAACGCTGCGTCTCGTAGACGGCCGCGACGAAGCGCTTCGCTGCGTCGGGATTCTTCGCGAGCCAATCCTTCGTCGTAAACCAGTCGCTGATGAGGAATTGCTTGGCAATCGAATCGTACGGTTTCGCGATCGGCTGGACTACCGCAGATCCGGCGGTGAGCTGCGGCTCGCCGAGGTGCGCCGCGTCGATCGTCCCGCGAGCGATCGCATCGGCGTGCGCCGAGAGCGGCAGTTCGACGAAGTGGACCTTCGCAAGATCGGCGCCGTTCTCGACGAGCCAAGCGCGGACGGCAGTCGCCGTCAACGCGATGAGCGCCGGGACGGCGATCGTCTTGCCCTCGAGGTCCTTGGCCGTCTTGATCGGCGAATTCTTGGCGACGACGAGCAGCGTCGTCGGCGCGTTGGTGTTGTAGAGCGATCCACCGGCGATGATCGCGAACGGGAGTCCCCGCATCGCGCCGTTGGCCAGTTCGGTCGCTTCGCCGACACCGACGTCGAGGCTTCCACCGGCAGCGGCTTCGGCCTGCGCTGAGCCGTTGTTGAACTGCAGCATCTGCACGTTGAGTCCGGCGCGGCTAAAGAACCCCATGTCCAGCGCGTAGTAGCCCATCCCGAACGTGTCGGAGGTCAAACCGCCGACGCGAATCGCCGGCGCCTGCGCGCGAACGATCGCCGGAAACGCAAGCGTCGACGCTCCCGCGGCGAGCGCGGCGATCGCGTTAGAGCGCTTGACCCGTGGTGTCGGCGCGTGAGTCGGCGAGGTGCGCATTGACGCAGGGCTCGATGAGGCGCCAAGCGCGATCGACATCGAAGACGGCGTAGGCTGCATTTTCGACCGGCATCTTCCAAAAGTCATCGAGCGGCCCTCCGGTTTGGGCAAGGAGCGCGACACGGACGATCGCGTCGTGGGTCACGACGAGCGTTTCCCGCGAGGCGTCGAATCGCTCGGCAAACTCGCGCCAACGCGCTTGCACGTCCAGGAGCGTCTCGCCTCCCTCGAAAGCGACGTGCGCCGGATCTTGACGCCAGGTGCGATAGCGGTCCGGATCGTTCGCGGCGATTTCGTCGCGAAGCCGTCCTTCCCACGTGCCGTGGGCGATCTCGATCAACCGCTCGTCGGTCTCGACCTCGAGATCGAGCGCATCGCCGACGAACTTGGCCGTTGCGTGACAACGCAGCAGCGGACTCGAAACGATTCGTTTCAGCGTCCGCGTTTGCGCGAAGGCGTCCGCGAGCGCAATCCCTTGTCGGACGCCGAGCCCGGAGAGCGCGGATTCGCGGCGTCCCTGATAGCGCCCGGCGAGATTCCAGGTTGTCTCGCCATGACGCGCGACATAAACCCTAGCCATTTGGCACGTACTTTAAGCGACTTCTTCGAGAATCCGGGCTAGGCGGTCCGGCGCATCAACCATGACGTCATGCCCGCTCTCGACTTCGAAGACGCGCCACGATGGGTCACGCTTGAGCCGATCGTAGCTTGCGCGGAAAGCGGGCGAATCGTAGATCGTAGCGCGGATGTACGTCTTCTTCAGGATACGGTCGCGCGCGCCGCTGAGAGCAATCGGATCGACGAACGTCGCGTACGGGTGCGGGAGACACAAATTATCGACCCACGCGCGATCAGCTTCGTCGATGACCTTGAAAACTGCCGCGGGGATCGGTGTGATCCAGCGTCCGTCCTGCGAGAGATGCTCGTTCCAACGTGCGACCGAGGCTGCCGGGACGACGTCGCGCATCGTCTGACCGTTTTCCGGGACGAACGCGTCGAGAAAGACAATCGAACGGGTCGCCTTCTCAATTTTTTCGGCGACCCCGGAGATAACGATCCCGCCGTAGGAGTGGCCGACCAGGACGATGTCGTCGAGCCGCTCCCAACGCACGAGGTTGACGATGTCGTCGATGTGAGTCGAAAGGCGAATCTCTCGATCGGCCAGGTGCGAGCGTTCGCCCAGACCGGTCAGCGTCGGCGCGAAGACGCGGTGGCCGCGTGCGACGAGGCGATCGGCGACGCGGCGCCAGCACCAGCCGCCGTGCCAGGCGCCGTGCACCAGCACGAACGTCGCCATTAGACGGTCAGCGAACGGACGGAGCTGATCCCCGGGGCTGCGCGCAAAGCGTCGAGCGTCGACTGCTCGACGGGCTTGTCGATGGTGAGGACCATGATCGCCTTCCCGCCGATCTCGTTCCGCGAGACTTGCATCTGCGCGATGTTGACCTTCGCATCGCCGAGGATCGTCCCGACCTTGCCGATGATCCCAGGGACGTCGGCATGCTGGGTGATCAGCATCGCGCCGTTCGGTATCGCGTCGATCTCGTAGCCGTCGGCCTCGACGATGCGTGGGCTTCCGTTGACGTCGGTCCCGGTCACGGTCGTCTCACCGCCCTTGATTTGCAGCGAGGCGGCGTACTGGTTCGCGTTGGGTTCGCGGCGCGGCTCGACGCGGACGCCGAGCTCCTGCGCGATCGTCTGAGCGTTGACGACGGTGACGCGGCGGTCGGTTGTCGTTTGCAGCAGCCCGGAGAGGAAGGCGGTGATGACGGGCTCCGCCGGCAGCTCGGCGATCGCGCCTTGCATCGCGAGCGTAAACGTCGGGAGCTGCGTTTGGGTCGCGAATTGCGGATAGAACTTGCCCATCCGGTACGCGACGTCGATGAACGGCCGAAGCCGGGCGGCGTCAGGGCCTTGCGCGACCGGCGCGTTCACCACGCCCGTCGCCGGGCCGCCCGCGAGGACGCGGGCGACGTCCTCGGCGAGTTCGGTCGCGATGCGCGCGAGTGCTTCGTGCGTCGAGCCCCCGAGGTGCGGCGTTGCGTACACCTTCGGATGCTTGTGCAGTTTTGAGCCGCTTCCGTCCGGCGGCGGCGGCTCGACGGCGACGACGTCGATGCCTGCGCCGGCGATCGTCCCGGCGTCGAGCGCTTTGAGCAGATCCTCTTCGACGATCACGCCGCCACGCGCGCAGTTAATGAGGTATGCGTGCTTCCGCATCAGCGCGATCCTGCCGCCATCGATCATGCCGCGGGTCTTGCTCGTGAGCGGGACGTGGAGCGTTACCAGATCGGACGAAGCGAGAAGTTCGTCGAGTTCGACCAGTTTGGCGCCGAACGCGTCGGCGCGCGCCGGCGAGATGAACGGATCGTGCGCGAGCAGCGTCATCCCGAACGCCTTCGCGCGCAGCGCGATGTTGCCGCCGATTCGTCCGAGTCCAACGATGCCGAGCGTTTTGCCGTACAGCTCTGTTCCGACGAGCTTTTGTCGAATCCAACGGCCGTCGCGCAGCGACTGCACCGCATCGGGCGTGTGACGCAGCAGTGAGAGCATCAGCGCGAAGGTTTGCTCCGTCGCCGCGATCGTGTTGGCGTCGGGCGTGTTGAGGACGATGACGCCCGCGTTGGTCGCGGCATCGACGTCAATCGCGTCGACGCCGACCCCGGCACGCGCGACGACCATCAAGTGCGGCCCGGCCGCGAGGAGCTCACGATCGACGCGCGTCTCCGAGCGGACGATGAGGCCGTCGGCTTCGGCGAGCGCCTCCATGAGCTCCGCTCGCGTGGAGCCGACTCGCGAGGCGATCTCGATGCCGCTGCTACGCAGCACGTCGAGGCCGATATCGGCAAAAGGCTCGGCGACGACGACGCGCCGCGGTTTCTCGGTCAGAATCGGAACAGGCTCCCTTTGGCGTTCAAGTGAATTTGCAGGCCGTTGTCAGTGCGCCTTCGATCATACGACACCTGGGCAGCGGCCGCCGCCGCTTTCGTCGTCCCGCTCGTCGCTTTCTTAGCGGCGGCGCATCCGGGCGTCGATTTTTGGGACTCCGGCGAGATGCAGACGGTTCCATACATCCTCGGGATTGCCCACCCGACGGGCTTCCCCACGTTTACGCTCCTGGGCTGGCTCTTCTCGCACGCGCTACCGTTCGGCAACGTCGCCTGGCGCATTACCGCTATGTGCGCCCTGGGAATGGCGCTCGCGTGTTACTTTCTCTATCGCGCGTCCCGCGAACTCGACGTCGATCCCGCCAGCGCAGCCGGCGCGGCGCTTGTCTTCGCCTTCGGGTCGATCGTGTGGACTCACGCCTCTCGGACCGAGGTCCACGCGATCGCAACGATGTTTGCGGCTCTCTTGCTTTGGCTCGCGCTCCGTTGGTGGCGTGCCCCGAGCGCAGCGCTCCTCTGCGCCGGCGCGCTCATCGCGGGCATCGCGACCGCGAATCACACGGTCGCGGTCTTGCTGCTTCCGGGGTTGCTCCTCATCCTCGCCGGACGCCACCGGATGTTGCAGTGGCGGCACCTGGCGTTTGCGATCCTGCTCTACGCGGCAGGCGTCTCGCTGTATGCGTACCTTCCGGTGCGCAGCGCGATCGTTTTTTCCGCGCAAAAGGATCCGACGCTCGCCTTGGGCCTGCCGCCGGGCAGGCCGTTTTGGGACAACGATCATCCCAGCACCGTTGCGGGTTTTCGCACCGAAGTGAGCGGGAGCGAGTTCGCGCCGGGCTCGAGCTTGGCCGCGATATTCATGCCGCGTACGTACGCAAGGATGCCCGACGCGTATTTCTCGCGACTAGCCGATGAATTCGGTCCGATTGCCCTCGTCCTCGCGCTCGGCGGCGCGATCGCTCTCGCGCGGTCGGGGGTGCTGCTCGCGTTGGGCCTGGTGCTCGCCGGCTTTCTCCCGGTCCCGTTCGCGCTCGGCTATTCGGCCGAGTCCGACATCGAGCGTTACTTCTTACCGTCGCTCTGGGTCATCGCGCTGTTCATCGCGGTCGGGACGTCGCGAATGGTCGGGATGATCGACGCGCGTTATGCGTTCGCACGGCGCATCGGCGGGATCGTGGTCCTCGGGCTGCTCGCTGCAATGCTCGCCTATGGCAATCGCGGCACCATCGATCAGCGTTATGACGACGCGGCAAGCCGTTTCATCGGCGAAATTCGCACTCGAACGCCGGCCAACGCGATCATCGTCGCGAATTGGAACTATGCGACGCCGCTCGCATACGGATCGTATGTCGAACGGTCGCTCGGCAACCGCGTCATCGTCACCGGCTGGCCGACTGACTACGAAATGATGTACTTCGCCTGGCTGCGCCTGCGTCCGGTCTTCATCGTCTCGAGCTCGCCCGTCGAGCTCAAAGGATTCGTCACGAAGCCGCTCGAGCATACCAACGAACCGATCGTGCAGGTCGTGCGGTGAACGGAGCGCTCGTCGTTGCGGCGCTCGGCTTCGTCATCACGCTGCTCGCGTCGCATCTGCGCTCGACGCCGTACAACAACTATGTGCTCTTTGCGGAGGCGCTCGCGCACGGGCGTTTGTGGATCCAGTGGCCGGGCGCTTATATCGACGCGGTCCTCGGCCCCGACGGGCACCGTTATATCGTCAACGATCCGCTCCCGGCGCTGCTCTTGTTGCCGGCGGTTTTGATCGTCGGCAAAGCGGCGAATCAAACGTTCCTCGCCGCGATCTTAGCCGGAATCGCGTGCGGCGCGGCGTGGTCCCTCGCTCGCCGTTTGGGCGCGAGCATCGCCGTCACTACCTGGCTGGTCGCGTTTTTGCTCGCGGGGACGGACTTGCTGTGGTGCTCGATGCTCGGCGACGTCTGGTTCATCGCCCAAACGTCGGCGGTCTGCTTCACCTCACTTGCGCTCGTCGAACTCGCTGGTAAGGCGCGCGCGTGGCTCGTGATGCTCTGTTTTCTTTGCGCGATTGCATCGCGCTTCACGATGGTCATGGCGCTTCCGGTCATCGTCTACCTCATTTACCGCGGCGGCTTGCGAATCGGCTCCGAAGCGTGGTTCCCCCAAGTGCTCCCCGAACGCGCGCGGCGCGCATTGATGGAAATGGCCGGCGTCTTCGTCCCCGCGTTCGCGCTTTGGGTCGGCTACAATCTTGCGCGCTGGGGTGTCCCCTGGGATGCCGGCCACACGATCTTCTACCATCAAGACGCGGTCGGCTCGCCGGTCGGTTCCCCATTCGGCTTGGAGCACGTCGGCTATCAGCTGCGATCGTTCTTTTTGCAGGGTCCGACGATCACCGATCAGGCGCCGTGGTTCATCCCCGAATACGGCGGCATCGCGCTGACGTGGACGAGCCCCGCCCTGGTCATCGCGTTCCTTGCACGCCGGCCGCGGCCGGTCATCGCTGCGATGTGGGCCGCGACCGCGCTGGTCGCGATCCCGAATCTCCTCTACTACGTGAACGGGACGGCGCAGTTCGGAATGCGCCATGCGCTCGATTTCGAGCCGTTCTTGCTGGTCCTGATGGCGCTCGCCGTCCGCGCGCGCATGCCGGTGTGGGGTGGGATCTTGATCGGCTACTCGATCGCCGTCGGGCTGTGGGGCGTCTGGTACTGGAACACGTTCTACCGGCCGACGTATTGAGCTAGAGGCGCAGTTCGGCCGGTTCCCGGACCGGCGCGGAACAGCTCGTTGCTTTACACACGTAGGCCATCGGACCGTCGTCGCCGGCGATCGTGCGCACCGTGAGGAGCGGATTGGGTAACGCTCGCGCTGCTTCACGAAACAGTTCCGTCTGCGCCGGCGTGCCGACGATCGTAACGCCGGTAACCGGATCGATCGCGCGCCGCACCGCGGCGGCGTACGAGGCCGCAAACGACCCGCTCTTGCCGTAGCTCTTGACGAAAGCCGCGAGGATTCGTTGCGCGATCTCTGCGTAGCGCGGCTCGTCCCCGACGGCCGCGAGGCGCAGGAGCGCGTCGGCCGCGTGCCCGTTGTCGTTGAGCGGCGCGTTTGGAAGGCGGACGCGGCCCAAGACCTCTTCGCTCCCGGCATGATCGGCATAAACGCCGCGCTCGTCCCGGAAATGAACCTCGATCGCATCGGCGAGCGCCCGCGCGCGATCGACGAAGCGCGCTTCGCCGCTCCATTCGTGCGCGTCGATCAGCGCGCGAAGGTACGCGACTTGATCGGTGAGCAGCCCGCGCACCGACGGTTCTCCCCCCGGGACGATGTAGTGATAGGCCAGACCGTCCGCGTCCATGAGGTTTTCCGCGACGTCGTCGAGCGCGCGCAGCGCCGAGTTGCCCAAATCGTCGTCGTCCAGGACATCGGCGGTCGCGAAGAACGCGCTTGCGAGGTTGGCGCTCCAATTCGTGTACGACGTCCTGTCGATGTACGGCGGGGTCCGCTTCTCGCGCTCGTCGAGGGGAAGAGAGAAGTACTCCTCATCGGCATCTTGGCTCCCGTAAAAGCGTCCCGTCCGCGGATCGCGCAGCGTCGTACGGACGTACAACGACGCAGACCGCAGCGTGTCGCGGAACACCGGGTTGCGCGAAACGCGATAGAGTCCGGCGTAGACGCGGAGCAGGCCGCCGTGGTCCTCGGACATCTTCTCGAAATGCGGGACCGACCAGTCGCGCGTCGTCGAGTAGCGGAAGAATCCGCCCTCGACGTGATCGTACATCCCGCCGCGCGCCATGCCGATCGCGGTCTTCGCCAGCATCGCGTAGAGCCGTTCATCGGGCGCGCCCAGCGCAGCGCTGCGGCGATACTCCAACAGCAACAGCTCGAGCGCGTCGGTCTGCGGGAACTTCGGCTCGTAGCCGAAGCCGCCGTATTCGGCATCGTAGCCGTCGGCGATCTCTTCGACGATCCGCGCTACCATGTTCCCGTGCAGATCGCCGGTGTTGCCCGGTTGCGGCGGTTCCTTGGGCTCGAGCTGCTTGACGCGCTCTGCGATCTCGTCCTTGTGTGATTTGTAGAACTCCGCGACTTGTTCGAGCGTGCGCATCAGTTGGGCCGGTGGGATGTACGTCCCGCCGGTGATCGGATCGCCGCCGGGCGTCAAAATCGCCGTCGTCGGCCAACCCCCCATGTTGTAGCGGGCGTTGACGTCCGGGCGACGGTCGTTGTCGACGCGAACGGGGATGAAGCGCTCGTTGATCGTCGAGATCACGTCCGGGTCCGAATACGTCGTCTCGTCCATGACGTGGCACCAGTGGCACCACACCGCCGAGATCGCGAGCAGCATCGGTTTGTCTTCGGCCTGTGCCTCCGCAAAAGTCGAAGCCTCCCACGGACGCCAGTGAATCTCGTTTGCGCGGTTCGGGCGTGGCGAAAAGTGCAGCTCGTCGATCATCTTACTCGTCTTCCCCGGCGGCCCCGCGAACGAACGACGCGCCGTACAGGACGATCAACACCGTGTAGATTGCCAGGAGTGGCACGGCAGGCAGGCGCGGGTATAGACCGGCTACGACGAAGAGGAGGGCGAAAGCCGCGCTGGCCGCGGCAAACCGGGCGTGCGAGCGCGGGGTCATAGAGTAGACATGAGCTTCGTAGTAAGACAAAGCCGGCCGGCGAGCGCGCCAAGCCGAGACGAGCGTCCCGAGAAGCGCCATTCCGGCGCCGATCCAAGCCCACACGCCTTTAGCTACGCCGAGGCATGAGAAAAACGATGTTACGGGCCCCCTCGGGGAATCGCGGTGACAGCAGTTTGTCGACGGGCCCGGTGATTTGGGGGCCCCATGCTTTGCATGGGGGGCGCGCAGCCCGGGGCGGAGCGCCTTCAGAATGAGCGACCCCGACGGCGAGCCTTCGGGTCCCGAAAATCGGACGAACGTCCTCGCAGCGGGGGCGGTGGCGATCCTCGTGTGCCTGGCGCTGATCGGCCTGTTCGTGTGGCAGCCGTGGAGCCCGGGGACGCCTCCGGCGCACCCCGCGAGCAGCGATGCCCGCTAAGAAAAAGCCGCTCGCGGAGTACGACCGCAAACGCAGCTTCGAAAGGACGCCGGAGCCCTCGGGGAAGCGTGGCCGCACGACCGCGACCAAACGTCGCGGCACGAAAAAATTGCGGTTCGTCGTGCAGCAGCATCATGCGCGACGTTTGCATTATGACTTCCGGCTCGAGGTCGGCGGCGTACTCGCGTCGTGGGCGATTCCGAAAGGTCCATCGATGAATCCGGCCGATCGCCATCTTGCCGTACACGTCGAAGATCATCCGTTCGACTACCGGGCGTTTGAAGGCGTCATTCCGGCGGGAAATTACGGCGCCGGTTCGGTGATCGTGTGGGACGAGGGGACGTGGCAACTCGCTGAGGGCAACGACCCCGCTAAAGAGATAAAGAACGGCAAGATCAAGTTCGTCTTGCACGGCAAGAAGCTAAAAGGCCTGTTCACGCTCGTGAAAATGCGCGGCGCGCGCTACGCGGATGGCGACAATTGGCTCATTATTAAGGATCACGACGAGTTCGAAGATCCCCATTGGAAAATCGAACGCTATTCCAAGAGCGTGAAGAGCGGCCGCACGGTCGACGAGATTGCTCACAGCTCGCATGTGAAGAAGTGGATAAGCGACCGCCCTTCATCCACAGGCCTTAAACATAAGATAATGTCCAAGCCGGCTGCACGGCTGCCGCGCAACCTCGGCGTCATGCTCGCGACCCTCATCGACGCTCCATTCGACGATCAGAATTGGCTTTTTGAAATCAAGTGGGATGGTTTTCGCGCCCTTTGCACCGTGACTGCCGACGGAAGGGTGGATTTGCGGTCCCGCAACGACAAGGACTTGCTCGCCAAGTTTCCCGAGCTCGAGAGTTTGGGAGAAGCTTTCAGTTCGCTTCCGATCATCGTTGACGGCGAGATCGTTAGCCTCGACGAGCGGGGCCGTTCCTCGTTCCAGCGCCTGCAGAATAGGATCGAAAGCCGGCGGGCCAAGCCGCGCGGAGGGGACGGCGCGATCACGTACGTCGCTTTCGATCTGCTCTACGCGGACGGACGCGACTTGCGCGGCGAACCGCTCGAAGAACGCAAGCGGCTCCTCGAACAACTGCTCATCCCGGGCCACGGCGCGATGTACTCCAAACACGTCGTCGGCCGCGGGAAGGAGCTCTTTGCGCTCGCGCAACGCGAGCATCTCGAAGGGATCATCGGGAAGCGCCGGGATTCGACCTATCAAACGCGGCGCTCGCGCGATTGGGTGAAGATCAAAGCGCTGCACGAGCAAGAGTTCGTCATCGGCGGATGGACGGAGCCGCGCGGCTCGCGCGCTGCGTTTGGTGCTCTTCTCCTGGGCGTCTACGACCGCGACGATCTCGTGTATGTGGGCCACGTCGGGACCGGCTTCGATGCGGAGTTGCTCGACGCCA
>DATNIC010000052.1:0-8994 GCA_035604635.1 Binatia bacterium
CGCCCCGCCGGCGCGCGATTGCCGTGAACTCTTTGACCGCCGTGAGCGTACGCTGCGCGGCGCCCTCGTCGATCGGCCCACGCTCGCGCAGCCCCTCGCCGATTCGCGTGCCGCGAACCTCATGGAGAACCGGCCGGTCACCGTCGACGATGAGCAGCCGGGTCGAGTTGGTACCGATCGAGATGAGCGCGCGCACCGGCGCGTGCTCTAATACCGCTTGCTCGCCGTTGACTCGCGCGTGCGCTGAATCATCTCGAGCGCGCGATCGTATTCCGAGAAGGCAATCCCGACGTAGAGCGTGTCGACGATCGAGAGTTGCGCGATCCGGCTCGAGAGCGCGTCGCTGCGAAACGCGGTCTCTTTGGCCGCCGTGAACAGTTTGATGTCAGCGACCTTCGTGATCGGCGACGTCGAGCGATGCGTGATGCAGATCGTCGTCGCGCCGTTTGCGCGCGCGCTCTCGAGCGCGTCGCAGACGTCACGGCTGGCGCCGGTATGGCTTATTCCCAGGGCAACGTCGCCCTTCCCCAAGAGCGCGGACGACATCGCGATCATGTCGCTGTCGCTGAGCGCACTGACAGCCAACCCGAGCCGCAGAAACTTGTGATACGCGTCGAGCGCGATCGACGCGCTCCCGCCTATCCCATAGATCTGCAGCTTGCGGGACTCACGAATCACCTCGACGGCGCGCTCGAGCTCCGCGTCGACGAGGACTTCCATCGTGTCGGCGAGCGCTTGCGCGTTCGCCTGGAACACCTTACTCTTGATCTTGGACACCGAGTCGCCCCGCTCGATTTGCTCGTAGATCGTTTCATTCGGCTCTACCAGATCGCGCGCGAGCATGATCTTGAATTCTTGGTAGCCTTTATAGCCGATCTTTTGGCAAAGACGCACGACGGTCGATTCGCTCGTGCTCGTCCGCTCGGCCAACTCGGTGACCGTGAGATAGATCAACTCCTCGGGATGCTTCAATATGAAATCGGCCACGCGCTGTTCGGCGGTGCGCAGCGAATTGTAGGTTCCTTGGATTCGGACGAAGCAACCCGGGACTTTGACCGGTTCGACTTTTCCGTCTTTGACGGTACTCATAATTTCTCTTGAGAAAATTGCGCCGCCCGGCGCTGCTTGCGAATTAAATGGCGTTCGATCGGAGTCGGCCGATCCGGCGGCATCCACTCTTCGGTCTCCCTAAGGTAAGCAGTCATGTGCGCCTCGAACAGCGCGTTCGAGATTTGCGGGGCTCTGGTCGTGGGAACCACCGTATCCGCGACTTCGTTTCGCACTAAAGTCGCAACGAGATGCCCACCGGCGCGCGATTCGTCGAAAGGAAGCGGCGTTCGGCTCCCTAGCGCGCGCGAATAGACTGCCCGGTTTGCTTCGAGATCGCCGAGCGGAATCGCTGCCAGCCGGCCGTCCTCCAAGCGCGCGGTCGCTCCCCAGCAATGAATATTAATAACGCTTCCGCGAACGCTCATTTTGCCGGGACGGCTCCGCCCGGCTCCTTCAAATAGATGATCGCTTCGTGCGGGTCGACGAGATGCAGACGGTCGTGAATCTCCGGGATCGCGCCGTGCGGGTCGGAAAGCCTGCGAATCTCGCGCTCTTGGGTGGCCCGCTTCGCCTGGAGCGACGTGATGTCGGTCTCGACGTCGTGCAGAGAACGCGCAAGGGCGACGTTCTGGCCGATGACCCGCGCATACTGAAGACCGACCAGCGCCAGAAACGCGGCGATGACGGCGACGACGAAAAGTCGTCCCGCAAGCCGCATCGAGCGCCGAAAACGCTTCATGAAAGGGACTCGGTCATCGACCGGCTCGCGTCCTGCCAACCGCCGATTCGCCGGTACTTGGCATAGCGGGATTCGCGCAGCTCCCGAGGGGGAATCGCCGCCAATCGATCCAGCGCTCGGCCGGCCGCATCGAGGACGCGGCGGATCGTCGCGGCCGGGTCGCGCTGCGCCCCGCCAAGCGGCTCGGCGATCACCTCGTCGACGATCCCGAATCCCCTCAGATCGTCGCTCGTCAGGCGAAGCCGCTCGGCGGCTTCCTCGGCCTTACTCGCATCACCCCACAGGATCGCCGCACAGCCTTCCGGCGAGGCGACGGAATAGGTACTGTGCTCGAGCATCACCACGTGGTCGGCGAGCGCTAACGCCAACGCGCCGCCGCTCCCGCCTTCCCCGATGATCGTCGAGACGATCGGGACCGGCGCTTGCGCCAGCGCGTACAGGCACGATGCGATCGCCTCGGCCTGCGCCCGCTCTTCCGATCCGATCCCGGGATCGGCACCCGGCGTATCGACGAACGTGACGATCGAAAGCCCCAGATGGGCCGCAAGGTCGATGAGCCGCTTAACCTTCCGATAACCCTCGGGCGCCGGCATCCCAAAATTTCGGCGCACCTTCTCCTTCGTGTCGCGGCCCTTCTCTTGAGCGATCGTCACGATGCGACGTCCGCCGAGCTTGGCAAAGCCTCCGATGATCGACGGATCGTCGCGAAACTGCCGGTCGCCGTGCAACTCGTCGAAGACGTCGAGCGCCGCGACGTAGTCGGCTCCGAGCGGACGCTTGGGATGGCGCGACATGTGAACGCGCTGCCACGGTGAGAGCCTATCGAAGATCTCGTGCAACAGCTGCGCGTATTTGGCTTCGAGCGCTGCGATCTCGTGGCTCAAGTCGACGGGCTGATCGCGGCTATGATCTTTGAGCTCGGCGATCCGCCGCTCGAACTCGAGCAACTCGTTCTCGCGCTCCACGATCAAATTCACGCGCGCGCCCCGACGCCGTAGTCGAGCAGGCGAACGAGCGTATCGCGCAGCTCCGGGCGCGCGACGACCATGTCGATCGCCCCTTTTTCGAGCAAGAACTCCGCGGTCTGAAAATTCTCGGGGAGCTTTTGACGGATCGTCTGCTCGATGACGCGGCGCCCCGCGAATCCGATCGCCGCACGTGCCTCCGCGATGATGACGTCGGCCTGAAAGGCGAAAGACGCGGAGACGCCGCCCGTCGTCGGATCGGTCAACACGGTGATCGCATAGTTGCCCGCCTCGCGGAAGCGCTCGAGTGCCAGCGTCGTCTTCGCCATCTGCATCAGCGCGAGCATCCCCTCTTCCATCCGCGCGCCGCCGCTGGCGGTAAAGATCACGGACGGCACGGCCCGGTCGCGTGCCGCCTCGAAAAGCAGCGCGATTCGCTCGCCGACGACCGTCCCCATCGTCCCGCCGCGAAAACTGAAGTCCATGACGCCGAGCGCAACCTCGATCCCCCCGATCGCACCGAATCCGGTCACGATGCCTTCGCTCAATGAAGACTTTGCCCGATCCCCGGCAAGCTTTTCCGGGTAGCTGCGCTTGTCGATCCAATGCAGCGGATCGCTCGGTTTTATTTCCGTCCCGAGCTCGACGAAGTCGCCGTCGACGAGCATGTGGACGCGATCGAAAGCGTGCATTCGGAAATGATACGTGCAGCGCGGACAGACGAAGAGATTTTCGGCCAGCTCTTTCCGGTAGAGAACCTCACCGCACTTGGGGCACTTCTCCCAGTGCGCGACGTCGGAATCGTTTTTGCTGCGGCGGACGCGCAGCCAGTCGGGTATCGGCATCAACGCTTACCGTTCAGGCGCGTCGCATAGATCCGTCGCAGCTGCCGCAAATAGTTGAAGATCTCACCTTGATTGAGCTTCGATTGGCCGGCGACCCGGTCGGTGAAGACGTACGGTACTTCGACTGCCTTCGCGTAGCGCGCCTTCGCGATCACTTCGAGCCCGATCTTGAAGCCGATTGGATCCAGATCCACGCCTTCGAGCGCGCTGCGCTTCACCATGAAAAAGCCCGACGTGATGTCGCGCAGCGGCGTCAGCGGCTTCGCGAGCGCGATCGCGACGAGCGAGGTGATCTTGCGATGCAGCGGCCAGTTGCGGATGCCCCCGCCTTTGACGTAGCGGCTCCCGACTGCCAGATCGTTGCCGCTCTCCAGCGCGCGGACCATCGCGGGGATCACGTTGGGATCGTGACTGAAGTCGGCATCCATCGCACCCAGCGCTTCCGAATCCGGCCGCGCGAACTTCCAGCCGTCGATGACGCCCGACGATAGTCCGAGTTTACCCGGACGATGCAGGCAACGGACCGGGTAGCGCGAGCCGAGCGCATCGACGATCCCTCCGGTCCCATCGGGCGAATTGTCGTCGACAACGACGATCTCACCGTCGAGACCATTCGCGCGAAACACCTCGTCGAGCGCGGCGATCAAACGCTCGATGCCGCCGGCCTCGTTGTACGTGGGGACGATGAGCGAAAACTTAAGCAAGCTTCTTGATCGTCGGAAACTGCCTGGGCTCGAACCTCGCGGTCGTCTCGAAGAACGCCGGATCGGAGCACTCCAAGATAACGCCGCGCTCCTCGAGCGATTCGACCTCCCTCGTCGGGACCAAGATCGTCTCGCCACGCGATTGCCAGGCGACGGCAAGGTATTCCGGCAAGCGTGAGTCGCCCTCCGTATAGATACCCTCGACGCTTCCGACGCGTTGCTCGCCGCAAAAGACCGGCGTGCCGGGCGCAAGCGTTTCAAGCCTTCGCGACATGATCAACTCGCCGTTCTACGCACTTAAAGATTGTCCGTTTCATACAGCACCGCCGCCAAGACGATCAATCCCGCCGTTTCCGTGCGCAATATGCGCGGACCAAGCGCAATCGGCGTCGCGCCCGCGGCGATTGCGGCTTGAGCCTCGTCGTGCGCGAATCCGCCCTCCGGTCCGACGATCACTAAGATCCGCGCCGCGTCGTTGACCAGCGGACCGAGCCGTGAGCGCAGCGCTACCGGCTCGACGGCTTCCCACGGAAGCAGGATCGCATCGTAGCGGCCGAATGTCGGGAGCAGTTCGTCCCATTGCGCAATCTCCGCAATCGGCGGGACGCGCGTCCGGCCGGACTGCGCCGCGGCGCTTCTAGCGATGCGCCTCCAGCGCTCGAGTTTCCCGGCGCCGGTTTGGCTCCCGATGACGCGTTGCGTCCGCAGCGGGACGATCGCCGCCACCCCAAGCTCGATCGTTTTCTCGACGACGTAGTCCATCTTCTGACCCTTGGGGATCGCCTGCGCCAGCGTCACCTCGACCGACGGCTCCGAGGGCCGATCGACCCGTTCGTGCAGCCGCACGAAAGCACCATCGTCGCTGTCGACGACGGCCGCAAAAACGCTCCCGGCGCTGTCGATGACGACGATGCGTTCGCCCTTATGCTTGCGCAAGACGTGCGCGACTTTGTGCGCGTCGCCCCCTCCGAGCGCGACGCGCGCGCCCTGATCGTAAGTGCCCTCGACGAAGAAACGGTCGCGGCTAATCGACGCGGAACGCGTCCTTGACGCGCTCGAAGAACGTTTTCTCCTCACCGATCGCGCCGCCGCCTTCGCGTGCAAACTCCTCGAGCAGCTCGCGCTGCCGTTTCGTCAGCTTCGTGGGGACGACGACGTGCACGGTCACGAGCTGATCGCCACGAGGCCCACCGCGGACACTGGGCATCCCACGCGCCGGCATGCGATACGTCGAGCCGCTCTGCGTCCCCGCGGCGAGTTCGAGCGGGACATCGCCTTCAAGCGACGGGACGGCGACCGTCTCGCCGAGCGCAGCGTGGACGAACGAAACCGGATAGTCGAGAAAGACGTCCAGCCCCTCGCGCCGGAAGAGGGCGTGTTTGCGGATCGCTATATAAACGTAGAGATCGCCCGTGGCACCGCCGCGCAACCCGGCCTCGCCGGCACTACCCATGCGGATGCGGCTGCCGTCATCGACGCCCGCGGGAATCTTCACGGTCATGGTCCGCTCGGTCTGCACGCGCCCCGCGCCCTTGCATGTCTCGCACGGCGTCGGGATCATCGCACCCTCACCCTGACACTTACTGCACGTGACTTGCGTGACGAATTGACCGAGGGGCGTTTGGCGAACCGACCGCTGGATACCGCTCCCGTTGCAGCGATCGCATGCGGCAACTACGGTCCCGGGCTGCGCGCCGCTCCCCTTGCACGCCGCGCACTGCGCGAGATGATGATAGGTGATGTCGCGTGTCGTCCCGGCGAACGCTTCTTCGAGCGTGATCTCGACGTCGCAGCGCAGGTCTTGCCCGCGCGCAGGTCCGGAGCGGCGCTGCTGCTGCGTCCCCGCTCGCGCCTGGCCGAAAAACATGTCGAAGATGTCGCCGAAGCCTTCGGCGAAGCCGAAGTCTCCGAAGCCGCCCGGCGCTCCGGCACCGTTGCCGGTGTGCCCGTAGCGGTCGTAGAGCTGCCGCTTCTGCGGATCGGAGAGGACCGTATACGCTTCGTTGATCTCCTTGAAGCGCAGCTCGGCCGCGACCTTATCCGTCGCAACGTCGGGATGGTGCTTCCGCGCGAGCTGGCGGTAGGCACTCTTAATATCGTTGTCCGACGCACCCCGCGGTACGCCGAGGACCTCGTAGTAGTCCGCGGGCATGGGTTTTACCTAATCTCTACGTCTTGTAAGTGACGCCCGAGCGAGTCCGCGGTTCCTGAGGCGAGGGCGAGGAGCCTCCCGTACGGCATCCGGCGTGGCCCCAGGATTGCAAGGACGCCGATCGCGTCGCCGCCGTGCCGATAGGGAACGGTCACGACGCTGCACTCGGCGATTTCGTCGCTCCCGAGCTCGTGCCCGATCTTGATCGAAGCCACGTCGTTCGTCAGCGAATCCGCCATGAGGTCGTAGAGCGTCTTCTGTTCTTCGACGATGCGCAGGATCGATCGCAGCTTCCGCAGATCGTGGAACTCGGGTTGGTCCAACAGATTTTGCGCGCCGGCGAAGAGGATGTTCGGATCCTCCGTATCGCGCGCGCTGTGGAATGCGTGCTCGATCGCAGCGCGTAAGTCGTCGCCCAAATGCATCTCGACGACAGCCGCGCGAATCTCGTCGCCGACGTCGGAGATTCGTTTTCCACCCAAGCGCGAGTTCAAAACATTCGAAAGCCGCGTGAGCTCGTCGGCTTCGACGTCGCTCCCCAACTCGAAGAGATGCTGCGTGGCGACGCCCAGCGAGGTCACGATGATCGCAAAGCCCGTCCGGGGGCTCAGCCAGATCAGCTGAATGTGACGAAACGTCTGCGACTCGCGCGCCGGCGCGATCGCGATCGCCAGATTCTTGGACAGATTTGAAAGCAGCCGGGTCGTCTGTTCGATCACGCCTTCGAGCTCGCGGCTCGCCGCGCGGAACTCGTCGTGAATCCGGCGCTGGTCCTCGCTCGCCAAGGCTTCGGGGCGCATCAGCTGATCGACATAGGTCCGGTACCCGGCATCCGATGGAATCCGGCCGGCGGACGTATGGGGCTGGACTAAGTAGCCGCCCGCCTCCAATTCCGCCATTTCATTGCGGATCGTCGCGGAGCTGACGCCCAAATTGTATTTCTGCGTGAGCGTGTTCGAGCCCACCGGCTCGGCCGTCGCGATGTATTCGTAGACGACCGTCGCCAAGATAAAAGCTTTCCGCTTATCGAGATCGATCGGATTCCTCATGCACTGGAGTTAGCAGTCTTGGCAACAGACTGCCAATCACGGACGAGCGTAACAGAAGGCCTTCCTAGGGTCAAGTGCTTGCGTCGGGCTTCAGGGCTGCCTCTATCGCCTGGTGGAACGAATCCCACTCGAGCTCCCCGATCGACAGGTACCCCACCGTCCCATCCGGGCGCACGACGAGCGTCACGGGGATCTCTTCAATCGTATAGGATTTGAAGATCACGCTGCTTGTGTCTTCCGCTAAAGGGAGCCCTTTGAGGTGGTGATGCTCCAGGTAGTCGCGCGCCAGCCCGTTCTTCTCGTTGGAGAGGGTGATGAGACGGATCCGGTCGCCGAACTCGTGTTGCACGCGTCCGAACATCTCGAGCTCGTCCAGGCACGGGAGGCACCACGTCGCCCAAAAATTGACGAGGACCGGCTTTCCGGCCAGCGCCGTCAGGCGCGTTGGCCCACTCCCCGTGTCAAAGATGAAGTCGGGCGGAGGCGCACCGATGGTCACCGCGCGCAGCGAGTCCTTGACCTCGGCCCTGCCCGCCCCGATGAGACAAACTGCTCCCAGGAGGGCGGCTATAAGCCGTGATGCGCGAAGAATGCGACCGTCTCCGAGATCGGCCAACCAAAGAAGACGGCTGAGCCGACCAAGGCTTCCCAAAGCGGCTGGGTATCATTCATTCCCAGCACTGGGACGATGACGTTGGCAAGGACCAGCCAAACGGCCAACCCGTACGCAAGCCCCCACACAAGCGACGTGGGGGAGCGGAGCATCGAAGGGAAGACCCGCGCGAGCGTCGCGTAAACGATCCCACACACGGCCGAGCCCAGAAAGTGCAGTCCGGCGCCGAACGCGTCGACGAGCATGCTCGACGGATTGGCTTTGTCGCCCATGAACGCCGAGGCCAGGAACGCAAACCACTGCGCCAAGGTCGTATCGTGAAAGATCGCTCCGCGCACGACGAAGACGAACAGTAAGAAGACGACGCCGGCGGCGAGCCGCCCGTACAACCCGGTCGTCCAGCGCGCCCGCCGCGGACGCTCCGCCGCAACTGCCATGAGTTGAGGTTCGGCACTCCCGCGAAGCGATTCCCTCGCAGGGCCTAGTCAGCCTGAAAAAAAAGCCCGGGTCATGACGATAGATGCGCAAAGCGGTTCCCAAGCGATCGAAGCCCTGCTCCTCGAGCAGCGGCGTTTCCCGCCTCCCCCGGCGTTCGCGGAGAACGCGAACGCAAAGGCCGGGATCTACGAAGAAGCGGAACGCGATTACCAGGCGTTCTGGGCATCGTGGGCGCGCAAGCTCGAGTGGAGCAAGCCGTTCACCAAGGTTCTCGAGTGGGACGAGCCGTTCGCCAAGTGGTTTTACGACGGCAAGCTCAACGCGTCGGTCAATTGTCTGGACCGTCACGTACGGGCCGGCAAAGGCTCGAAGATCGCCTATTATTATGAGGGCGAGCCGGGCGATCGCTGGACGATCACCTACAAGCAGCTGCTGGACG
>DATNIC010000053.1:0-4949 GCA_035604635.1 Binatia bacterium
CTCGCGTACATGGACCGCCGCTTCGGCGGCTTCGAGGAACGGCCGCCGCCCGGCGGCAAGCCGCTGATCGCGCAAGGGCGCGATCGCGACGAGTTCGCCGACTTCTATCGGTATGCGAGCGAGCGCGGCCTGCTCTTCTATCAATCGACGCAGATGCGGCTCAAGCGCCCGCACTGGGTCTGCACCGGGCCGATCACCTACACGGCGCAGGCCGCGGTCCAGCGCGAAATCGAGACGCTCAAAGCGTTCGTCAAGCCGGAAGACGCCTTTCTGACCTCGACCGCGCCGGCGAGCCTCGAAGTCTATCGGCGTAACGAATATTACAAGACGGACGAAGAGTACGTGTTCGCGCTAGCAGACGCATTGCGCGTCGAGTACGAAGCGATCGCGCACGGCGGGCTCATCCTCCAGATCGACGACGCGTGGCTGACGGCTCTGTGGGATCGGATCGGTATCCCGATGGGACTCGAGGCCTACCGCAAGTACTGCACGATGCGCATCGAGGCGCTCAACCACGCGTTGCGCAACATCCCGGAAGAGCAAATCCGCTATCACTTGTGCTGGGGGAGCTGGCACGGCCCGCACGCCTTCGATCTCGAGATGATCCACATCATCGACATCATGCTCAAGGTCAAGGCGCAAGCCTACCTGTTCGAGGCGGCAAACGTGCGGCACGAACACGAATACGCCGTCTGGGAACGCGTGAAGGTGCCGCCGGGCAAGATCATCATCCCCGGCGTCATCACGCACTCGACCGATCTCATCGAACATCCCGAACTCGTGGCGCAACGCGTCGACCGTTTCGTACGGCTCGTCGGGAAAGAGAATGTGATCGCCGGCGCCGACTGTGGATTCGGCGGACGGACGCATCCTCAGATTGCATGGGCGAAGCTGCGCGCGTTGGTCGAAGGCGCCGAACTGGCCTCGCATGCGCTCGCTTAAGATGGACGCCTGAAGGCTTAGGGTTCGTCCTCGCGCTTCCACAAGACATGGGCGCGCATCGTCCCATCGGAATCGATCTCGAACTCGGCCAGCCGTCCGACGAAATATTCGCGCGCGGCGTTTAGGTGGGCGCGACCGATCGGGAGCGGCTTCCCGTCCGGGGAGACCGCAGGCGCCGAGCACCAGATGGGGACCGCGCCCCGATCGATCACCGTCCGCCGAGGGGCAATCCCTATTTCGATTCGCGGTTCGGCCGATTGGCCGATCCGGACGGCGACAATCCGCCCCGAGACGATTCGCCTTGTTTCGCGCACAGAAACACCCGCGTCAGTGCATCGAAAGGGCTATTCACGCCTTCTTCACAAACTCCCCTACTGGAAGCCGATCAAGTCCACTTTGGTCAAGGTCACGCCGTCGGAAATACGCGGTGCGTGCGTGAGCTCCCACACGGCCATCGCCTCGCTGAAGGGCGTGTCGCCCGGCATCGCGTCGACCGGGACGATCGATTTGAAGCCGTGCAGCACCGCCGAGCTTGCCGTGTAGAGTTCGGCGCCGTTGGCCGACGTCCCGACGACGATCAACGTCGTGATCCCCTTGTCTTTGAGGATCTTCTGCAGATCGATCGGCGCGTTTAAGAATTTATCCGGCGTCGCGGCGAATGCTTGTTCGTTCCCCTTCGGCGCGAGCGCGTCGGGGATGTCGGCGACGGTCGTCGTCCCCGCCAACGTGTGGATCACGAACATACCGTGACTGCGCGCTTCGGTGAGAATCTTGAGGACCTTCGGCAGCGCGACGACGCAGCGCGGACGCTTTTCTTGGCTGCAGCCTTGCTTGTTGAAGTCCATGACGATGAGGGCGGTCGTCTTTGGATCGACGGTGACGGCTTTGACCGGCGGAGCGTCGGGCATCTTCGCCGAGGCCCAGTCGTCGGTAACCGCTTGCGCGAAGCCGGCGGCCGGCACGGCGGCGACGAGCGCCGCGGTAAACAGGACGTTGCAAATGGCTTTCTTCATCGTTGCGTTCCTCATTGCAGAGCTAGGGTGCCAAGGAGTTCTTGTCGCGAATTCGTTATGCGCTCGACGAGGTCACCGCAATCGTCGGGGAGGACGTCGGAGCGCCACGCGACGTGGCCGTCCGGCCTGACCAATACCAAGCGGCGTTCGTAGAGAGAAGCGATCTCCGGCTGAGCGATCGTTACGACATCGAGCGGGACGCGCTGCGCCGCAAAAGCGGCTTCCAGCGGTGACGTGTCGGCTGCGTCCGTGCCGAACCGGATGATGACGAAACGATCGCCGAAGAGATCGAGCGTCGAGCGCCCGTCGGCGAGCCACGCGTGCGGCGCGCGAGAACCGGGCCGGCTCGTCGGAAGATATTCCGATATCGTGTCGGGGACCGGCGGCGAACCGTCGTCGATGACGATCGGAGAACCCTCGTACCGGTAGCCTAGTGCGATGCCGTCGGTCACGTACGTTCGCGTCTCTTGTTGCAGGACGCGCTCGCCCCATTCTTTGCGGGAGCGCTCGCCCTCCGGCGAATCGTCGCAGATCGCCGCCGAAGGCGTACCGTATCGCGACGCGCGATAGTTTTCTGTCGCTTGTCGCACGTTGCGCTCCGCGACCGGGCGCCGTTCCAAATCATAAGTGTCGAGCAGCGACTGCGAGGCCCAGCCTTGCAGTACCGCGGAGATTTTCCAGCCGATGTCGACGACGTCGCCCATCCCCGTATTGAGACCGAAGCCGCCGGACGGCGAATTGAGATGGGCCGCGTCGCCCGCCAGAAAGACGCGGCCTTCGCGATACCGCTCGGCGACGAGATCGTGCGTCATCCAACGCCGGATCGAGATCAGCTCGTACGGGATCGGTTTCCCGACCATGTCGGCTACGAGCGCGTCGACGTCGAGCTCGCGACTGCGGTCGAAATACTCTTTGCCGCGCAAACCCAGGCGCCACAGCTCGCGACCGTCGAGGGCGATGAGGTTGCGCGAGACGCCGCTACGGTCGACGAATTGGTGCAGGGCAGCCTTACCTTTGTCGTGATAATTCCAGAGTTCGGGGATCCGCAAGAAAACGCTGACGTTGTAATCCAACGCGGGATCGCCGTTCATCGCGATCCCGAGCGCCTCGCGGATCTCGCTGCGGCCGCCGGTAGCGTCGATGAGATAAGCCGCCGCGATCTCCTCGCGTTTGTCTGCGTCGCGGTCGTGCACGGTCGCGACGATGCCGGCCGCGGTTTGCTCGAACGATTCGAGCCTGCAGCGATACCGCAAGGTGACCGACGGATAGCTTGCCGCGCGTTCGCGCAAGATCGGATCGAGCCAGATCTGATTGCAGCGCTGTGGGCGCTCGGGACTGAAGTTGCTCGATTTCCCCATCCCGTGATGCCGCCGCTCGATCCGCGCGATGAGGAACCCCGTCAGGCTCGTCAGATAGAGAACCGTGTGCGGAAAGTCTTGCGGCACCCCGGCCTCACGGACCGCGTCGGCGATCCCCCAGCGGCGCAAGAATTCCATCGTCCGCGCATTGAGTGCCGTCGCGCGCGGATGGTAGATCGTCCCGTCCTCTTGCTCGACCAACACGCACCCGATCCCGCGGCGGCCGAGATCGACGGCGAGCGCAAGGCCGACGGGGCCGCCGCCCGCGATCAGAACCGGTGTTTGCGTCACTAAACGGCGGTGAACGGATCGGCGCTGAGCGCGATGTTTGCCGCGGCGAGGTTCCCCCAGCAGCCCAATCCTATCCTCATACGCAGGGTGCAATACGACGGCCGCGGTAAACCGTCATCCATGCGCCGCTCCCAAGTTGTCGTTGCTCTAGCCGCCGCCCTCGTCGCTTCAACTACTACGCCGCCTGCGCGGGCACAGGACATGACGATCAGGGTCGGGGTGACGACGGCGCTGACGACGGCCGCCCTTTATATCGCGGACAAGAACGGCTACTTCCGCAGCGAAGGGCTCAACGTTCAGTTCATCGAGTTCGACTCGGCCGCAAACATGGTCGCGCCGCTCGGCGCGGGCCAGCTCGACGTCGGGGCCGGCGTCATTTCCGCCGGGCTCTACAACGCGGTCTCGCGTGGGATCGAAGTCCGCGTCGTCGCCGATTTGGGGAGCGATCCGGTCGGCTACGGCTTCCAACAGCTGATCATCCGCACCGATCTCGTGAAGAGCGGCCGCTTCAAGGCCGTCAAGGATCTCAAGGGGCTAACGCTCTCGATGCCGGCGCCCGGGATCGCGATTGCGTCGCAGCTCGCACACTTGCTGCGAACCGCCGGCCTTTCGTTGAGCGACGTCAAGGTCGTTTACATGAGCAATCCCGACGCGATCATCGCGCTCAAGAACGGTTCGATCGACGGATCGCTCATGCCCGAACCCGGTCCGACGATCGCCGCAAAGAACGGCGCCGCCGTCAAGATCATGGGCGATGACGCGTACTACCCGAACCAACAGATCGCCGCGATTCTCTACGGCACCACGCTGCTCAAAACCCATCGCGACGCCGGGTCGCGGTTCATGCGCGCCTATATCAGAGGGGTTCGCTTCTACAACGATTCGTTGCGCAACGGCAAGATCACCGGGCCCCACGCCGAGAACATTTTGCGAATCTTCAGCGACGCTTCAAAACAGAGCGATGCCGCGATTCTCGCGGCGGTCACGCCGAACGGGAACAATCCCAACGGGCGGCCCAATCTCACGTCGATGCTCGAAGATCTCTCGTTCTTCAGAGAGCAAGGCCTGATTCAAGGAAACATCTCGCCGAAGGACATCGTCGACCTCTCGTTCGTCGACGATGCGGTCAAACAACTGGGTCCCTACCACCGGTAGTCGATGCCGTATTCCCGCAACGACGGGATCGCGATCTACTACGAAACCTACGGCGATGGGCCGCCGCTCGTCCTCGTTCACGCGAACCCGTTCGACCATCGGCTGTGGCTCTATCAGATCGTGCGGTGGTCGCAGTCTTATCGCGTCGTCGCGGTTGACATTCGCGGCTACGGCCGCTCGGACAAGCCGG
>DATNIC010000054.1:0-3806 GCA_035604635.1 Binatia bacterium
CCAGCGAGCGTAGGCTTCAGCTTGGTCGTGGCTGACATAGACGGGCCACGATTTGGGCAGCGGAATCAGATCGAACTGCGCGAGCAGATGCCACGCGCCGTCCTTCATGCGCCAAAACGGCGGCGGCTCGGCGCCGGCTTCGAGGAAATCGAGATAGTCGCCGTTGGTCACGCTATCGACGTCGATCTCGAAGGTTCCAACCGCGACCGGTTCCTCGTCGAATTCGTTGTCCCAGCCGAATGGTATCGAGCCGGGGCGCGCTCCGAGCGTCGCGATACCGGCCGCGACGCGGGCGCGCCGATAGGTTGGGCGTTGCCGATCTTCATGTTCGAAGCGCAAACGCCGTTTGCGTTCGAGCGGCAGTTGATGGATGATATAGAGGAGCGTCTCGTGATGCATCGGCTCGTGCTCGAGGATGTTGTGCACCGCTTGCGCGTCGACCAATTGCGGATTGTTGGGATCCTCGAGCTGGGCGGTGCGCAGCGCTTCGAGAACGCGGGCGTCGCAAGCGCGCGCAAAACGCGCGACCTCTTCACGCGACGGCCAGCTTGGGGGCGCCGCCTGCTGCGCAACGTCGAGTGAGGCCGGATCGATCCCGCGCTGGAAGAACGCTTCGTATTCCGGATTGATCGACGCTCCACCGAGCGCGTTGTGGACGAGCGTCAAAAAACTGAAGTCCGGAATGTGCCCTTCGTAAAAGATGAACGGATGCCGCAACGGGATCGGTCGATCGTAATATGCGTCGGGGCTGGGCAAGCCGAACAAGAATTCCGAACGCCGGCGGTTTCGTTCATAGTCCGCGATAAACGTTTCACGCTCGGCCGTCGTGGTCGGAATGATTGTCTGCATGCCTGCCCCCTGCGGTGTTGCCTTCAACGATCATCGTGGGGCCGTACCCGGTTGCAGCCGGTACAGGACCGGGCGCAAGCCCGTCTTAATCCTCGGCCTTGTGGCGACTGCACCCCTGACCGGAGTCCGCGTCCTCGAGCTCGGCAGCCTCATCGCAGGCCCTTCGGCCGGACGGATCCTGGCCGATCTCGGTGCCGACGTTTTGAAAGTCGAATCATCGGAAGGCGACGACCTGCGGAACTGGAGCAACCCCGCGCCGGACGGTACGTCGTGGTGGTTCAAGTCGCACAATCGCAACAAGCGTTTGTTGTCATTCGATCTGCACCAGGAGCGCGATCGCAAGATCGTCCGTCAGATCGCGCTGCGGTGCGACGTCGTTTTGGAAAATTTTCGGCCCGGCCGATTGGACGGGTGGGGCCTCGGCGCCCAAGAATTGCGGCGCGAACGTCCGGACTTGATCTACGTTTCGATCAGCGGCTACGGCCAAGATGGTCCGTACGCGCAGCGGCCGGGCTTCGGAAACATCGCCGAGGCGATGGGCGGCCTTCGCTATATCACGGGGTCCCCCGACGGCCCGCCGATGCGTATGGGCTTGAGCATCGGGGACGAGCTGGCGGGGATGTACGCGGCGATCGGGGTGCTCGCGGCGCTGCTCGGACGGCAGCGCGACGGAAAGGGCGATCGGGTCGACGTCTCGCTGATGGAGAGCTGCTTCAGTTTAATGGAAGGGATCTTGCCCGAGTACAAGGCGCTCGGGAAGATCCGTGAACGCGACGGCAACCGCATCGCGATTACCGCCCCGAACAGCGTCTACCCGACGAGAGACGGGAAATGGTTCGCGATCGGCGCGAACGCGCCGTCGGTCTTTCGCCGTTTCTGCGCACTGATCGGGCAGCCCGAGCTCGCCGCCGATCCGCGGTTCTGCGACAACCAAGCGCGGACGGCGAACATCGAGGAGCTCGATCGGATCGTCGAAGCCTGGACGCGGCAGCACGATGCCGTCGAGATCTCAGCGCTGCTTGCCGAGGCCGGCGTCCCGGCCGGCCCGGTCTACTCGATCGCGGATATCTGCGATGATCCGCAGTTTCGCGCGCGCGAGGCGATCGCCGAGGTACGCGATTCCGGTGGGCACACCGTTGCCACGTATGGGCTGGTCCCGAAGTTCTCGGAGCATCCGACTCGTCTGAAGCATGCCGCAGGACGTCTGGGCGAAGATACCGAGGCCGTGTTGCGTGAATTGGAGATTGATGGCTGAAACAGCGACGATCGTCGACGTCAGCGAGCGTGACGGCTTTCAGGACGAGCCGAACTTCGTCGCGACCGAGGACAAGCTCGCGGTCGCCGGCGCACTCGCTGCCGCGGGGATTCGTGAGATCGAGGTGACGTCGTTCGTCCATCCTCGGTACGTTCCGCAGCTCGCCGACGCCGACGCGTTGGTTCCCCGGCTCCCGAAAGTCGCGCGCTATTCGGCGCTCATCCTCAACGTACGCGGCTTGGAGCGCGCGCTCGCGGCGTTCGATGCGGGCGGCTTTGCGCGCGGGTCGTACGATCTCGTCGCGGTCATCTCCGCTTCGCCCAAACATAACGCAGCCAACAACAATCGCACGATCGACGAGTCGCTCGCGATCTTCGACGAGATGGCCGCCGGAGCGCGAGCCGCCGGAGCTTCCATCCGCGCCGCACTCTCGTGCGCGTTCGTTTCGCCATGGGATGACGAGCGGATCGATCCCGCCCGCGTCGTCGAGATCGCGACGCGTTTCGCGCGCGGCGGCTGCGCGGTGGTTACGCTCGCCGACACCGTCGGGCGGGCCGATCCGCGGACGGTCGCGCGGCGCGTCGCGGAAGTCTCGGCGGCGACCGACGTGCGGCTCGCGCTGCACTTGCACGATTCGTTCGGTTTTGCGCTGGCAAACGTATACGCCGGCCTCGAACGCGGCGTGCGCCGCTTCGAGAGCGCGCTCGCGGGTTTGGGAGGCTGTCCGTTTGCGCCGGGAGCGCCCGGGAATCTCGATACCGAGAAGCTCGCGCGTTTTCTCAATGCCTGCGGCTTGGAAACCGGGATCGACTTCGACGCGCTCGCGCGGGCGAAAGAGCGGATCGTCAGGGCGCTGGCCGCTTAAGGACTACGGTTGTCGTAGTGTTCGAAGACCTGGCCTGAACTGTTGACCTGATTGGTGCTCGGTTTTCTCGTAGAGTGTGGAGACGGTGTTGCGAGCGCCTGGTTTACGTACTCCGGGGGGATCGAGATGTACGGCTGTACCTGATACGGATTGGAGCCGTACCGGTTGCCGTACCCGTTGGAGCCGTACCGGCTCTGCCCGTTTTTCGAGACGTTCTTGTTCGGGGCGGCGGAGTGCGAGGAGTGCGGATGCGTCGTCGGGCCGACGTTGACGTTTCTGGGGTTCGGGGTATAGCCCCGCATCCCGGGCGACGAGGTGTTTTGGGCCGCGGCGGGCACGAGGGCCGTCACCATGGCCGCGAGTGCAAGGCAGGCCGAGATCCGAGCCGGCATCCCGTAGTATTCGAGGAGGTTCATGTGCAATACCCCATACCTCTATAAACGGCTGGTCGGAGGAAAACGTTGATGCGGGCTTGGGATAAGTTCCTGACCGAGGAAGACAAGAAGGTCTACGAGGGATCCGGCTACGGATCGCGGGGCGGATATGGAAAGCGCCCTGCCGTGATCGTCGTCGACGTGAACTATGCCTTCGT
Organism: Binatia bacterium; assembly: GCA_035604635.1. Classification (GTDB taxonomy): domain Bacteria; phylum Vulcanimicrobiota; class Vulcanimicrobiia; order Vulcanimicrobiales; family Vulcanimicrobiaceae; genus DATNIC01. Next base: position 3,562 of record DATNIC010000054.1, read on the forward strand.
CGGCGAGCATTCCGAGCCGATCGTCGAGTCGATCAAGAAATGGCGCAACAGCTGCGGGAGCATGGGATGGGACGCGATCCCGCACATCCGGACGCTGGTGCGGTCGGCGCGTGACAATCGCATCCCGGTCTTTTACAGCACGGGGATAGACCCGCGCGCCGACGGCTTCGATCGTGGCGCGTGGTCGTTCAAGAATCGGCGTAATCACGAGGACGCGAATAAGATCGTCGCCGGCGTCCGCGGCA
>DATNIC010000055.1:0-18420 GCA_035604635.1 Binatia bacterium
CGTCACGACGCCGCCGGGAACATCGTCGTGCCGGATCCCAAGGGCCCCGTCGTCGCGCAAGTGTGCAAGACGTTCGTTCATCCGCAGTCGGGGAAGCTCTCGGTCGTTCGCATCTTCAGCGGGACGATCGCGGGCGACACGCAGCTGGTCGACGCTTCGCGCGGCGCGGCGCCGGTGCGCCTCAGCGGGATCTTCCGCTTACAAGGCAAGCGCCAAGACAGCATCAAGAGCGCGATCGCAGGGAGCATCGTCGCGCTTGCCCGTCTTGAGGGCGTTTCGACCGGAGACACGCTGGCGGCGCCGCGATCTACCGTCGTCATGCCGACGGTGGAACCATCCGAGCCGCTGTTCGCGCTCGCAATTCGTCCGAAAGAGAAGCTGGACGAGGCGAAGCTCTCGCAGATGCTGGCTCGCATCATCGATGAAGATCCGTCGCTGCGCGTCGGGCGCGCCGAGTTCACCAACGAGCTGCAACTTCTGGGCAACGGCGAGATCCACGTCAAGACGGCGACCGAGCGGCTGTCGCGCAAATACCATCTCGCACTGGAGACGGGACAACCCGCGATCCCCTATCGCGAGACGATCACCGGCTCGACCGAAGTGCATTCCCGTTACAAACACCAGACCGGCGGTCACGGCCAATTCGGCGACGTGTGGCTGCGCATTGAACCGCGCCCGCGCGGCCACGGCGTCACCTTCGAAGAGAAAATCGTCGGCGGCGTCGTCCCGCGGCAGTTCTTTCCCGCCGTTGAAAAGGGCGTTCGCGAAGCGTTGCTGCACGGGCCGAAAGCCGGCTTCCCGGTCTTCGACCTGCACGTCACGCTTTACGACGGCGCCTATCACGACGTCGACTCCAGCGAAGCGTCGTTCAAGACGGCGGCCTCGATGGCGATTCGCGATGGATTACCGAAATGCAACCCGGTGATCCTCGAACCGATCGTCCGTTTGGAGATCCTCGTACCGAGCACGTTCGCGTCGACGATCGTCTCGCAGCTCACCGCCAAGCGCGGTCAAATCCTCTCGTACGATGCTGACGAACAGCGGCCGGGCTACGAGAAGGTCATCGCGCTCGTCCCGCAAGTCGAGCTCGGACGCTACATCACCGAACTGCGAACCGCCTCGCAAGGCCTGGGGACCTTCACTTGGCGCCACGAGCGCTTCGAGATCGTCCCCGACAAGGTCGCGCAGTCGATCAAAGAGCCGGCGTTAGCTTGACCGACAAGTGGAAGTTCTCCGGCGTACGCGTCGTGCACGCCGGCGAGCTCGATTGCAACACGCCGCAGACCGAAGGGATGCAGCGTGCGGCTGCGATCTCCAAGCGCATCGGCGCTGAAAAACTGTGGGCGGGGACGGTCCGCATCGACGCCGATGCGAAAACGGGTCCGCACCACCACGGTGAGCTCGAGAGCGTGATTTATGTCGTGAGCGGGCAAGCGCGGATGCGCTGGGGCGATCGATTACAGTTCGTAGCCGAGGCCGGGCCGGGCGATTTCATATTCATCCCGCCATACGTCCCGCATCAGGAGATCAACGCGAGCGGGACCGAGCCCCTCGAGTGCGCCGTCGTTCGCAGCGGCAGTGAAGCGATCGTCGTGAACCTCGACATCACCCCGGTCGAACGTCCCGAACCCGTCGCCTGGCTCGACGACATCCATCGCTGATCCCGCCAAAAAAGTTTACGCACGCGAGAATGATCGAGATCACTTGCGGCGAAGTTTGCCGGCCATGCGACGACATTCCGTCCTTTCAGTCGCCGCTGCGTTCACGTTGTGCCTTGCTCTCTTCCCGGCCGCGGTCCGGGCGGACGATGGAGCGACCCCTTTTACAGCGGGTCTTGTCGGCATGTACGCGCAGCTGGTGCGGCACATCAATCCAAGGCTCGCCTTCTCGAAATGCGCCGACTACGCGCAAGAGCTGATCAACGACGCGATCCGTACGCGCATCGACCCGCGACTGCTGGCCGCCGTCGTGACGGTCGAATCTCACTGGCAATCGCAGGCCGTCTCGTATCGAGGCGCGACCGGGCTCGGCCAATTGATGCCGCGGACTGCGCGTTCGTTGGGCGTCAATCCGCGCTCAGCGCATCAGAACCTTCGCGGGACGTCCGAGTACCTGCGTCGCATGCTCGATCGGTTCAGTTCTGCGCCGCACGGCTTGCAACTTGCGATCGGGGCGTATAACGCCGGACCAAATGCCGTCATCAAGTACAACGGCGTCCCGCCGTACCGTGAGACGCAAGTCTACGTCAAGCGCGTGATGCATTTCGTTCATCAGCTCGACGGGCGCTACGCGCTCGATGCGCTTTCTGCGAACGCCACGGTAAAGGACGAGAGCGGACCTTCAGATTCACAACCGACGCTCGACGTTCCGATTATCGCTCCCTCGGACGAAGGCGCGATCGAGTCGTCAAACTAAGTTCGTGACGGCGACGGCGTAGGCGAGGTCGCCGCGCTCGCACTCGGATTCGCGGTCGCGGCGCTCGATCCGGATGGATTCGCGCTCGCAGCGGGTGCCGAGGAACCGCTCGGTTCCGCGCTCGGCGGCGAGCTGACGATCGCGTACAAGATGAATACGTACGTCTTGTTCGCTTCCATGGTAAGGGCCATCTCGGGGTTCGCGAAGCCGACCGCGATGAGCGTGATCGTCGGCGTCGGGATGGGCGTCGGCGACGGTGAGGCCGTGCGTGACGCCGAGGGATTCGGCGACGGCGTCGGGCTCGGTGTCTGCGTCGGCGTTGGGGTCGGCGTTGCCGACGGGGTCGGCGTCGGCGCAGCGGTCGCGACGGCTATTCGATCGGCGATCGCGAGCTTGAACTTTTTCGACTTGTCATTCGGATCGAAGAAACCCAGGCCGAGATCCCATTTGTCGCCGAGCGAACCGATCACGGTTTCCGGGACGCCGAAGACGAACTGGGGGAGATGATCGAACGTCAGCGTCTTGGTCGGGATCAACGAAATATAGAGCAGCGCTTTGTATGGAGGCGCCGAGCCCTTCCTGCGCTTCGCCGTCCCCAGATCGAACGGCGCCGGGATGTTTGCCGGAACGACCAGCGAGCTCACGACGTTCATCGTCGTCGGCGACGCCGAGGTTTGCGGAAACGCGACACTCGCCGTGTAGCCGCCGACGTTGGGCAGGGTCTGCGGCCCGGCGCTCGGAGCGACGTTGACGACGCCGCTTGCGCTCGACGGCGTCCCCGTCGGGAGCGGGATTCCCGAGCCCAACGCCCCGGGTTGGCCCCCGGGGACCGCGCTTGCGCCGCCGCCGATATTACCGGAACAAGCCGCCACGGCTCCCGCAAGGACAAGCAGAACGCCTAGAGCACGAAGTCGCACGGCCCTCGGGCTTAAGTCTTGATGTAGAGTTCGCCTCCCGAGGCAGCAAACTCGGCCGATTTTTCAGCCATCCCTTTTTCGGCGTAGTCGCGAACCTCTTGCGTGATCTTCATCGAGCAGAAGTGCGGTCCGCACATCGAGCAGAAATGTGCGACTTTCGCCCCTTCCGCCGGGAGCGTTTCGTCGTGGAACTCGCGGGCCGTCACCGGATCGAGCGCGAGGTTGAACTGGTCCTCCCAGCGGAACTCGAAACGCGCCTTCGAGAGGACGTCGTCCCAATGGCGCGCGCGCGGATGACCTTTCGCAACGTCCGCCGCGTGGGAGGCGATCTTGTAGGCGATCACGCCGTCCTTGACGTCCTTCTTGTTCGGCAGGCCCAGATGTTCTTTGGGCGTGACGTAGCACAACATCGCCGTCCCGTACCAGCCGATCATCGCGGCGCCGATCGCGCTCGTGATGTGATCGTAGCCTGGCGCGATGTCGGTAACGAGCGGTCCGAGCGTATAGAAGGGCGCTTCCTTGCAGAGGTCGAGCTGCTTGTCCATGTTCTCTTTGATGAGATGCATTGGGACGTGGCCGGGACCCTCGATCATCGTCTGGACGTCGTGCTTCCAGGCAATCTGGGTCAGCTCGCCGAGCGTCTCGAGCTCGCCGAACTGCGCGGCGTCGTTGGCATCCGCGTTCGATCCGGGACGGAGTCCGTCGCCGAGCGAGAACGCGACGTCGTACGCCTTCATGATCTCGCAGATCTCCTCGAAATGCGTGTAGAGGAAGCTCTCCATGTGATGCGAGAGGCACCATTTCGCCATGATCGACCCGCCGCGTGAAACGATCCCCGTAACGCGCGTCGCCGTCAACGGTACGTAGCGCAGCAAAACGCCGGCGTGAATCGTGAAATAGTCGACGCCTTGCTCCGCCTGCTCGATCAGCGTGTCGCGATAGATCTCCCAGGTGAGCTCTTCCGCCTTTCCACCGACCTTCTCGAGCGCTTGATAGATCGGCACGGTCCCGATCGGAACCGGCGAGTTGCGTAGGATCCACTCGCGCGTCTCGTGGATGTTCTTCCCGGTTGAGAGATCCATCACCGTATCGGCGCCCCAGCGGGTCGCCCACGTCATCTTCTCGACCTCTTCTTCGATCGTCGAGGCGACCGCGGAGTTCCCGATGTTGGCGTTGATCTTGACGAGAAAGTTGCGTCCGATGATCATCGGCTCGCTCTCGGGGTGATTGATGTTCGATGGGATGATCGCACGGCCGCGCGCGACCTCGCTGCGCACGTGTTCCGGTTCGCAGTCCTCGCGAATCGCGATGAACTCCATCTCGGGCGTGATCTCGCCGCGGCGCGCATAGTGCATCTGGCTGACGTTCGCGCCCGGCTTCGCACGGCGAGCCTTGCGCGGCGCTTTGAAGCGCAGTTCGGCGAGTTCGGCCATCGACTCCCGAGCAATTCTGTAAACCGACGAAGGTTTCTCGAGCTCGACCGTGTCGTTGCGCCCCTCGATCCAGGGCGCGCGCAACGGAGCAATCCCGCGCCTGACGTCGACTACGACATCGGGGTCGGTGTAAGGCCCGCTCGTGTCATAGACGGTGTGGTGCTCGCCGTCGGTGAGGCTGATCTCGCGCATCGGGACGCGAATCGACGGCTGCGATCCCCGGACGTAGATCTTCCGAGAATTCGGGAAACTGGTCGTATCGCTCGCGGCCGGCCCTGCCATCATCGTCATAGGTGTCGCTCCAACGCAAGCACCGCTCCCCGGGAGGAGCGGCGCTTGCGTCCGTTATTCCGCTCCCTCCGCCGGCATTACCCGGATCAGGTTATGTACGGTCGGCGAGATTCTTATCGCCCTCTCAGCCCGGTTCGACCGAGCTCCCGCGTCATTAGATAGGTAGAGCCTACGCTCGCCCCAAAGGGTTGTCAACTCCTGCATGACCGCGGCCGCACGAACGTCGATCTTCCATCCGCTCGCCATCTTGCCGGCTGCGATTTGGGGCGGGACGTGGATCGCCCTCAAGATCTCTCACATGGGCGGGACCGAGTTCGCCTTTGCGCGCTCGTTCTTCGGCGGGATCGCGCTCTTCGCGGTCGTCTTCCTATTACGACGTCCGGTCGCGATCCCGCGTCGGCTTGCGCCGACGCTGGTTTTGATGTCGTTGACGTTCGGCGCGTTCTTCGGCCTGGCGTTCACCGGCGCGGAACGACTCCCCGCGGCGCTCGGTTCGCTGCTGGGCAACATCGCGCCGATCTCGACGGTCGTCTTGGCGTCGTTCTTCTTGCACGAACGCCCGACGATCAAGCAAATCGCCGGCGTCGCGCTCGCATTTCTCGGCGTCTTCGTGATTGCGTACCCGAAGCTCGGGCACGCGGGCGACGTCGTCGCGATCGGCTTGATGCTCGCGGGGGCGCTGATGCAATCGGTCAACACGATCTGCATGAAGCGCGCGATCGAGCAAGACCAGCTCGTCGTCAACGCGATTCAATGCACGTTCGGCGGGCTGGCGATCCTCGCGTTCGTCTTTGCGACCGGGACCTACCGCCCGATCGAGCCGACGCCCGAGGTGCTCGGCAGCATCGCCTACGTCGCAATCTTGGCGACGGCGCTGGCCAACCTTCTGTGGAGCCGGGTGCTCACGCTCTTCACGGCGTCGGGCGCGAGCATGATCATCTTCATGGCGCCCGTCTTCGGGCACATCTGGTCGTGGCTGATCCTACGCGAGCCGGTCGACCCGCTCGAGGTCGCGGGCGCAGTGCTGGTCATCGGCGGCATGGCGATCAGTACGCCGCAAGCATAATAGTAAAGAACCTTAGTCTGCCGTTAAGCCTGCCTTACGATTGGACCGCTATCACAGTCGGAACCAATGTTTTTCCGACGGAGGTAGGTAGTGCCAAGCCCAGTCCTTCGACTAACGGTGCTTGCCGTTGCAATCGCCGCATTAATCTCATGCAGTTCCGGCTCGTCGAGCTCTACGGTCCCGCCGAGCAACGCGAGCGTTCCCAGCGGAACGCTCTCCTCATTGTCCCAGATTCAGCACATCATCGTTATATATCAGGAGAACTGGAGCTTCGACGGGCTCTACAGCAAGTATCCGGGCGCGAACGGCAGTTCGGCCGTCCAGGGCCAGGTTCAGTGGGGGCAAGTCGACGGCAGCGGCAACTGCTCCAACCTTTCTTATGTGGCGATGACAAACTTCACGATCCAGCCATTGCTCGGGGCAACGAACAACCTCGGACCATGGCCGTGCGGACCGAACTATACTACCAACGGCACCACGACCTCGAGCTTCGTGAACGCCGGCGGCTCGAACCCGGATCCGGCCTTCAGCGGCACGTTTGCCGGCGGCGGCGGACTGTCGGCGTCGCAAGCCTACGCGCTCACGACATTCGATCCGACGAGCACGTTGACCGGCGACATCACGCACGTCTTCTGGCATCAACAACTCCAGATCGACAACGGAAACGTCGAACCGTCCAACGGTCAGATGGACAAATTCGTCGCGTACAGCAGCAACCCGGGCTATGTGCTCAGCCAATACGATGCGACGAACTTGCCCGAGGGGAAAATCGCGCAGCATTACACGATGGACGACAACGCCTTTCATAGCGCGTTCGGGGGCTCGTTCCTCAATCACCAATGGCTGATCTGCGCGTGCACGCCCCAATGGAATCAAGCACTGCCGACCAGCAACGTAACGACGTTCGAATCGTACTTCACCCCTGCAACAAAAGCGTTCAACGATGGAAGCTTAACCTCGTTCCCGCTTCAAACAACGCCGGGCCCGGGGGCAACGACGGGCCAGGTGTGGGACGTCAACACGACGCAGACGGCGAACAATCCGCACGCACCCGGGACTGCCGCCGACCAACTGCTCAACCCGATTCCGGCGACCCAAAAGACGATCGGCGATCTGTTAACCGACGCGACTCCGACGATCTCGTGGAAATGGTACTCGGGCGGCTGGAGCGACGCTGTCGCCAGCGCGACGTCCGCGAACACCTGCTTCCGGCCCTCGGTGAGCGGCGGCGTCACGAATAACCCGCCCTCGAGCGGCGACTGCTTCCAATTCCACCACCAGCCGCTCAACTACTACGCCCGTTGGGGCTCGGCAACTCCGGCGAATTGCGCGGCGCCGACCCCGCATCTGTGCGACGAGACGAACTTCTTGAGCGACTTGTCGGGCCAAACGCTGCCGAGCGTCGCGTTCGTCAAGCCGGTCGGCTACAACAACGAACACCCGAACTACGCAGCGCTGCTCGCCGGCCAAAACCACGTGCAGACACTTATGGTGGCGATCTGCAACTCGGTCTACTGGGCCAACACCATCGTCATCATCACCTACGATGAGAACGGCGGACGATGGGATCACGTCGTCCCACCGAAGATCGATCAATGGGGTCCAGGGACGCGCGTTCCGTTCATCATCGCCTCGCCGTACGCGAAAGCGGGCTTCGTCGATCACACCCAATACGAAACGGTCTCGATCCTTTCGTTGATCGAAAAGCGCTTCGGTCTCTCCGCCCTGGGGACACGGGACGCGGCAGCAGCGCCCTTTACCAACTCGCTCAATTTCAGCCAAGCGCCCTTGGCTTGCCAGTCCTCGTAAGGTTCATCGGCTTGCTCCTGGGCCTGCTCGCGTTCGCGTGCGCGGGTCCAGGAGAGGCCCCAGCCTCGCCGCTCACCATTCCAAGCCTCCCCGTCATCCCGGAGGTCCACAGCGTCAGCGGCGTTGCTACGCTGACCTTGAACGCCGCGCTCGACCGCACCGGGCGCCCGGCTTTCTTTTGGGAAGGCCGCGAGATTGCGCCGACGATCCGCGTCCATCCGGGTGATGCGATTCACCTGCACTACGAAAACCGCTTGCCCGAAGTGTGCGGTCTCGGGTTGATCTCCGACTCGAACCTGCACTTCCACGGGCTCTCGGCTTCGCCGGCAATCCACAGCGACGACGTCATCGCAACGAAGGTTGAGCCGGGGCGCTCGTTCGACTACGTCGTGCGGATCGGCCGCGATCAGCCGCCCGGTTTGTATTGGTATCATCCGCATCCGCACGGACTCGCCAACTGGGAGATCGGTAACGGGATGTCCGGTGCGATCGTCGTGGAGGGGATCGCGGACGCCGTCCCACAAGTCGCGGGCTTACGCGAGCAGGTCGTCATCCTGCGCGACATCCCGCTCGATCACTCGGTCGCGGCAGCGGAGCGGCTGGCCACTCTGCGGACGCAGCCTTCCGCGCCCCCGCCGGCCGACCCCGACGAGGCGGGTCCGCCGTGCGGCGTCGAGACCGGCTCGCAGCCGACGATCAACGGCTTGCCCAGTGCGACCATCGGAATTCGCCCCGGAGAGCGCCAGCTGTGGCGCATCCTCAACGCCTCGACGCACCGGCATTTCGTCGTCGGTCTGACCGGCGAGCATCTGCAGCTCGTCGCGCAGGACGGCGTCCCGCTCGCATATGCGCCGCACGGCAGCCCCACACTGACCGTTTCTCAAATCATCATCCCACCCGCGGGCCGCGCCGAAGTCGTCGCCACCGGGACGACCGGCCATCAATACCTCATCTCCGAGTGCTTCGATGCCGGCTCAGGCGGCGACATCAACCCGCAGGATATCCTCGCCGAGACGATCGACGACTCCGGCGCGACGCAGATGACGCGCGTCGCAAAGCCGTTCGGATTGCGACCGAGCCGCGCGTACGAGTCGATCTCGCCACCGGCGCAATACCGGACGATCCACTTCTCGGAAGACGCGAAGGGCTTTTACATCGACAAACGCGCGTATAACCCGGCGGCTCCGGCGGCGATCGTCGCACGTGCGGGGACGACCGAGGAATGGACGCTCGTCAACGAGACCGACGAAGTCCACACGTTCCATATCCATCAGGTCCACTTCATCGTCGCCGCGGTCAACGGCCGTCTCGAAACGCGGCGCCGCTGGCTCGACGTCGTCGATCTGCCGCCGCGCCGGAGCGCAGACCACCCGTCGACCCTAAAAGTCGTGCTCGACTTCCGCGATCCCGTGATCCGCGGGACGTTCCTGTTTCACTGCCACATCGTCGATCACGAGGACGGCGGCATGATGGCAAAGATCCGTGTTATCTAAGTTATGTCTTGCGCTGCGAGAATGGACATGTCGACGTGGCCGGTTTCGCCGTATTGGTCGACCGCTTTCTTCACGGCCGCACGGATTTCGTCGAGCGACCGCTCGAGGTCGATCTTCTCCAAAAACGGCTGACGCGCTTTGAGACCGGTGTTCCAGTAGACCTCGCAGCGGTTCCCTTCGGGATCGTAGAAATAGATCGCCACGGCATTGCCGTGCGTGACGATCATGTCGAACGGGACTTGGCGCTCCTTGAAGCGCTTATAGTAGTCGACGATATCTTCGAGCGCGTTGCAGCGGAATGAGACCTGCTGCAGCATCAGCGTCCCGGCAGGAGCCGTGCGGCCGCCGCACAGCAAGAACTCGTGGTGCTCGTCGTCCGGCCGCGCGCTGAGGAAGACCATCCCGACCTCGTCGTCGCGGTCGGTCTCAATCAATCCGAGGACGTTTTCGTAGAAGTCCTTCATCTTCTCGAGATCGTTGCAGTGAATTCCGACGTGACCTAGGCGAGCGATCGACGGCATGACGGCGTTCCCCTTTCGTTGTTATTTCTGCGCGGCTCCGACCGCGGCGCCGTTCTGGCTTGCGGTCACCGGTGAGACGACTTTGTTGCGAAGCACTCCGATCTTTTCGACTTCGACTTCGACGACATCACCGTCGACGAGACGGACGGGTGGATTGCGCGTGAACCCGACGCCGGCCGGCGTCCCGGTCGCAATGATATCGCCCGGCTCCAAGGTCATGAAACTCGTGATGAACGCGATCGTGTGTGCGACGCTGAAGATCATCAGGCGCGTGTTGTCGTTCTGCAGCTCTTGGCCGTTGACGCGCGTCTTGAGCTGCAAGTTCTGCGGATCGCCGACCTCGGCGGCCGGGACGATCCCGGGGCCCATCGGGGCGAACGTATCGATCGCCTTGCCGGGCGCCCACTGCGAGGTCTGCATCTGCATATCCCGTGCACTCACGTCGTTGAAGCACGCATAGCCGGCGACATATGAAAGCGCGTCCTTCTCCGCCACGTCGCGGGCGCGCTTGCCGATGATCACGGCGAGTTCGACTTCGTAGTCGACCTTGTTCGCGGCGACCGCCGGGACGACGATGTCGTCCTGAGGGCCGATCAGAGAGTTGCGGTATTTCGGAAATAAAATGGGAGCCGGTGGAAGCTTGAGGCCCGCCTCATCGGCATGCGCCTTGTAGTTGAGGCCGAGGCAGATGATCTTGTCCGGATCGGGGATCGGCGGCCCGAGCCGGACCGAGGCGAGCGTCACGGCGTCGGCGCCGGCCAGCGCTTTCTTCGCATCGGTGAGCAGCGCGCCGACCATGCCGTTCGAGATGATCGCACGAACGCTGGACGGATAACGGCCCGCCTTTTCAGCATCGATGAGCTTCCCCGCGTCAGCGACGCCCGCGCGCCAGTCATTGCCGGACCGGTAACTAACCAAATACATTTCGTTCTCCCCTATGCCGATTTGTGGAGTTGACGCAGGACGTACTGCATGATCCCGCCATGGCGGTAGTAGTCCGCCTCGTCGGGCGTGTCGATGCGCACGGTCGCATCGAACGTCGTGGTTTTCCCGTCGGTCGCCTTCGCGGTCACTTTGACGGTCATGCGCGGACGCAGATCCTTGGCGAGCCCCTCGATGGTGAAGGTCTCTTCGCCGGTGAGCCCGAGCGATTGGGCAGTCGCGCCTGCAGGATACTCGAGCGGAACGATCCCCATCCCGATCAAATTGCTGCGGTGGATACGCTCGAACGATTCGGCGATCGCCGCCTTGATCCCGAGCAGATACGGCCCCTTCGCGGCCCAGTCGCGCGACGACCCTGAGCCGTACTCTTTGCCGGCGAGGATGACGAGCGGCGTCCCGTCGGCTTTGTACTTCATCGCCGCGTCATAGATCGACATGCGGGCGTTCGCCGGCAGATACCGCGTGACGCCGCCCTCGACTCCGGGGACGAGCGCATTACGCAGCCGGATGTTCGCAAACGTCCCGCGCATCATCACTTCGTGGTTCCCGCGACGCGCGCCGTACGAATTGAAGTCGACGGGGTCGATCCCGTGCTCGATGAGGTACTTCGCGGCCGGGCTCGACTTTGCGATCGAACCCGCCGGCGAGATATGATCGGTCGTCACGCTGTCGCCGAGTACCGCGAGGACTCGTGCGCCGACGATGTCTTTCAGCGGCGCCGGCGTCGCCGGCATCCCGTCGAAGTACGGCGGATGCTTCACGTACTCGGATTTTGGATCCCAAACGTAGCGCATCCCCGTCGGCACCGGCATGTCCCGCCATTCCTTATCGCCGGCGAAAACGTCCGCGTATCGCGAACGGAACATCGTATCGTTGACGGAAGCGGCGATCGTCTTCGAGATCTCCTCGTTGCTCGGCCAGATATCTCTTAGGAAGACGTCTTTGCCGTCTTTGCCCTTGCCGAGCGGTTCGCGGGTCAAGTCGACGTCCATCCGGCCGGCGAGCGCGTACGCGACGACGAGCGGTGGTGAGGCGAGATAGTTGGCGCGCACCTGGGCGTGCACGCGGCCTTCGAAATTCCGATTCCCCGAGAGGACCGCGGCGACGACCAGATCGTTCTCAGCGACCGCGTGCGCTACTTCTTCGGGCAGCGGACCACTATTGCCGATGCACGTCGTGCAGCCGTAGCCGACGAGATTGAAGCCGAGCTCATCGAGATAGCGCTGCAAACCGGCCTGCGCGAGGTAATCCGTCACGACTTTCGAGCCCGGCGCCAGGCTCGTCTTGACCCAGTGCTTGGTGTGAAGACCGCGTTCGAGCGCCTTTTTTGCCAGCAGCCCGGCACCGATCATGACGCCGGGATTCGACGTGTTGGTACAGCTCGTGATCGCCGCGATGACGACCGCGCCGTCGCTGACCTCGGTTGCCGGGCGAGCGGCGACGGCGGTCCCACCGCCGCCTTCCGCCTCCATGCGTTCGACTGGGATGCCGTCGGCGCGGGCCTTCTGCCATTCGACGAGAGCTTGGTTGAACGCCGACTTCACGTCGCCGAGCGGGACACGATCTTGGGGACGCTTCGGTCCGGCAAGCGCCGGATCGATCGATCCTAAATCCAACTCGAGGACATCGTTGTAGCGCGCTTCCGGTCCGGACGGCTCGTGGAAGAGCCCTTGCGCTCTCGCATAAGCTTCGACAAGCGCGAGCTGCTCTTCGCTCCGGCCGGTGAGCTTGAGGTACCGCAGCGTTTGCGCGTCGATCGGGCAGATCGCGACGGTTGAACCATATTCGGGCGACATGTTGCCGATCGTCGTGCGATCGAAGACCGAAAGATTGGCCAGTCCCGGTCCGAAAAACTCGACGAACTTTCCGACGACGCCTTTCTTGCGCAGCTCTTGCGTGATGCGCAAAACCAAGTCGGTCGACGTGATCCCGTCCTTCAGCTTTCCGGTGATGCGCACGCCGAGGACTTCGGGGATCAGCATCGTGACGGGCTGTCCGAGCATCGCGGCGGCGGCCTCGATCCCGCCGACCCCCCAAGCAAGGACGCCGAGTCCGTCGGCCATCGTCGTATGCGAGTCGGTCCCAACGAGCGAGTCCGGATACGCGACCCCGCCGGCGGTCGCTTCGATTCCGAATACGACTCGCGAGAGATACTCGATGTTGACCTGATGACAAATCCCGGTCCCCGGCGGGACGACGCGGAAGTTGTCGAGCGCCTGCTGGCCCCACTTTAAGAAAGCATAACGTTCGCGATTGCGCGCGAACTCGATCTTGACGTTCTCGTCAAAGGCTCGTTCCGTGCCGAAAACGTCGACCTGCACCGAATGGTCGATCACGAGCTCCACCGGCTGCAGCGGATTGATCCGGGCGGCATCGCCCTTCATCTCCGCCATCGCGTCGCGCATCGCGGCGAGATCGACGACGACCGGGATCCCCGTGAAATCCTGGAGCAGGACGCGCGCGGGGCGAAACGCGATCTCGCGCTCCAATGGTTTCGCCGGATCCCAGCTCGCCAGCGCTTCAATATCGCCCTTCGAAACGGAGCGCCCATCCTCGAAACGCAACAGGTTCTCCAAGAGGATCTTGAGCGAATACGGGAGGCGTTTGAGATCGAAACCGGCTTCCTCGAGCGCACCGAGGCGGAAGTAGCGGTACGAGCGCGACCCGACTTTTAGCGCATCGGCGCTCTCGAAGCTATTGGGCTGGTCGTTCTTCATGGCCCGCGGCTATTCGCCGAAAGCCGGACGCGGCACTCCTTCTTCGTATCCGGCAACGCGCAGTGCGCGGTGCCCGTTCATCGTCTCCCACAGAGGCTCGAGGACCAGCCGTTCACGCCACGGAACCAGATCGAGCACGGCCCGCAACTCCTCGATGCTCTGCGGCAAATCGCGCGCGACGCGCTCCAGGGTTGCGCGCGACAACAGCGTCGCAGGCGGCACGTCGTTTTGCGCCGCGATCGCGTTGACGAGGACGGCTAGGAGCGCGACGAACGCTTCCCGTTGCGCGGACAGCGGACGCGGCGCCTTCGGTGGAAGCGCATCTTCGGGGATCGCCTCGCCGCGCTTTATCGTCTCGATGATCTGCGCACCGAGTTGACGTCGCATGCCGGCGTCGATCCGGCGCAGCTGACCGAGCTCGTCTTGCGTCTTGGGACGAACGTGTACGAGGCCCGCCATGACATCGTCGGGCAGGACGAACTTCAGCGGTATGTTTCGTTCCCGCGCAACCCGGTCGCGCAAGATCGCGAGCTCGTTCAAAATGCCGAGCTCACGGCGCGACATGCGCGCGTTGCCCGGAACGCGCAGGTAGAGCCGGCGCGGATCGAGACGGTAGCGATCGAGATCGACGAGCGCGCGGCACTCCTCGATCGCCCACTCGAGACGCTCGCGCTTTTCGAGCCGCTGGCGCAAGCCGTCTTCGAGCGCAAACAGATGGCGCACGTCGTCGACTAGGTAGTCGATCTGCTTGGGCGAGAGCGGCCGATGGCTCCAATCGCTGACGGTTTGCGACTTGCGTAAGCTCACCCCGGTGAGCTCGCGGACGAGATCGACCAGGGAGACCGAGAAGCCGAAGCCGCAAAACGCGGCCGCGACCTGCGTGTCGAACGCTTGCGCCGGCAGCAGCTCGAACTCGTCGGCGAGGATGCGAAGATCGCCTTGGAGCGCGTGGCCGACGACCTTCGCCTCGGCAAGGGCGACGGCGAGCGGCCGCAAGTCCTTGACCGCCAGACAATCGATGATCGCGACGCCGTCCTCGAAAGCCAGCTGGATCACCATCAGGTGCGCGGTATAGCTGCGCTCGTTGTGAAACTCCGTGTCCAGCCCGACGCGCGGCGCAGCCGCTATCCGAGTGCAGACCTCCTCGAGCGCGCCCTGGTCCTCGACGGTCGCGACAGTCAATGCTCCCTGTTTCCGGCAGCCGGTTGGTCGTTGTGATGGAGGTGCGGCAGATGCGCTCGCGCGCGTTCGTAATAATGGCGAACCGGGACCGCGACGCGGTCGTGCACGAAGTCGGCTGCATCGTTTCCGAAAATGGCAAGGACGGTACAGATCGGAATCGCGATTGCCGACATCGTCCAGATATGCCGGAAAAGCGGGACGCGAAACGCCGCCGCGCTCTGCGTCGCGACGGTCCCGCCCAGTCCCGGGATGATGCGTACGGTGATCAAGAACATCGGCGAGCCGACCGGGAAGCGGCGGGCCCAGTGCGGTAGTCTCTCGATCTGTTGCTGAATGTTGAGAAGCGTGCACGTTCTGCGCGCCAAGAGATAACCCATCATCGCCGCCAGGACGATCCCAACCGCGTTGATGATCGAGCCCCACACGGGTCCAAAGATGACGCCGTTCATGATCGCGAGCGCGTCGGTCACCGAGAACGGTGCCGAGGCAACGATCGCCATCACCGCGATCGCGAGCGGATAGGCAAGAGGTCCGATCGTCCACAGCAGCAGTTCGATCGAGTCGCGGAAGCGGACGACTAGGGCAGCTAGGACGAATGAGCCCAAGAAGATGGAGCATGCCTCGGCTTTGCGCATAAACCCGAATCGACTCGCGCCGTGACCGGGAGAATCGCGATCCTCTCCGCCTGCGCCGTGGGTTTCTACGCGTCCGCCTTCATGTACCGCAAGGCGTTGCTCGCGGCTAGGGGCGCCCTCACCGAGCCCAGCGTCGTCGAGACGCCGCGCGCCCGCGCCATTGGCGGCGTCCCCAACGCCGCGTTCGGCATCGCCTACTATCCGCTGGTTGCTTTGGCTATGATTTGGTTTCACGTTACCGGTGTTTGGGCCCTCACCGTCGCCGCAAGCTTCGCAGCGGCTGCGTTCTCACTCTACTTAGCCTATAGCTTGCTATTTGTAACCAAGCGTTGGTGTCCGTATTGCTGGCTTAGCCATCTCGTCAACTGGACGCTGCCGTTCCTCCTGTTTGCCGCAAAGGGAGAGTAAAAGGGATGAAAGTCGGATTCGTCGGGGTCGGTCGCATGGGCGCCAATATGGCGCGACGACTAAACGACGTGGGTGAGCAGATCGTTGCAATTTACGACACCCACGCCCAGGCCGCGGAGGAGGTTGCAAGCGAGCTTTCGGCGGCCGCGTGCGCGACGCTCGAGGATGTCACCGCAAAGTCCGACGTCGTCTTCACGGTCGTCACCGACGACGCGGCGATGCTCGAGATCTTCGACGATCGCGACGACTCGCTCCTCGACGGAGCGGAGGGCAAGATCTTCGTCAACTGCGCGACGATCTCGCCCGGGGTTCACATCGATATTGCCGATCGCGCCCGCCGGCGCGGCGCCTCCGCGATCGAAGCCTGCATGGCAAGCTCGATCCCGCAAGCTCGCAACGGGACGCTGTACCTGATGTGTGCCGGAGATCGAGACGCTTTCGAGCGCGTTCGCCCGCTGCTTGAGAAACTTGCGGCATCGATTCGCTACGTCGGACGCTCCGGAGAAGCCGCGAAGGTAAAAGCGCTCGTCAACATGCTGATGAACATCAATACGGCGGGACTCGCGGAGGCGCTCGGCCTGGGACACGCGCTCGGACTCGACATCGAGATGCTGCGCGAAGTCTTTGCTCAAACGGGCGCGGCGTCGCGCGTCTTGGAGACGGACGGCGCCGACATGCAGATGCGCGAGCACGAAACATACTTTTCCGCTGAGCACGCTGCGAAGGACAGCGGGATTGCGCTAGCGCTCGCAGACGAGGCCGGGCTCGTCCTTCCGCTGGCACGCGCGACCAAAGCGCAGTACGATCGGATGGTTGCGCTCGGGATCGGAGGGCTCGACAAATCGGGGATCGCCGAATTGACCTTTCAGGGACGCGCTACTGAACGGTAATCGTGTCGGCGTTGAGCGAGCCGTCGCTTTGCGCGGCTCCGGAGACGTCGACGAGCTTCCCGGGCGCAAGGCTCGCGCCGCGGGGATTGATGACCGTCCCTTGGTGCAGATGGATCTGGCGGTAGACGTTGGGCGCGGTCTGCAACTGCAGATCAAAGCGCTTGAAGTACGTCACCTTTCCGCGAGCGGTGGGACCAGTCGTCGTCTGCAGCAGGCTTCCGCCGACGGCGTTGATGATGCTTTGAACGATCGGATTGTTCAGCACGCTGGAGGGTACGCCGGGGATGTCCGGCAGCGAGATGCCCGGCGCCGGGGTCGGGTCGGCAAGCGCGACGCTCGCGGACAGGCACAGGACGGCCGCAACCATCCCGACAACTCGCGTCTTCATGGCCACGGAACGCAGCGCGCCCGAGGGTAGTTCCGACCCCCGTCCCGCGGCAAGCGTTCTGCTGCTCCGGCCGGCAGAGCACGACCCGTTCGAAGTCTTCATGGTCCGTCGCACGGCCGGCGGTGCCTGGCCGCACGTACGAGTCTTTCCCGGCGGGAGCCTCGATGAAACCGATCGCGGTTCGTTTGAAGCGGCGGCGGTCCGCGAGCTCCTCGAAGAGGCCGGGGTCCGGATCGAAGCCGCTGTGCTCGTCCCCTTCTCGCACTGGATCACCCCGCAGAGCCAGCCGCACCGCTTCGACACCCGCTTCTTTCTGGCGCGCTTGCCCCTCGGCCAGGAAGCGCAAGCCGACGAAGTCGAGACGCACGACGGCGTTTGGATCGCGCCGCGCACTGCGCTCCGCAGCTACGGGGACGGAACGTTTCCGATGCTCTACCCGACGATCAAGCACTTGGAAAGATTGCTGCTCTTTCGCGACCTCGACGAGTTGTTCACGTTCGCGAGAGCGAAAGCGATCGCTACCGTCATGCCCAAGACGTACGACGGCAACGTTTTTGCCATGAACCGGGATCTCGAATACCGATGGTAAGGCTGAGCGAACGAGTGGTCGGCGTGCGTGCTCCAAACCCGGGACCGATGACGCTCGACGGGACGAATTCCTACCTCGTCATCGTCGGAAAGGGCGAGAGCGTCGTGATCGATCCCGGACCCGCGATCGACGACCACATCCGCTCGCTCATGACGACCGCGAAAGACCTGGGGACGCGCATCATCGGGATCCTCGTGACGCACGGACATCCCGATCATGCACCGGGCGCCGCAGGCCTTTCCAAGCTCGTCGACGCGCCGGTCATCGCTCATCCCAGCGCGGCGTTTCCGCACGACGAAGACGCGGTCAGTCCGGCGGTGCTGTCGTACGAAGATGCGACGATCGACGCGACCGACGCACCGGGCCATAGCCTCGATCATCTCGTCTTTTATCTGCGAGAAGAGAGGGCGCTCTTCACCGGCGACGTCGTCTTAGGACGCGGAACGGTCGTGGTCGCGCCGCCGGGCGGCTCGATGCGCACCTATCAGCGGACGCTCGAGCGGCTGCTGCGCGACTACGGCGACGCGGATCGCATCTACGGCGGACATGGTCCCCCGGTCGAGGATCCCCGTTCCAAGCTCGTCGAGTATATCGAGCATCGCAAAGAGCGAGAACGCCAACTGATCGCGCAGTTACGCTTGGGGCCGGCGACGATCCCGCAGATCGTGCGCCGCGTCTACGCGGATGTCGATCCGAAATTGTGGCGGGCCGCCGCACGCCAGAT
>DATNIC010000056.1:0-3140 GCA_035604635.1 Binatia bacterium
TATTTGGACGCCGCCAAGCCGATAAGCTGGGGCTAGTCGGGCAGTCCCGAGATCAGATAGAGCGTCTGCAGGATAGGGCTCGGTCTAGCGTTCGCGCCGAAGGAGCGGCCGAAGATCGCAGCGATCTCACCCGAACGATAGATGTGGCTGATCGCGCGGTCGATCGCCAGACGGAAATCATCGTCGTTTCGCGGTAAGCCCAGCGCGTACGGCTCGACCGTCAAGTAGTTGTCGGCGATCATCAGTTTTTCGGGCGCTTTGCTCTTGGTGATCAGCGACTCGAGGATCGAGCGATCGGCAAAATACGCGGAGACGGTCGCGCTGTCGAGCATAGCCAAACCGTCGTCGTAGCTCTTTGCCGGAACGACGTCCGCGGTGACCCCCGCGAGACTAAGCGAGTTTCGCAACGCTTGTTCGGTCGTCGTCCCGGCGAGCACGCCGATCTTTTGGCCTGCCAATCCTTTGAGGTCACGCGGACCGTCGCCGCGGACCATGAGCCCCGCGCCGTCGACGTAGGTCGCGATCGAGAAATCAACTAGCGCCCGGCGCGCCAGCGTCGCGGTCGTCGGATCGCACAGCATGTCCGCTTTGTGTTGCTGGATTGCTTGGAAGCGGTCGACGGACGTGATCTGTACGTAGCTGACGCTGAGTGACGAAATGCTGAGCTGTTGCGCGAGTTGCCGCACGACGGACTTGCAAAGTTCGACGATGAAGCCTGTCGGCTCACCGGCGCTGTTCTTGTAGGAGAACGGTGGTGCATCGGCACGATAGGCGATGCGGACCACCTTGTCCGCGCGGATGTGGGCAAGCGTCGAGCTCGCCGTCTGTGCGACTCCGGCGCTTTGCGTGAAGAGGATCGCCGTCCCCAAGACGGCTGTGGCTAGTGCTTGAGTTGTGCGCATGCTTGAAGAACCTGCTGTTGCGTCGTCGAGTCGCGGACTGCGACGATGAAGTTGTTGTTCTTGAACGACTCGATCGGGACCGAGACGAACGTCTGGGAGACCTGACCGGTGTTGACCGGATTGAGGATGATCGGGCGCGTCGATGCCATGGTGGGGCCGTTGCAGTCGGCTCCAGGCCGCAACTCGAGCTTCGGACGCAAGTTCTGCGGCCCGCTGAACATGCTGACGTTGATCATCGTCTGATTGCCCTGCGAGTGAAGGGTGACGGTACCGCTTACGCCGGAGGCGTTCCGCTGCTGCAGCGGGACGACGATGTCGCTCTTCGCCGCGCCGCTGCTTTTCGGCGCCGGTGACTGCTGCGCTGCCACGCCCGGCGCTAGAAGAGCGAGCCCACAGAGCGCGGCGATGGCGGTCAGAATCGCACGAGTCACGCCGCTCCCTTTGGGGAAGATTGTTGCGGGTACCTTCGGAATAAGCGTCACTACGGGAGGATCAACCATGGCGAAACTCCGGCATATTGCCCTCGCAGTCCCCGATCCGGAAGCGGCTGCGCAATTTTTCGAGCGGGCCTTCGGGATGACGCGCGCGGGGAAGGGCCTACGCGGTTGGTACATGACCGACGGCGTCATGAACGTCGCGCTGCTCAATTTTGGAGACGAGCCCGTCGCCGGCTACGAGGATCAGACGGACGTTCGCGGCTTGATCCACTTCGGAATGTGGGTCGACGACGTCGACGAGGCCGAGAAGAAGATCGTCGCTGCCGGAGGCTCGTATTTGACGGGACGCTCCGAGGCGGAGAAAAAAGACGAACACGTGTACTACGAGATCAAGTACAAGACCCCCGAGGGTTTCGTCTTCGATATCTCAGGGAGCGGCTGGGTCGGTGCCGTGAAGGACGTCGTCCCGGCGAAGGAAGCGCAAGCCGCGCGCTAGCGCGTATAGGCGATCCGCCAAATCGTCCCGTTGCCGTCTTCGCTCATCAAAAGCGAGCCGTCCGGCGCGACCATGATGCTCACCGGACGCCCCCAAACCTTTCCGTCGTCCGTCACGAAGCCGGTGAGGAAGTCCTCGTACGCGCCCGTCGCCTTCCCGTCTTTCATCTTGACGCGAACGATTTTGTAACCGGTACGGTTTTGCCGGTTCCACGATCCGTGCAGCGTGACGAAGATGTCGCCCTGATACTCGGCGGGGAACTGCTTGGCGTTGTAAAACGCGACGCCGAGCGGGGCCGAGTGCGGCTGGATCAGGACGTCGGGAATCGTGACCTGATCGGCGCGGACGGGTGGCGTCCCTTGCGGCCGCGCGTCGGGATTCCCCCCGATATAGTAGTAGGGCCATCCGTAGTTCGCGCCTTGTTGAACGTGCGTCACGTAGTCGGGCGGCAAATCGTCGCCCATGAGGTCGCGCTCGTTCACGCACGCCCAGAGTTGACCCGTGCGAGGATCGAATGCGATCGAGACCGGGTTACGTAGACCCGCAGCGTAGATGCGGCGTCCCGTCCCATCCGGATTGAATTCGAGGATGTTTGCGCGGAAGAGCTCGTTGTCGGGGCCTTTGTCCTGGATGTTGCTCCCGGATCCGATCGCAACGAACATGTTCTTGCCGTCTTGCGTGAAGAGCACGTCGCGTGTGAAGTGACCGCCCTCCGGGATATTCGGGACGACCGTCTCCGCCGGACCGCTCGCCTTGAGATCGCCGACGCGATACGGATAGCGAATGATCGCTTTCGTCAAGCCGACGTAGACGTAGCGCGGATTGGGTCCCGGCGGATAGAACGCAATCCCGAACGGACGATCGAGGCCATCAGCAAAGGTGGCGACGCTGGTCGTCCCACCCGTGGTCCGCAGGACGCGGATCGTCCCGCCCCCCGTCTCGGCCAGGAAGATGTCGCCGTTCGGCGCGGCTTTGAGGACACGCGGTTGCTTGAAACCGCTTGCGAAGACGCTGACCGAGAAGCCGGGCGGGACTTTCGGGAGCGCGCCTTCCGGTCGCGGGATCAACGTCGAAACGTTGCGGGCCGATTGTGTGGCGTACGCCTTCGGCATATCTCCCGGCGTGAACCGCCGCCACACGCCGGGCGCATCTTTCGTGTAGTCGCCATACGCCGCTTGACCGGTGAGGATGCTATCGGCCGCGTGCGCTGTCATGCTCCCGGTTCCGACCAGCGTCACGAACGCCGTCAGCGACGCGATCGTCATGAGGATACGGCTCATCTGCATATAGGTACATCTCTCCAAG
>DATNIC010000057.1:0-3050 GCA_035604635.1 Binatia bacterium
CCCCGACGGGACGAGCCGGACCGCCAGCTTCTGGTCGCCGACCTGGATCGAGTGCCCGGCGTTGTTCCCGCCGCCGAACCGCGCGACGATCGCGTAGTCTTTCGCCAGCAAGTCGACGATGCGGCCTTTGCCTTCGTCGCCCCATTGGATCCCTAAGACGACGTCGACTTGGCCACGCTGAGCTGCCACGATGATGCTAGTCGCCGCGGAAATCGAGGTCGGAGGTCGACCCGACCGGAAGCGGCGCGACGCCGCTGAACGCGGTCATCACGTACTCGCTGAACAACGCGTTCGGCCAGCCGAAGTCGACGCGCGAGAACTTCGCGGGATCGTCGGGGTTGAACGACTCGTGCAAGAGGTGGTCACCGGGATCCGACGAGAGCAACTCGTTGAGGACGTCCTGGCGCTCGGGTCCGTTGGTCGCGGTGAAGCCCTGCATCAGGATCGCGAGCGGCCAGACCCAACCGTCGTTCGTGTGCGGCGAGCCGATGCCGCGCGCGATCTTCCCGACGTAGTACGTCGGGTTGTCCTTCGAAAGCAAGAACCGGCGCGTATTGGCGTAGATGAAGCTCGTGGATTTCGTATAGCCGATGTAGGGCGCCGAGAGCAGGCTCGGGATGTTGGCGTCGTCCATCAGGTTGGCGTGGTTGAGTCCGTCGACCTCATAGGCGTAAACGTACCCGTAATTCGGCGTGAAGACCACGCCGTAGGTCTGAATGCCGTTCTGGACCTCGTCGCGCAGCGATTTGGCCCGTTGAGCCTTGATGACGTTGTGGTACACATCGCGCTCGATCTCGAGGAGCTCGCCGAGGGCGACGACGGCCATCATCTCGGAGGGGATCAGGAAGTTGTACGTGCACGCGTCGTCGGACGGACGGAACCCGGACCAAATCATCCCGGTGTAACCGACCGGGTTACCCTTGCCGCCTTGCGGGAGCTCGCGGTGCGAGTACTTCGAATTCTTGGCATGGTCTTGCTCGCGCTCCATGGTGTCGAGCGCCTTGTCGAACCCCAGCGAGAGATCCCCCGTGAAGATCGAGGCGTCGCCGGTCTGCTTCCAATACGTCCACGCGAGCGTGATCGGGTACGCAAGCGAGTCGAGCTCGAACTTCTCTTCCCAGACGCGATAGTCGAGGGTGAACGCGTTCGCGTAGGGATCGACCTGAAGGTACTTTCCCATCCGTGCGATCATCGCGCGCAGGAGTTGGGCGACGTCCGGATCGCTCTTCGCGAAGAACAGGTACGGGCGCACCTGCGCGCTTGCGTCGCGCAGCCATTCCGCCGGGATGTCGCCGGTCTTGACGTAAGCGGTCCCGTCATCGGCGTAGGTCGCCTGGCGACTGGTGTTCAGCAGGGCAGCCCGGTACATCGCTTGGAGGTTCGCGTTGCTGCTGGTGTACGTCGAAGCCGCCCGGGCGATCGATGCCAACTCGACCGCGGACGACGGTGTGACGGTAAGTGCGTACGCGCACATCAGGACAGCGAGGTACCGTGCGGCTAGAAAACGCATCGATTGATGCTGATTTAGCCGCGGCGGGGACGACTCCCTCGGCGCGATCGGGGCCGGCACGTGGATTACGTGCCTTCGAGCACCTCGCCGAGCGTCTCGTGTGCTCGTTCGCGGAGCATCCGGTAGATCAACGGCGTCGGAAAACCGAGTCGCTCGAGTCGTTGCGCGATCGCCGGGTAGCTGAGCGTCGGCCGGCTGCGCACGATCTTGACGTACGCTGCATCGATCCGTGCGCGCTCGTCGCGGGGCGCTGACGCGACCACGCTCGCCGCAGCCTCTCGATCGATCCCGCGTTTGACGAGCTCGGCTCGCAGCCGCGCATCGCCGACCGCCTTGCGTGCCCCTTCGACGTAGAGCGTCGCGTAGAGATGGTCGTCCAGATATCCGTGCGCCTTGCAGCGCGCGACGGCGTCGCTGATCGCGTCGGGCGGATAGCCCTTCGCTTCGAGCCGCTTCCAGAGCTGGGCTTCGGTGAGGCGGCGCTGCGCGAGCATCGCGAGCGCCGCCGCCCGAACCGACTTAGTCGTCGTCGGCCGCCGCGGCCGCGCCGACCGGATGCGTGACGCCGTTACTCGAGACGCTCCCTAGCAATGCCTCGCGAATCTTCGTCGAGAGCTCGTCGGCGAGATCGCTGTGCTCTTCGAGGAACGCCTTCGCGTTCTCGCGGCCCTGACCGATCCGCTGCTCGCCGTAGGTATACCACGAGCCGCTCTTTCCGACGATGTTGCGCTCCAGCGCGACGTCGAGGATCGAGCCCATCTTCGAGATCCCCTTGCCGTAGGTGATGTCGAATTCGGCTTGGCGGAACGGCGGTGCGACCTTGTTCTTGACGACCTTTGCCCGCGTTCGCGTCCCGACGACGTCGGTACCGATCTTGATCTGCTCGAGCTTACGGATGTCGATCCGCACCGAGGCGTAGAACTTCAGTGCGCGTCCGCCCGACGTCGTCTCGGGGTTCCCGAACATCACGCCGATCTTCTCGCGCAGCTGGTTGATGAAGATCATCACGCACTTGGAGCGCGAGATCGCCGAGGTGAGCTTGCGCAGCGCCTGCGACATCAAGCGCGCCTGTAGACCGACGTGGGTGTCGCCCATGTCGCCTTCGAGCTCGGCCTTGGTGACCAGCGCCGCGACCGAGTCGACCACCACGACGTCGACCGCGTTCGAACGCACCAGCATCTCGGCGATGTCCAGCGCCTGTTCGCCGGCGTCCGGCTGTGAGACCAGCAAATTGTCGAGGTCGATCCCCAGCGCTTGCGCGTACGTCGGATCGAGGGCATGCTCGACGTCGATGAACGCCGCCGTCCCGCCGGCCTTCTGCGCCTCGGCGATCACGTGGAGCGCGAGCGTCGTCTTGCCGCTCGACTCCGGGCCGTAAATTTCGACGATTCGTCCGCGCGGAAACCCGCCGACCCCCAGGGCCAAATCCAGAGCGATCGACCCGGACGGGATGACGTCGAACGCCATCCGCTCCTGGATCTCGCCCATCTTCATGATCGAGCCCTTGCCGAATTGCCGCTCGATCTGCGCGAGCGCGTTG
>DATNIC010000058.1:0-26376 GCA_035604635.1 Binatia bacterium
CTCCGGCATGGCCGTGTACGCTGTCTCGCCCGGTGCGGCGACCGACACCAAGGTGGTGCGAAACGCTGGCCCGGCGTTGAAGTATCTGTTTATCCCAATCGTGAACCTCATTCCCGGCATGAATCAGACGCCGGAGACCGCAGCTCGCCGGTACCTCCAGGCCTCGGCGTTCGGAACCGACGTCTCGGGCCAATTCTTCGCCTCAGCGCCGAAGAAGCTCACCGGCCCAATCGAGGCGATGCGCCACCCACACTTTCACGATCGCGCCAACCAGGAAGCCGCCTGGCAGGCCGTCGTCAAGGTCTCCGGCGTCGACTTTCCCCCTGCATCCTTGAGCGCGGTGTCCTGAAGGAGCCTAGTGAGCAACAAGAATCGCGCCGCGCCGTCATCGGACCCGGTGCGCGAAGTGCACCCATCGCAACGACATGCATACTGACGTCGAGGGTCGGCCCCTCGGGTACTGCATCGTCTGTAAGCAGACCGACGGCGCTTGCGCTAACCCGGAGGCGAAGGACAGCCCCCGTAGTTGAAGCCGTGATTTAGCTTAACTGGTTGACCAACTAGCTGACCGTCAAAGCCGTTTAGGACGGTAGACTTCGATATACGTCCATATACGAAGTTCGTGCGTAGACGTTATTTTTTGTGCTCGTCCGATGGATCGATCAGATACCGGCCCTCGGCATCGCGTCCGATCGCGACTTGGCCGCGCAGCGACTCGAGCTCGAGGACGACGTCACGGCCATCGCGGCTTCCGACCGCGCCAACGAGTTCTTCGAAGCGCTTCGGGCCGTCTTCGAGCGCCGCACGAACGGACGGAAAGCGCTTCCCTTCAAACGTCGGCGGCTCGGGGACCATCGTCTCGATCCCGCGTCCGCCGAACGGGACGGTCAAATCGAAGCCGACTTTCGCAGTCGTGCGCGAGCCCTCGAGCGATGGATCGATCGGGATCGCGCGCATCCCCGTCTGTACGACCAGATCGCGGTCACCTTGGAAGCGCGTCGCGAGCGCCCAGTCGACTTGCTCGTCCGAAAAGACGTCGATGTCCGGATCGACGACGAAGACGTGCTTGACGTTGACGATGCAGCCGAACGCGGCCGCGATCGCGTTGCGCGCCTCGCCCGGGACGCGCTGGCGCAAAGAGATCCGGACGTTGTACGCGCCGCCGCTCGATGGCGTCACGTAGACCGCGAGCGGTTCGCGCACGGCGGTCTCGAGCGCGCGCCAGACGCTCGTCTCGGTCCGCAGCGCGTTGAGCTGTGCCGTGTCGGTTCGGGCGATCGTGTGGCCGCCGATCGTCGACGTTTGAAAGAGCGCGTCTTTGCGATGCGTGATCGCGCTGACCCGGAAGATCGGGTTCTTCTTCACCGCGCCGTAGTACCCGAGAAATTCGCCGTACGGCCCTTCCTTCTCGGCGAACCCGTGCGGATCGAGATAGCCTTCGATGATCCACTCGGAATCGGCCGGGACGCGAATGTCGTTCGTCACGCATTTCACGACGCCGAGCGGCGCGCCGCGCAGCGCCGCGAGGATCTCGAGCTCGTCGCCGGGGACGCGCATCGTCGCCGCGACGTGATCGATCGGATGCGAGCCGACGGCGAACGCGATCGGCAACGGCTCGCCGCGTCGCACGCTCGCTTCGTAGATCGCGCGCAAGTCGCTCGGCGCGTTGACGTCGATCCCCGTTTCGCGCCGTCCGCGCAACATGAGACGCCGCATCCCAACGTTGGTCAAGCCGCTGCGCGCATCGATCGAGTAATCGACCGAGGCCGAGATGTACGGCGCGCCGTCGTACCCGTGCTGCACGTGGACGGGCAACTTCGTCAGATCGACGTCGTCCCCGGTGAGGACGATCTGCTGAACCGGCGCCTCGCCGCGCGGCACTTCGACGACCGCTTGCGGGACGCGCAAGCGGCGCGCGACTTCACCGAGCAGATCGGCCGGCGCGACTCCGAACGCGCGCGCGATCCGCGAGCGGCTCCCCGTCACGTTGCCGGCCAATTCGGCTTGCTCCGGGCCGACACGGCGCAGCAGAATCGCCTTCGCACTGCCCTCAAAAAGGCGCGCTACGTCGACCAGATCGACCGGCTCGTCGCGGATCTCGAGCTCCTCGGCCCCAAGCGTTGCGAGGAACGAACGCAAACGGAAACGATCGAAGTCGATCGGGGGGCTCGTTCGCGTCTTAGCCGCAAGTACGCTCATCAAGCTCTTCCTTTTCGAGCCCGGACCGCGACCCCTACAGGACGCGCAATCGCATCTTACGGGAGCGTAAAGGCGGAAAGCATTGCGCCGGCGTTCGTCGCCATGCCGGGGACCGGAAAATTCCCGTTCGCGTTGCCCGATCCGACGATCACGAATTGCCGGTTGCCGATCGTGTAGGTCGCCGGCGGCGCCGCGATCGTCGAGCCCGTCGGGAACTTCCACAAGACTGTCCCAGTCTGCGCGTCGTACGCGTCGAACTCGCCGTTGAGCTGGCCGGTAAAGACGAGCCCGCTCCCGAGCGAAAGCGCGCCGCCGAGTTGCGGCAGCGCGAGTTCCCGGCGCCACAAGAACTTCCCGCTATCGATGTCGATCGCGCTCATCCAACCGAACGTGCGTCCGGTCGGGACCGGAATCGGCCCGCCCAAATCGAGGTCGCGGTTCGCCGGATCCGGATCCTTCCCCGTCCGGTATGTTGCGCACTGATCGATGCTCGGAATGTAAAACGCATTCGTCTCGGGCAAATAACTCCCGCCGTTGAACTGCACGCCGCCGTTCGGCCCCGGACACGTGACCGTCCCGCCGGCCGCCGGTACCGCCGTCCCACCCACTTGCGTGCTGACGACGGCATGGCGCAGCAACTTCCCGTCGCGTGCATCGAGGACCCAAAAGCCGCCGCCCTTGTCGCCCGCAGCGACGAGCGCGCGCTTCGCGCCATTCACCACGCCGGTGAACAAGACGGGCGGCATCGCCGGGTCAAAGTCGTGCAGATCGTGCGCGATGAACTGGAAGTACCAGCGAACGTGCGGCTGCGCACCGCCGATGTCGAGCGCAACCATCGAATCGGTATAGAGATTCTTTCCGGCGCGGGCTGTGCCGATAAAATCGGGCGCCGGGTTGCCGACATCGACGAACAGCGTGTTCGTCGCGGGGTCGATCGCGAGCCCGCCCCAAATCGAACCGCCGCCCCTCTGCCATGAATTGCCGGCCCACGTCTCGTGCCCGGGCTCGCCCGGAAGCGGTATCGTATGCCACTCCCAAACGCGGCCCCCCGTCGCAGCGGAAAACGCCGTGATGTAACCGCTCCCGCCCCAATCTCCATTTGAGGCGCCGATCAAGATGAGGTTCTTGTATGCGACCGGCGCCATCGAATAGAAGCTGTTCTTGAGATCGTGGACGCCGATGACGTCCCATAGCATCTCGCCGGTCCGCGCATCGAGTGCGATCACATGTCCGTTGAGCGTGCCCAGATAGACCTTGCCCTCGAGCAGCGCAACGCCGCGATTGACCCAAAACGCGACCGCGTGCGAGACGGGATACGCGAAGTACCAACGTTCGGCTCCGGTTTGCGCATCGATCGCGTAGACGCTGTCGTTCCCGGTGGAGACGTACACCGTCCCTTGCCACACGATCGGCGCCGCCTCGATCGTCGCGTCGCCGGGCATCCTGAACGTCCACGCGCGTCGCAAAGACCCGACGTTCGCCCGCGTGATCTGGCCGGCGCGGATATACCGGTTGCCGGCGTACGTGTGCCCCGGCAGGACCCAATCGGCGGCACTTCGATCTGCGTGCAGCAACGCGTCTGCCGAAGGACCGATGCGCGCACCGACCAGCGGTTCGGCCGTGATGATCACGCCGAACGCGACCGCGGCGGCGAGCGCGACGCCGATTCCCATCCACTTCACGGGACTCGTTTTCGGCTCGCCGACCGACAAAAACTCTCCGGCAAGAAGAATATCGCAAGTAAGAGAAGGCCGCTTCGGATCGGATATGCCGAAATTAGCTGCGTTTCTCGCACTTTTCCTCGCTGCTGCGATCGGCGCCGTCGCCGCGCCCGTACGAGCCGTCCTGGTCCCCGAGATCGGGATTACGACCTTGCTGCTGCATCAGGTCAGCGAGTCGCCGATCCAGACTGCCGGCGGCGCCGATCAAGTGCAGCGCCCGTGGGTCACGCCCGACGAGTTCGACCGGATCCTCTCCGAGGCCGAGCAACAGGGCTTTCACTACGTGACGCTCGATCAGGCGCTCGCCTTCCTCCAAGGACGTGCGCCGCCGAGTTCGCTGCCGAGCAAGCCTCTGCTGATTACTTTCGATGACGGTTACAAAACCGCGTGGACCGGCGGGACGCCCGTGCTGCGCAAGCACCGCGCGACCGCGGCAATGTTCTTCGAAGGAATTCTCACCGGCACCAAACCGGAACGACTGACCGTCGACGAGCTGCAAGCGATGAAGAACAGCGGCGTGTGGGCGCTGCAATCGCACGGGTGGATGGGACACAGCAACATCGTCGTTGACGCAAACGGGACGCGCAATCCGTACTGGTATGCCAACCTGATGTATCTCCCCGACCAGCAGCGGCTGGAGACGCGCGCCGAGTTTGAGGAGCGGATTCGGGCCGATCTGCGCCACTTCAAGCAGGCTTTCGATGCGAAGCTCGGCCCGATTCACGTCTTTGCCTATCCCAGCGGCGAGTTCGGCCAGAATTCGGCACTGGCTTCGGGCGGCAATCCGAAGGCGAAGCTCGAGGCCGGGCACAGCGACGCTCCCGACCTGATGCCGCTGTTGTTCGATGCTTTACAAAAGGAAGGCTACGACGCGGCATTCGCCGTTTCGATCCCGGGGGTCGCCCACCCGGCCTCGCTCGAGAACAACGTCTACGCGCTCCCACGGATCGGCGTCGGAGCAGATTTCACGTTCGCGAGCATCGACCGGCTGCAGATTAGCGGCGCCGAACTCCCCGAGATCTCGCGCGACGTCTTCGACGATCCTGGGCCGATTGCGACCGCCCCGGACGGCCTTTTCGTCGCATCGACGACGCTGCCGCAGATTTTCAAGCTCGACCCGCACGGCCGAGTCGTCGCGACGTATTACGTCGATGCCCTGCTCGACGACCGGCGCGGAAACCCGTCGCTGATCAGCGCGGTGATCCCGGTGAGCGACGGCGTGCAAGTCGTGCAGCAAGCCGGCTGGTGGCCGAATGCGGCCCCGAAAATCACACATTTGCGCTTGCGACCATCCGGCGCAGACGTGACCGAGCGCAGGACGCTGCCGCCGGCCTTGAATTGGCTCGTCGGCGTGACGGCGTACGAATCGAAGCTGGTCGGAATGACGGGCGAAGGAAGGCTCTTCGACGTCGAGACGGCGAAGCCAATCGCGACCGTCCAACCCATCGATCCCAACGACGGCGTGAAACGGCAAAACCGCTTCGCGGGGCCGATCGTGATCGAAGGCCGGCTCGCAGTCTACGATCGGGCAAAGCAGATGCTGCTCCAACTCAGCGATTCCGGCAAGACCACGGCGCTCGTCGCGCTCTCCGGCGACTTGCGTAATTTCGCGAGCGCCGGCCGAGAACTGCTCGCCGTCGATTGGTCGGACAACCGTCACGTGCTCCAGCGCTTCACGATCGTACCGGGGTCGTGATCGTCCGCGTTTCTGCGGTCGTAGCCTTCGCGTTCGTCACGATCATCGTCCCCCTGCTCGCGCGCGCCGACGAGGCCGGCTACTTGTACTCGTACGGTCTCTACACGAACCGGTACGACGATTACATCGTCTCGGTCGATGCGAACAAGCCGTTGGGGAAAACTGCCCCGATCCGGCCGTTCGTCGATCTGTACGAGTATCGTGACTCGCGCACTGAACCTGGACCGAACTTCCCGCTCATTCTGAGCGACAACTACCTCCTGCAGGCGGCGGGCGTGCAGTGGACGACGCCGGGCGGCTTGCGCGTCTTCGTTCAGAGCGGTTGGACCGAAACGTTTGGACCGGTCGCCGCGCTGCCTTCGGGCGGCGACGTGCGCGGCGGCGTGCAGTACTATCGCGAGTGGGGTGCCAATTTCGCGCGCGATCGCGGGTACGGCAACTTGTACGCGAGCACGACGTACTTCAGCCGCTATTCGGACTGGATCGAATACTCGCAGCTCGAGCTTGGGCGCAATGAGTTTTCGACCAAAAATCCCGTGCAGCCGTTCGTCCGCCTCGTTTTGAGCCTGGACTCGCACGGCTTCTATTGGTCCAATTTGACCGAAGCGGCGGCCGGCGTCCGCTTTCACCCCTTCGGCCAGCGCGGACCGTCGTTCTCGCTCGACGGCGTGTTCGGCGTCTACTTGCGGGGGATTCCTTTACCGGCCGGGACGAAAGCGACGTACTGGGACTTCCGTCCGACCCTCACGTACGGGGCCAACATTTAATCGCATGTCCGACGCCGCGTTCGCGCGAGCGCCGCTGGAAATCGCGGATCAAGTCGCTCGCGACCTCATCACCGAATTCGACCTCTTGCTCGTTCGGGTCTGGCTGCTCGAGCCGCCCGACGCGGAGCGTGGCGTATTATTCTTGGCCTCGACTGCGACGGCGAAACCGGACGTCGCATTCGGCGGAATGCACGAACAGGACGTCGCGCGTATCCTGCAGGGGGCACATCCGGCTCCCGAGATGATCGCGGATCCGGGAGACAATCTCCGCTTTTCGAAGCCGCTCCCGCACGGCTCGTTTCTCGGCTTGCCGATCGTCGACGGCGATCAGCGGTTTGCATTCATCGAGGCTTACTTCGAAGGCGCACTGGGCCTCGCGCTCGCCGCGGAGTTGGAGAAGCGGGTCAACGAACTCGCAGCCGTCCTGTTTTCTGCCCGCGCGACGAAGGAGCTCGAAGGCGCGCGGCGCGGGCGCATCTTGATCGCGGACGACGACGCGGGGATCTGTGCTCTCGTGCGCCGGCTCTTGACCGCTCAGGGCTTCGAGGTCGTCGAGGTCTCCAACGGGATGGCTGCGTACGAGCGCGCGCGCGAAGAATCGTTCGATCTCATCTTGCTCGATTGGATGATGCCGGTGATGGACGGCCCGACTGCGACTGCGAAGCTGAAGGCCGATCCGCAGACGCGCGGTATCCCGGTCGTGATGTTGACGAGTCAATCACGCATCGACGATAAGGTCGTCGCGCTCGAGGCGGGAGCGCAAGACTTCATCACTAAGCCCTTCGATAGCCGCGAACTAGTAGCGCGTATCGAGCAGCAGCTGCGCTGGCGCAAACTGCTCACTGCCGACACGGCCGAAAGTCCGCCGGAACCGGAGGGTGCCGTCGCGCTCGATTTGAGCGACATCGTTCCGGGGACCGGCGACATTTGGACGCAGGCAGTCGAGGCCGCGCAGCTGGGTAAGCACCGCGAAGCCCTGGCGCTCTTCATGCAAGAGGCCGAACACGCGGATCGCGACGAGCAGTATCCGCGCGCAGCGCTCGCATATCGCAGCGCTTCGGTCGAGGCCGGAAACTTACGCAACCGCGAGCTTTCGAATCAGCTCCTTCGCCTGGCGGGCAAGAT
Organism: Binatia bacterium; assembly: GCA_035604635.1. Classification (GTDB taxonomy): domain Bacteria; phylum Vulcanimicrobiota; class Vulcanimicrobiia; order Vulcanimicrobiales; family Vulcanimicrobiaceae; genus DATNIC01. The sequence goes on from DATNIC010000058.1 coordinate 7,509, forward strand.
GTATCTGTGCTGGGCCGAGAGCGCGACCGACAGCAAATCGATTCAAGAGGCGTATTTGAATGCCGCGCGCTCATTCCTCACCGTCGGTAACCTCAAACTCGCGAAGAAGTCCGTCGATTTGGCATCGTCGATCGAATCGGTTCTTTCCGACGATCAGCCTTCGCAGTTGACGCCGCTCGGGAAACGGAGCATCTGAGCGCTTTGCGCGTCTGCCTGCTCACCGAAGGGACGTATCCGTACGTTCGGGGCGGCGTCTCGACTTGGTGCCACGATCTCATCGCAGGCTTGCCGGACATTGATTTTACCGTCTACGCAATCGCCCCCAACCCGAGCGGCCGGCTGGAATACGAGCTTCCTCCCAACGTCAGCCGGCTGCTCACCGTTCCACTCTGGGGACACGAGCGTTTGAGCGAGTACAACCAGGCCGAGCTCGGCAAGGGACGGCGCGCGCGTTCGGTGAGCGCGCTCAAGCAAACGTTTATCCCGTTATTCAACATGCTGCTCGATCAAATCGTGCACGGGATCGAATATGCCAAGCCCGAGGAGCTCGCCTACGCGTTCGGCGAGCTCTACCTGTACTTTCGAGAACACGACTACGACTGGACGATGCGCCGGCGCGAAACGTGGGACGCCGCGCTGCGGTTCTTCTCCGCGGAGCCGTGGTATGCGCGCTTCATGACGTCCCTCGAAGCAATCGAACTCGTGCGCTCCCTCTATCGCTATTTGATCCCGCTTGCCATCGAGACTCCGCCTGCCGACCTCTATCATTCCTCGGTGGCAGGGCTCTGCGCGATTCCGGGAATCGCCGCACACTATGTCGACGGATCGCCGGTCATGCTTACCGAGCACGGGATCTACCTGCGCGAGCGGGTCCTGGCTTTAGCGCGGGCCGGCTTTCCTTTTTCGGACCGCGTTGCCAAGAAGAATCTCTTCTCGGCGATCGCGCGCGCGACGTACGCTTCATGCGACATCATCGCTCCCGTGTGCAAGTACAACGTGATGTGGGAGCAGTACTACGGCGTCCCGATGGACCGGGTTCGCGTCATCTACAATGGGGTCGACGCGTCGCGCTTCGCCGATCGAGCGCTCGATCCACCCGTCCCGACGGTCTCCGCGGTCTTGCGCATCGATCCGCTCAAGGACGTCCCGACGATGATCGCATCGGCCAAGGTCGTTCGCGAGCGCATTCCCAACGTGCGCTATAAGATCTGGGGGCCGGCGCCCGATGCCGAGTACCTCGCCCAATGCGAGCGGCTGATCGATGAACTCGCCTTGCGCGATACGGTGCAGCTGATGGGCTCGACGACCGATCCGGCCTCCGCGTTCGGCGACGCGCACGTTTGCGCGCTCTCAAGCATCTCAGAGGGCTTTCCGTACTCCGTCATCGAGGCAATGATGTGCGCTAAGCCCGTCGTCGCGACGGACGTCGGCGGCGTTCGTGAAGCGATCGACCGCTACGGTGCGGTCGTCCCGCCCAAGCGCCCCGACCGGCTGGGCGAAGAGATCGCGAAGCTTCTCGCGCAGCCCGAGACTGCGCGCGCGCTGGGAAAAGAAGCGCGCGTGTTTGCGCTGGCTAACTTCACCCAGGCGAGTTTCCTGGCGCGCTACCACGCCGCGTACGCCGAGTTGACTGCCGGCCGCCGCGTCCCGGCCGCGTGATACCGAACCTGCCCGGCGCGTCCGACTTCGACGTCTTCGAAGAGCGGGAACGCAAGATCGAAATGGCGGCGCGCAACGTCGTCGCCACCGTGCGCAGCGATCAGTTCGGCCACGGCTGGCGGCCGAAAGGGATCGATGAGGTCGCGATCCTGCTCGAATCCCTCGGTTACAGCGCTGAGGTGATCGGCGACCTGTGGTACGACTCGCTGTTCGACTTCGCGCGCGACGTCGCACATGTCGTCGACAAGTACATCAGCGACGAAGAACGCGCTGAAAGGCGCGACGCTCACTGGTTTGCGCGCACGTGCCGCGACTATGCGATCGGCTCGCTCTACGCAGGACCCTGGATCATCGCGGTCTTGGGTCTTGCCGCCTTCGGCTCTGCACTGCGCTCGAGCATTTCGACGCCCATCCACATCGCGACGGCCATCGCGCTCGGCGTCTACAGCGGGCTCGTCGTGAGCGCAATCTTTTCGCAGTCGATTGCGCGGCGGCTAACATTTTACTTCCTCCAAGACAATGCACCGCTCATCTTGTGGACACTCAATCGCTTCATCGGGGTGGCCTCCGCCGCGTTCATCCTCGCAGGCAGTTTGATGTGGTTCGCGTTGCGGCCGTTCTACGGTGATTCCGACGCATGGCTCGCCGCGAGCTATTTTACCGGCTCGGGTATCTTTCAGGTCTCCCTCGCGCCGCTCTACACGATGCGCCGCTTCACGTGGATCGTCGGGATCGCTGCCTTCGCGACGCTCTCGACCGGCCTGACGTCCGTGCTGTGGTTCGGACGGCGCCTCGAGCTGGCATGGCAGCCGTCGATGCTCGCACTCGAAGTAGGGACAGTCGGCGCTATCGTTATGGCCGCCACGCTGGTCTGGGCACGGCGTCATGCCCACGATGGGACCGACGGTCTGAAAGCCCCCGCGCTAAGGACGATCGTTGGCGCGACGCTTCCATACGCGGGATTCGGGGCGGCATATTTCGCGATGATCGTCATCGACCACGCCGCTGCCGGACTCCGGGACGGCTATCCGTACGTCTACCGCACCGGCTACGAGCTCGGCTGCAATATCGCGCTGCTGGCGATCCTCCCGGCCGTCGGCGTCATCAACGTTGCCCTCGAAAACCTTCCCCGCCGGATCTTGCACGGCGCGAATGCCGGGATCGCTCAGGGCGAACCGTTGAATCGGGAAATGATCCGTTGGTACCTCGCGAGCGTAGCAGCGGTCTGCGTCGCAACGGCCCTCGCCGTCGGCATTGCCGAGCTGATCGCGCCATTCATCATCGACCGAACGATCGCCGGAAGCGCGCCCATCCGCGCTGAGACGATGCTTGTCCTTCGCTTGGCGGCGATCGGTTACGGCTTGCTGATGCTCGGTTTGCTGAATTGCCAGCTGCTCTTCTTCTTGAGCCGGCCGCTCGCACCGCTCGTCGCGAGCATCGCGGGAGCGTCGCTCTGCGCGTTGTGCAGCGCCGCTGTCGTCGTGGCGCACCTTCCCGCGGCCTATTGCGTCTTCGCACTCGACGGAGGGATCGTCGCCTTCGTCATCATAACGACGTTCGCGGCCGCCCGTGCCGCGGCGAACTTCACCTACGCGTACTACGCCGCGTACTAGGAGCTTCGATGGAATTCGGCATCTTCGATCACCTCGACCGCAGCGATCTGCCGCTGGCGCAATTTTACGAGGACCGGCTCTCGCTCATCGAGGCGTACGACCGGGGCGGCTTCTACTGCTATCATCTCGCCGAACACCACTCGACGCCGCTAGGAATGGCGCCCTCGCCGAGCGTCTTTCTCTCAGCGGTCGCGCAGCGTACTCGCGCGCTCCGCTTTGGGCCGCTCGTCTATTTGCTTCCGTTTTACCACCCGCTGCGTCTCCTCGAAGAGATCTGCATGCTCGATCAACTCAGCGGCGGGCGGCTCGAGTTCGGGGTCGGCCGCGGCATCTCGCCGATCGAGACGCGCTACTACGGACTCGTACGCGAGCAAACTCAAGAGATGTACGACGAGGTTTTTCAGATCCTTCTGGCAGGCTTGAGTCAAAAGAGCCTTACATTCGAAGGCAAGTTCTATCACTACAACGGCGTCCCCATCGAGCTGGAGACCATTCAAAAGCCGCATCCGCCGCTCTGGTACGGAGTCCATTCACCGGAGAGCGCAGAGCGGGCCGCGCGGCGCGGTTTCAACATCGTGATACTCGATGGAACCGACGAGGTGCTGCCGGCCGGCGCGCGCTACCGCGAGGTCTGGGACGAGATCGGCAAGGGAAAACCGGACCCAAAGATCGGCCTGTGCCGCTTCATCGTCGTCGCGGATACCGACGAGGAGGCGATTCGCCTGGCGACACACGCCTATCCGCTCTGGTACAAGAACTTCATGCATCTCTACACCTCGCAGGGGATGCAGCCGGTCCTCGGCGCGCGCCCAACCGATTACGAGAGCGCCGCGCGCGACGGGCGGCTTGTCGCGGGTTCGCCGCAAACGGTGGCGCAAAAGCTCGGCGCGCAGCTCGAAGGATCGGCGTTCAACTACCTGATCGGACAGTTTGCATTCGGCGATCTGACTTTGACCGAATGCCGGCGCTCGGTCGATCTCTTCGTCCAAGGGGTCATGCCCGCGTTGCGCGGCGCCACGGTCGGGGCGCGTTGAGCCGATCGACGGCGATCCGGCGCGTCATTACCGGACACGACGCGAACAACATCGCCAAGATCTTGCACGACGACGTCGCGTCAAACGCGCGGCACAGCGCTTCGGGTTCGTCGTCGACGCTCATTTGGTGTACCGATGCAACCCCCGCAGACATCGCCGTCGGCGAGCAGGCGGAAGACATGGGCGCGCGCAAGATCGGGACGCCGCCCCCTCCCAACGGGACGCGCTTCGCGGTCCTCGACTTCCCGCCCGGCTCGGTCTCGCCGATGCACCGGACGGAGACCGTCGACTACATCGTGGTCATCTCGGGCAAGCTCGAGATGGATATGGACGACTCGACCGTTGCGCTCGCGGCCGGAGACGTGATGGTCCAACGCGGGACCAATCACTCGTGGGCCAACCGCAGCACCGAGCCCGCTCGCGCCGCCTTCGTCCTGATCGACGCGAGGCCGCTCGGCATCGGCCACGCCGTCCCCCGCGACGGCGTCGCATCAAAGACCCGAAGCTAGAGCGGATCCCCTCCCGGCTTGCTTGCGCCGATCCACGTATTCTTCGCCGGATCCCAGCGGACTAAGATCACGGAGCTCACGTCGACGCCCCGCTGCGGGACCGCCTTGAAATTGTGCGTCCCCCAAATTCCCGTCCAGTTGGTCAGTCCGTCGAGGTACTCTTTGAACTGCGCGGCCGTCGCGTTCGTCCCGTACTTCTTGAGCGCGTCGACGATCATCAGCGCAGGATCCCACGCGAGTGCATATCCCTCGTCCGGATCGATCCCCGCCGCTTTGAACGCGGCTTGATAGGTCTGCACTTCCTTCTTCAATTGACCGTTCGGAAGCTGATTGGGTGCAAAACCGGGCGAGGCCGGAAAGTAGAGCTCTTTGGGCATGAACGACGCGTACGCTTTCATCTGCGGATAGGTCAAATTGCCGGACGAGGTCAGGATGGGGATCGTCAGCCCGGCTTCGATCGCGCCTCGCAACAGCGTCCCGAACGGCGATCCGGTACTCCATGCGATCAGCGCCTGAGCGTTGCTGGCCTTGATGTGCGCCATCTGCGCGCTCACGCTGACGTCGGTCCCGTTGAAGTGCTCTTGATCGATCACGGTGATCCCGCCGACCGTCTTGAACGCTTCAGCGATCACCCGATCCGCATCTTGACCGGTCGCATCGGTCGACGTGATGACCCCGATCTTCGTCCAGCCGCGCGCCTTCAAGAACTTCGCGGATGCGAGCAGCAGATCGCCGGTCGAAAGCCCGGCTGAGAACACATAGCTTCCTGCGGCCGGATGGATCCCCGGCGAAAAGCAGTATTCCAGCGGACCGTCCTTCGCAACGATCGGCGCGACCGCGCTGCAGACCGCGACGGACGACGAACCGAAGATGATCGGCGCTTTCTTGGCCACGATGCCGTTGGCAAGTTGAACCGCGAGGACCGGGCTCGACTGATCGTCCGCAATGACGAAGTGGATAGGCGTCCCCTTGATTCCGCCCTGCTTGTTGACCATCGTCTCCATGACCGTGAGCGCGTTCGCTTCCTCCTTGCCCAAAAACGATTCGCCGCCGGTGAGGGGTAAAATGGCGTTAATAATGTAGGGTTCTCCCGAAGCGCCGCTCGCGAGCGGGATCGTCGCCAGCGAAACCATTAGGCCGAGCGCGGCGAAACGCGTGCGCAAACTCATCGTCGTCCTCATTTCTGCATCGGCGCGTTTTTCCCACGGCGCAAGACGTCCTCCTGTATTGCGCGAAGTGCGGGCCACGTGACATCGACCGCGGGCGCACGCTATTTTGTCCTTGGAATCCTGACGCTCACGCAAACCGGGACCTCGCTGATCGGGCAGGGCATCGGGACGCTTGCGCCGTTCTTGGCTCCCGCGCTCGCAATCGATCGTACGCATATCGGCATGCTCTCGGCCGGAATCGCCATCACGTGGGCGCTGCTCGGCACGTTCTCCGGCGTCCTGGTCGATCGCTTCGGTGAACGCCGGATGATCTTCTTGAGCGGTCTGGGCATGGGCCTCGCGATTTGCGTCGCCGCCGCCATCGAAAATTACTGGTGGCTGTTGGTTTGGCTCGGCGTCTATGGCCTCATGGCGAGCTTCTCGACGCCGGCCGGAGGCCGGGCGATCATGCTGTGGTTCCTGCGCGACCGCGCGCTCGCGATGGGGATCCGGCAATCCGGAGTCCCGATCGGCGGCTTTCTAGCGGCGCTTATTCTCCCGCCGCTCGCCGTGCTCGGCGGGTATCGGCTGAGCCTCGCGGTTGCCGGCGTCTTCATCATGCTGACGGCTTCGCTCGTCGCGTTCGCCTACGAACGTCCCGAGGGGAGCACGATCGGACAGCTGCGCTTTGTAGCCTTGTGGCGTCAAGCGCGGGTCATCGCACGCGATCGTCGCTTCGTCATGATCACGTTGACCTTGGTGATCCATGTCTGCGCGCAGATGTCCGCGGTTGCTTTCCTCTCGATCTCTCTGATCACGCTCGCGCACATGAACATTCCGACCGCGGTCGCCGCGCTCGCACTCTTTCAGGTCGGCGCGATTGCGGGCCGATTCTTCTGGGGCATCGTCAGCGATAACGTCCTGGCTGAAGACCGCTTGCTCCCAACGGTCTTCGCGTGCGTCGTCGCAGTCGGCGCCGAGCTTGCGCTCGCGCAGCAGTTTGCGGTCGCAACGCTTGCGGTCATCTCCCTGCTCTATGCGGCGTCGTTCGCATTGGGCTTCTCGATCGCGGGCTGCAACGGTCTCTTCGCCGTCGCGCAAACCGAAGTCGCGGGCCCTGAGCACGCAGCGAGCGCGCTCGGCATCTCGACGGCCCGCGTCGCTTGGGCCACCGTCCTCGCACCGCCGCTCTTTGGTGCAATGGCCGACGCGCACGGGTACACCGCCGCCTGGTACGCACTCTGCGCCCTGACTGCAATCGGCATCGTTCCGGCGCTGTACGCTCGGAGGCTAGTATGCGGCAGTACGCGCGCTTTTAGCGCGCGACGGTGACCACTCGACTTCAGCTGCGGAAAAGGTACTCAACCAAGTAACGCTACCATCTCGGCGTGGATTGCCGCGTTCGTGGCAAGGGTGGAGCCGGAATTCAGATCGAGCGGCGTTCCGTCGATCGCGGTGACCGTTCCGCCCGCCTCCCGGACGATCAACGCGCCGGCTGCGATATCCCACGGCCGCAGGTCGAACTCCCAAAATGCCTCGAAACGCCCCGCCGCGACATAGGCGAGATCGAGCGCAGCCGCGCCGTCGCGCCGGACCGCCTGCGAGGCGTCCATGAGCCGTTTGAACCCCTCGACGTTGCGTTCCCAACGGCCGGGGACGAAACCCGTGCATACGAGGGCGTCCGCGACGGTCGAAACCTGCGAGACGCCGATCGGCGCGCCGTTGAGGGTCGCACCGGCTCCCCGCTCGGCCGCGAAACATTCCTGGAGTCGCGGCGCGTAGACGACGCCCGCGATGAGTTCGCCGCGCCGCTCGAGGGCGATCGAGACGCAAAACGGCGGATAGCCGTGCGCAAAGTTCGTCGTCCCGTCGAGCGGATCGACGATCCAACGCTCGTCCGAGGTCCCCGGATGGGTCCCGCTCTCTTCGATCAGGATCGTGCTGGCCGGAAAATTCTTTCGGATCGCGCCGACGATCAGGACTTCGCTCGCTCGATCCGCGTCCGTCACTAGGTCGTTGCGGTGACTCTTCCGTTCGATGAAAAGCGGACCGCCGGCTCGTTCGAGCAAAAGTGCTCCGGCTTCGCGCGCAAGCGCAATTGCAAAGTCGAGCGGATTCACGAGCGATCCTCCATCATTACAAAGACTTTACCGAGTTGCACGACCGGGCCAAAAGACCGCTCTGTCCGGCTTCGAACGTCCGTTCAATGCTCGAGCCGGGCCTTCGGACCCTCAGCGTCAGTCCGCGTCAGCTGGCAAACCTGTACCATCGGTGCCCCCGGTGTCTCTACAATCACGTTCACAGCGGCAAGGACGACCACGTGCCCGGATCGACATTCCGCGCGACCGCCAGCGCATCGATCGAGGCTGCGAAGGGTCCTGACGGCTGGATCGACATCCCATCCGCTCAACCGGTCCGCATCATTTCCAACAGCATCCGTGCCGACTCGGCGCCGATTCCGTTCCCGGAATTCGACATCGCGCTGGTGATCGCGCCGCATCCCGAGACCCTGCTGGAATCGACCGACGGGAAGCGGATCCTGTGCGCCTATCGGCAGCGCGAAGAGAATGGGGCGTTGCGCAGCGTGCTGCGATGCTCGCTCGAAGCAGCGGTACTGGCGGCCGAGCATCCGGCCGACCCGGCCGACTCCTTGCCGCGCGTCGACGAGCTCGGTATCGTTGAGTTCACGAAAAGACTCACGCCGACCGGTAAAGGGGCGTCGATCATGCTCTTCCAGCCGGCGCGATTGATCCGCCTCCAGCGAGAGCCCGAACAGTTCGCCATGCTCCTGCGCGTCGTGGCACGCATCTTGGCCGCTAAAAGGCGCCCGCCGCCGAGCCGCGACTGCCTGAACTGTATCGGCCTCGGAGCGGGAGATAAAGTCCCGGCTTGAAGTACTCTCCCCTGAAGGGAGTAGGCCGTGACTTTTCACGAGGGGTTTCTCTCGCAGCTCGTCGGCCGTAAGGCCGTCGTGGCGGGAGATCGTCCGCTTTCGGTCGGCAAAGTCGTCGATTTCGTCGTCAACAAGCCCGACGATACGTTCCCGAAGATCGACGGCATCGTCGTGAAGACGCGCGACGGCCCGCGACTTGCTCCCATCGAGACCGTCCTCGACGTCGACGCCGACGGGAAGGTCCTGCTTTCGAGCGCGCCTACGACGCGCGTCCTCCCCGAAAACGAGGCGCTGTTTTTGATCGAAGATCTCTTCGACAAACAGATCGTCGACGTCGACGGGCGAAAAGTCGTCCGCATCAACGATCTCGAAGTCGCCAACACGGGTGGGACTCTGCGGGTCGTCGCCGCCGACATCGGCGTCGCCGGGTTGCTCCGCCGTCTCGGCGGGCACAAATTCGCGCGGGCTATCGTCGACAAAGTCCCCGATACGCTGATCTCATGGCACGACGTCGCGCCGATCGCCGACGTCAATCCCTCCGAAGTGCAGCTCTCCGTCTCCGAGAACAGGCTTTCGCGCCTGCACCCAGCCGATCTGGCGGAGATCATCGGCGACCTCTCGACCCAGGACGCCGCACGCGTCGTGCAATCACTCGATGACGAGACGGCTGCCGACGCACTCGAGCACCTCGATGCCGAAACGCAGCGCCAGATCATCGACGATCTCGGGACCGAGCGCGCAGCCGACATCATCGAGGAGATGGACAGCGACGACGCCGCCGATCTTTTGGGCGAACTGCCCGAAGAGCGGCAAACGGAGCTGCTTGCCGAGATGGAGCCGGCGACGGCCGGCGAGTTGCGCGAGCTCGTCTCGTACGAAGAAGATACCGCCGGCGGGCTCATGACGACCGACTACGTCTGGATCTATCCGCATCGGACCGTCAAGGCGACGATCGACAAGATTCGCGAGATAGCGCCCGAGACCGAGTTCATCTACTACCTCTACGTTACGGATCAAGCCGAAAAACTGCTCGGCGTCCTCTCGCTGCGGACGCTGCTGCTCTCGCGACCGGAAGCGACGATCCACAGCGTCATGGACTCGGATATCGTAAGCGTGAAGCCGGATACGGCGTCCGAGGACGTCGCGGCAGCGATCGCACGCTATGACTTGCTCGCACTCCCGGTGCTCGACGAGAAGGGACACATGCTCGGGATCGTCACCGTCGACGACGCGATCGACGCGATCATCCCAGAGGGTCTCAAACGAAAGCTGCCGCGCTTCACGGCCCGCCATCAGGCCGCCCACGCGTCCTAGCGGCTAGCCTCCCGCCAACTGCTGATAGACGTAAAACAGCGCGAGCGAGCCTATGACGATCGCGGTTCCCCAAGCGAGGACGTTCTCGATCCGCGAGTTTACGTATTTTCCCATCACCCGGCGACGGTTGATGATCACGATCATCAGCACGAGCTCGAGCGGCAGCAGTACGCCCTGCACGACCTGCGCGTACAAGATCAGTTTGAAGAGCGCGCCAAAAGGAACGAGCAAGACCAACCCCGCGCCGATGACGATCCCGCCGGCGAAGAGCGTATAGAAAATCGGGGCCTCGCGGAACTTCCGGTCGAGCGAAGCCTCGAAGCCGAAAGCCTCGCAGACGATGTATGCGGTTGCGAGCGGCAGGACGCAAGCCGTAAAAAGTCCGGCATTGAGGATGCCGATCCCGTACAGAAGCGACGCGAATTGCCCAGCGAGCGGTCCGAGTGCGGCCGCAAAGTCCGTCGCTTGCGCCGTGTCGAAATCGATCGGTGAACGTCCCCCATGCTGGGCTGCTGCATAGATCGTCGCAGCATTCGCGATGATCATGAAGCCGGCCAAGACGATCGCGAGGATCGACCCGACGATGACGTCGGCCCGAATCGACCACAAGTCGCGCGGACTGCACCGCTTTTCGCAGATCTCGGATTGCAAGAAGAACTGCATGTAGGGAGAGATCGTCGTGCCGATGATGCCGACGCAGGCGATGAGGAAGTCCTTGTCCGGCAGGATCGTCGGGACGAACGTATTGCGTGCCACCGCATGCCAATCGGGGTGCGCGAGGATCGCCGAGACGGCGTAGCCGAGGTAGATCAGGGAAAAGCCGACGAAGATACGTTGGACGATGCTGCCCGGCAAGCGCAGGACCAAGAGAAAGACCAGCGCCATTGCAAGCGGGATCGCTACGTACCGCGTGACGTGGAACATCTCCGACGCCGTCGCGATGCCGGCGAACTCGGTCGCCGCGATTCCCGTGTTGATGAAAAACAGCATCACCATCGCGAGGAACGTCAAGCGGACGCCGAAATTCTCGCGGATGAGCCCGGCCAAGCCGTGGCCGGTGACCGCGCCCATCCGAGCCGCCATCTCCTGCACGACGATCAGTGAGAGGGTCAGGGCGGTCAACGTCCACAGCGTCGAATAACCGAACTTTGCGCCCGCCGCGGAGTACGTCGCAATGCCGCCGACGTCGTTTCCGGCCGACGCCGTGACGAAGCCCGGACCGAGCACAGCGAAAATCAGCGCAGCCCGTCGCCACATTCTGATCACGAGCGCCTACTTCGCTAGGGTCTCGAAGAGGACCGTGCAGTCACGACCCTGGTCCTTGGCTTTGTACAGGGCGGCGTCCGCGTGGACCAAGAGCTCGTCGGTCGACGTACCGTCTTCCGGATAGATGGCGACGCCGATGCTCGCTGAGACCGTGACGACCGCGTCATTGAGGGCGATCGGCTGGCGGAGCGACTCGTTGATCCGTCGCGCTAAGCGCATCGCGTCCTGCGACGAACTGACGAAGCGCTGTAAGACAACGAACTCGTCGCCCCCTTGCCGGGCGACCGTATCGCTCTCGCGAGCGATGGAAAGCAGACGGTGCGCGACCACGCGCAGGAGCTCGTCGCCGCCCGCGTGCCCGTGCGTGTCGTTGACTTCCTTGAAATGATCCAAATCGACGTAGAGGATCGCGAACTTTTGACGATGACGTCGCGCCGCGACGAACGTTTGCGTCGCGCGATCGTCGAAAAGGACGCGATTGGGCAAACCGGTGAGCCCATCGTAGAACGCAAGCGTGCCCAAGCGCTCTTCGTGCGTCAAACGCTCCAGAGCCGAGCCGCACAACGCTGCAATGAGCCGGACGAGATCCTTGTCGGATTCGCGGAAGTGATACCCTCCCGGCGCTTCGGTGGCAAAGCAAACAGCGCCGTAGAGCTTGCCGAAGACGTCGATCGGCGTGCTGACGAGCGCGGTCCAAGTCATGTCCTTGCGCGCCGGGTCGCTCTGCCACGGCTCGACGCCCAAGTTGTCGATGGCCAAAATGTCGCGTTGCGCGAGGACGTGCCGGAGATAGCTCTCGGAGAGCTTGCGCCGGTGCCCGACGCCGAACGCGCTTTCGCCGGCAGCGTAGCGCTGAACCATCTCGTTGCCTTCTTTTTCGGCGATGAACGCGAAGCTGCACGAAAGGAGCTTCTTCCCGGCTTCCAACGTCGCTTGAATTTGCTCGGCGGTCGTGCGGCCCGCCGACGCTGCAACCAAGTAGAGGGAGCGGATCCGTTCGCTCTGCTCGATCGCATCGCGTTCGGCAGCTTTTTGCGCGCTGATGTCCTTGGCGATCACGTATGCTCCCGTTACCTTCGACTCGACGTAGACCGGGACGGTCTTGACCAGGACTTCTTTTTCGGCACCGCCGCGTTCGACGATCATCGACTCGAATTCCGTCGTAGCGCCGGCCAGCGTATGTGCGATTTTCTCCTTGAGAATCTTGCGCTCGCGATCTGCAAAAAAAGTATCGAGCGGACGCAGCGCAAGTTCCTCGAGCGAATAGTGGCTCACCTCGGAAACGGCGCGGTTCATCAGGACGACGCCCCCGTCGCGATCGATCAACGCGACCGCGTCGGGATGGTAGTCGAATAGCGACCGGAAGCGTTGCTCGGTTTCGATCAGCCACTGCTCGCCCAAGCGCGCCATCGAGAGATCACGCAGCCGGCCGCCGAGCGCTACGATGCGGCCATTCCTGCGCAGCGGGTATAACGTCGCAGCGACCGGAAGGGACGAGCCGTCAGCGCACACGATCGTCGTTTCGAAGTCGGCGGGGTCACCGGCAAAGGCCATCCTGAAGTAGCCTTCCACGACCGAGCGCTGCTCGGCAGCGACGAACTGCAACGCGGGGACGCGCCCACGCAAATTCTGATATCCCCCGAGCGCCCGGACGGCTTCGTTCGTTATCAGAATCGTCCCGTCGAGATCCACGACAAACATGCCGGTCGGCGAAGAGCGAAATAGAGCGCGAAACCACACGCTCGTCTGCGGCCCTCTCCAATTATGAAGCCGGGCTTCGATAATCACGATCCCCCTTGACTACGCCCTGTAAGCCTTTTCTTCTCCAAATTGCTCCCCAAGGCCCGGGCGAGACATGCCGCCCTTGCGACCTCTGGCCGACTGGAGCACCCTTTCCCACACCAATCGGTAAATCGGCCGGCAAGTGGTACGTATGAAAAGAGGGCCGCGGCCCGTGCCGCAAGGATACCAACGGAATAGTGCACGACCAGGACATTCATCTCCGGCCCGTTCGCGACGCGCAGTCGCGCGTCCGGTCCCCGCGGCGCGAGACGACCGGCGAGGACATGCTTGAGTACTCCGAGGGGCTGGCGAAAATCGCTGCCGGCGGCGGCGGCGCAAAGGCGCTGGCGTCGTATTTGGCCGAGGCCGTCGCCGGAGCGGTCCTCGTCGAAGATGCCGATTGGCGGCATCTCGCACTCGCCGGGTCGGGTAACCGCTCGATCCCTCCGTCGGTCCGCGATCTGATCTCCAAATCCGCGACTGAGGCCCAAAGCGTCGCGATCTCGTTCCCGAGCGACCCCGAGAGCCGCGCATATCCGATACGGGCCGGGGAAACACGGCTTGGATGGCTTTCGGTCTTCCCCAACGGGATCTCGCTCGAAGGGAAGGACGCGCTCGTTCGATTAACGGCGGCCTCGATGGCCGTCGAGCTCTCCCGTGATACAAGCGGTAGCCGCGGGCGCCGGCGCTCTTTTTGGGATCGGCTCCTGGCGCGCGCCTACGACGATGCTTCCGAGGCACGCGACGATGCTGCGGCTCGCGGAATCACTTTAGCTCCCGGCTACGTCGCGGTCGCGGTCGAGGCTGAGGGTCTCGACGAAAGCGTCGCAACGCAGAAGAACGGCGAGATTCGCAAGACGTGCGTCGACGTGCTCGGCTCGCGCACCGGTGAAGTCGTCGTCCTCGAACGCGGCGGCGGGTTTGTCTTCCTTGTCCCGGCGCCGCTCGAAGTCGACGCGGCCAACGCACGAACCGCAGCGACGATGATCACACGAGGCTTGACGAAGGCCCACGTCGACGTCAAGGTCGTCGGCGGCGTCGGCCGGCAAGCGGACTTGCTGAACGTCGCGCGCTCGGTCGACGAGGCGCGCGAATCGCTCGTCATCGTGCGCCGAATGTTCGGAGGCGGGCGCGTCATGGCGCACGAGGACCTGGGCTTTTACCCGATCCTGTTACGCGGGGTGACGTCCAGAGAAGAATTGCATCAGTTCTCTCAGCGCGTCCTCGAGCCGCTGCGCGCTTACGACGAAAAGCACCAAACGGAGCTCATACGCACTTTGCGGCTCTTCTTCGACGTCGGCCAGAATATCAAAGTCGCGGCCGCCTCGCTCAACGTCCACCGCCACACCGTCTTCTACCGGCTACGCCAGATCGGCGAGATCAGCGGGCTCGACCTCGACAGCCCGCACGATCAACTGACGCTACGTACCGCGATCGCACTTGATGCCCTCGGTGGTTAACGGGGTGCAAACCTCCGCTCAGATCAGACGCGAAACGCTCAAGACGGCGAAGGATCGCAACGTCAGCTACGTCCGCCTCGGCTTCGTCGACATCTTCGGGATCGAGAAGAACGTCGTCATCCCGGTCGCCCAGCTCGATGCGGCACTCGACGGCAAAGTAACGTTCGACGGAGGTTCGATCGACGGGTTCGTCCGCGGCGAGGAAGTCGACATGGTGCTGCTGCCGGATCCCGCGACCTTCGCGATTCTGCCATGGACCATCGGCGGCCCGATCGAAGCGCGGATGCTGTGCGACATCGCCAATGCCGACGGGACGCCGTTTGAAGGCTGCCCGCGCACGACCTTGCGCCGGGTCATCGAAGACGCGCGCGACGTGATTTCCAAAGTCGCCACCTCGATGGAAGTCGAGTTCTACCTTTTTGACTTGGCCGAGGACGGTTCGCCCACGTTGCACACGAGCGATGCCGGCTCGTACTTCGACTTCTCGCCCAGCGATCGCGGCGACGAATCGCGAACGGCGATGGTCGCCGCCCTCGAATCGATGGGGATCCGCGTGCAGAGCGCGCATCACGAGCATGGCGCCGGGCAACACGAGATCGACACCGTCGAGCGTCCGATTCTTCAGAGCGCCGACGCGCTCGTCACGCTGCGCGCCGTCGTCAAGCAGATCGCGACCCGGCACAACATCCATGCGACGTTCATGCCCAAGCCGCTGGAGACGTCCGCCGGGAACGGGCTGCACTTTTACCTCGACTTGGGTGACGTCGACGAAGAGACGCGCCTGCAGGCGATCGGCGGCCTGCTCGATCACGCGCAAGGCTATACCGCGGTGTGCAATCCGACCGTCAATTCGTACAAGCGGCTGGTTGCAGCCTGGGATGCTCCGGTCTACACGGTCTGGTCGCACCGCAGCGCGAACGCGCTCGTCCGGCTCCCGGCGCCGCTCGAAGGGACGCAATTCATCGAAGTTCGCAGTCCCGACGCATCGTGCAATCCGTATCTCGCGCTGGCCACGCTGATCGAGAGCATGGCGGACGGGATTCGCAAGCGGATCTTACCGGGCAACCCGTTCACCGGCTCGACGTACGACCTCTCGGACAGCTATCGTGCCAAAAACGCGATCCGCAAGCTTCCGGGGACGCTGGGCGAGGCGATCGCGGCGCTCGACGCCGATCCGATCGTACGCGGCGCGCTCGGCGACCACATCTACCACGCATTTCGGGACGCCAAACTCGCCGAGTACGAGCGCTACCGCCGCGCAGTCCACGCCTGGGAAAGGGACGCCTACCTCCGAATGTTCTAGCCATGGAATATCGGACGTATCCCGGCACGAACCTTAAGGTCAGTACCGTCGGTTTCGGTCTCTGGACGACCGCGACGGGGTGGTGGGGGCAGATGACCGACGATGAGGCGGTCGCACTTCTGCACCAAGCGCGCGATCTGGGCATCACTCTGTTCGACGCCGCCGACACGTATGGAAACGGACGCAGCGAAGAACAGCTCGGTCTCGCATTCGAAAACCAACGCGACCGGGTCGTGTACTCGACGAAATTCGGGTACGACTTTTATCAGCACTCCGGGGAGCGGCGCGGACAGCAAGAGCTGCCGCAGGACATTTCGCCGAAGTTCGTACGCTTCGCGCTCGAGGAATCGCTGCGGCGCCTGCGGACCGACTACATCGATCTCTACTCGCTGCATAATGCGAAGCTCGACCACGTTCGCAGCGGCGAGCTCTTCGAGCTCCTCGAAGCGTTCAAAGCCGAGGGGAAGATCCGCTACTACGGGATCGCGCTCGGTCCGGCGATCGGATGGCTCTACGAGGGGATCGAAGCCGCGCGCCTCCCCGGCATGACGAACATCCAGATGATTTGGAACATGCTCGAACAGTTTCCGGGCACGGAGATGATCAAGGCAGCGTACGACGCGAACGCCGAGACCGGGTACCAAATCCGCGTCCCGCACTCGAGCGGGATGCTGGAAGGGAAGTACACGCTCGAGACGACCTTCGCGCCGACCGATCATCGCAGCCACCGCCCGCGCTCTTGGCTCGTCAATGGGATCAAGAAGATCGCAACGCTGCGGTTCCTCGAATCTGCGGACCGCACGCTCGGCCAAGCCGCGATCCAGTGGCTGCTTTCCGAGCCGCGGGTGATGACGGTCTTGCCGAACATCTACGACGCCGAGCAGCTGCGCGAGTTTGCGACTGCGCCCGGCACCCCGGCGCTGACGCGGGCTGAGCTCGACGCGGTCGCCGAGCTGACGAAGACGAACTTCGGCGTCGAGGAAGCGCCGATGAACTACAAGGGTACGATGACGCCTCCCGAAGCGGCGGTGGTGTGAAACGAACCGTCTTTTCGCCGAACGCTCCGCCGCCGATCGGACCCTATCGTCAAGCAGTCGCCATCGGCGCGATGGTCTTCTGCAGCGGGCAGATCGCAATCGACCCTGCGACCGGGAAACTCGCCGGCGACGACGTCGAGACGCAAACCCGGCAGGCGCTCGAGAATCTCGGCGAGGTGCTGCGTGCCGCCGGCTTGAGTTTCGCAGACATCGTCAAAACGACGCTGTTCTTGGTCGACATGGCCGACTTTAGCGCGGTCAACGCGATCTACGCCCGGTACCTCGGCCGATCGGCTCCGGCGCGCTCGACGGTCGCAGTCGCCGCGCTGCCGCTTGGGGCAAAAATCGAGATCGACGCGATCGCCGTCATACCATGAGAGCGCGATTTCTCGTCGTCGCTGCAATCGCCATCGCCGTCGCCGCGCTCGTCGTAGGCCGGGTCGCTTCCGCACCGACCGACGACCCGAAGATCAGCGCGCGCGCAAAGGAATCGCTCGAGCGCGCGCAGTCGGGGAATTACGACCGTTCGCAGTTCACGAGCGAAATGAATTCGGTGCTGACCGAGACGTTGGTCGCCAACGTCAAGAGCGCTCTCGGACCGCTCGGCGTCCCGACGGCCTTCACCCTGCGAGCCCACTACGATGCCGACGGCAACAGCGTCTACGTGTATCGCGCGACCTTCAAGCTGGCAAGCTGGAACGAACAGATCGCATTTGCCGCCGACGGCAAGATCTCAGGCCTCTACTTCCGCCCTGCCCCCGCGCCCTCGGAGACGCCGCTCCCCGGCGAAGACTCCTCGATCACGGCCCGCGTTCACGCCGAATTCCTCGCCTGGCAGCATGGCCAGATCGATCGTTCGCGGTACACGACCGACGCATCGGAGGCATTCAGCGATTCGCTCGTCGCAAAAGTCGCGACCGAGCTCACGGCGCTGGGCGCGCCCGCCGCGTTCATCTTCCGCGGCAAAACGGCACCGCCCGGCGGGACGATTTATGCCTATCGGGTTTCGTGCGCCAACTCGGATGTGTGGATGACGTTCGGCCTCGACGCCTCGGGAAAGATCAACGGTATCGCATTTCAGCCCGAGTGAGGGCCGGACAGAAAGAATTCCAGCATGGTTTCGCTCGCGTTCGGCGCCAGCGGCGCAGTGTGCGACCCGCGCAGGCTCCCACCGCTCCACGCGTGTCCGAGCCCGTCGATCGTCCGCACCTCGACGCTAGCGCAGCCGAGGGAACGGAACTGCTCCGCTAGGACAGCCGCGTTGCTCGGCGCGACCGTCTTGTCCTCATCGCCCGTCCAGATGAGGACGCGCAACCGCTTGTACGATGCCGGAGGGTGGACAGCGATGACGTTACTGATCGTCGCGTACTCGCGCTCGCCGCGCATCGCTTCGTACGCCGTCTCGGCGTCATGCGAGGAGTGCAGGGCGACACCCGACATGATCCCGACCGCCGCGAAGACGTCCGGCGCCTGCTCGGCAAGGATCGCGGCCATCGCGGCGCCGGCCGAGAGCCCGCACACGAAGACCCGTTCGCGATCGACGCCGCTTTGTTCGACGATCGCCTCGACCAGCTCCAGTATCGCTGCCGGCTCACCCGCAGCGCGCGTTTGATGCTCCGGCAGAAACCAATTCCAACATCGGCGCGGATTGGCCAGCGGCGATTGTTCCGGATAGAGGACGACGAGACCGTAGCGATCGGCGAACGCGTCGAAGCGCGTCCCAGCGGCGAAGTCCGCGGCGGTCTGCGTGCAACCGTGCAGCGCGACGAGGAGCGAAGGCGGGCCGGCGAGATCGAGCGGGCGAGGGACGTACAGCCGGTAGCTGAGCGGTCGCGGCGGGCGCCCGCCGG
>DATNIC010000059.1:0-13161 GCA_035604635.1 Binatia bacterium
GGGGAGGTCGCGGGTGGCGTCGCTTAGCCTCGACCACGCGCGAGGACTCGATTCCGCCGCGCTTGATGCGCTGGTCGACGCACTCGGCGAAGGTGCGATCTCGTTCGATGCGCGGCGCGAGGCGTTAGCGCGCTTTGCTGCCCTCCCGCCGCCCGACGTTCCGCCGGGCCGCTATTGGAAGATCGATCTCACCAAGCAAGAATACGAAGACGTCGTCGTGCAGCTCGACGCCGCCGCGGTGGCGTCATCCTCGAAGTACGTGTACGATCTGGCCGCCGTTTTGCGCGAAGGCGATCCCGATCTGCGAGCCGTCTTCGATCGCGAATTTCGCGGCACGCTCGATCCCGCGCATGACAAATATGCGGCGTTGACCGTAGCCTTCCAGAACTGCGGCGCATTCGTCTACGTGCCGGCGGGGACGAAGCTGATCGAGCCTATCGAGTTCACGTACACGGCGCGCAACGCCATCTTTCCCTACACGCTCGTCGTCACGGGTGAAGGCGCCGAGTGCACCGTCATCGAGCGGATCCTCCTTGAAGGCGATGCGCCTTTCGTGTGCGGGGTCGCGGAGGTTGTCGTTGCGCCGCGCGCGCGCGTGGAAATCTCGTCGGTCGTCGAGCCGGGCTCCGGCCGCATCTTCACGACGCGGCGCTCCAAAGTGGACCGCGATGCCCGTGTCGGCTGGTCGATTGCCGACCTCGGCGGCGATCTCGTCGTCGACTCGCTCCACGTGAGGCTCGAGGAGCGCGGAGCTCTGGGCGAGATCGGCGGTCTCTTCTTCGCTGATGGAACCCAGCATGTCGCGCTCGAGACGCAAATCGATCACATCATCGGCGAGACCGACTCGCAAACGATCGTCAAAGGCGCCGCGACCGGACACGGTCAGGGTCGCTACGTCGGGAACATCCGCATCCATCCGCACGCGCACAAGAGCGACGCGTCACTGCGCGACGACAGTCTGTTGCTCTCGAAATCAGCGCACATCGATTCGATCCCGGCCCTGGAGATCGCGGCAAACGACGTCAAAGCGTTTCACGGCGCGACCGTCGGTGCGATCGACGAAGACGAGATCTTCTACGCGCAGAGCCGCGGCATCGCGCGCTCTGATGCCGAGCGCATGATCGCGCTCGGATTCTTCGAACCGGCGATCACGCAATTTCCGCACGCGCTGCGCAACCATATCCGCGCCGCGCTCGAGCGCAAGCTTCCGGTGAATCCGTGATCGCTGCCTCCGATCCCAAGCAAGCCGCGATCATCGCGGATTTTCCGATCCTCGCTAGACCGACCTCACGCGGAAAGCGCCTCGTCTATCTCGACTCGGCCGCGACTTCGCAAAAGCCGCAAATCGTTATCGACGAGCTCGTCCGCTACTACACGGAATACAACGCGAACATCCATCGCGGCGTTTACGAGCTCGCGGAGCTGGCGACTGATGCCTTCGAGGCGGCGCGCGTCAAAGTCGCGCGCTTCGTCAACGCCGAGACCACCGAGATCATCTGGACGCGAAACACGACCGAGGCGATCAACCTGGTCAGTTACTCGTGGGGCCTCGAGAATTTGCGGCCCGGCGACGCAATCCTCACCAGCCAGCTCGAGCACCACTCCAACCTCGTCCCGTGGCAGCTTCTGGCCAAGAAGACCGGCGCCGAGCTGCGCTTCATCGAAGTCGACGACGCGGGCAATCACGTCCTCGACGATCTCGATGCGAAGCTGCGCGGGACGAAACTGGTCGCGCTCTCGCACGTCAGCAATACGCTTGGGACCATCGCGCCCCTCGAGCGGATCATCCCGCGCGCGCATGCGGCCGGCGCCGTGGTGCTGGTCGACGGCGCGCAGTCGGTCCCGCATCTGCCGGTCGACGTCCGCGCGCTCGACGTCGATTTCTTGGCCGCAAGCGGCCACAAGATGCTCGGGCCGACCGGGATCGGTTTCCTATACGGCAAGCGCGCGCTGCTCGAAGCGATGCCGCCATTCTTGACGGGCGGCGATATGATCCGCACCGTCGAGTACACGACGACCACGTTCAACGAGATTCCTTGGAAGTTCGAAGCCGGTACGAGCAACATCGCGGACGCGATCGCGCTCGGATACGCGGTCGATTACTTGCAACGGATCGGGATGTCGTGGATCCGCGAGCACGAGATCCAGCTGACTGATTACGCACTCGAACGATTGCAGAGCCTGCGCGCTCGTGGGATCGCGATCTACGGTCCGCCCGACGCCAAGGCGAGGGGCGGAATCATCTCCTTCAACCTCGGCGACATCCACGCGCACGACCTCGCCACGATCATCGACGCCGAGGGAGTCTGCGTACGCGCCGGGCACCACTGCACGATGCCGCTCATGGAAAAGATGGGCTGGCCCGCAACGGCCCGGGCCTCGTTTTACTTGTACAATACGGAAGAAGACGTTGAAGCGCTCGTCGACGCCCTCAGCAAAGCCGCCGACATTTTCAAGCTCCCAGTTTAATGGCGCTACGCCCCAGGCTCCGCGCCCCCCACTTCGTGGGGCCCCCAAACCTCACGCGCGCTCATCGTACTCCTGAGCCAGCGATCCCCCGAGGGCGCGCTCAACAACCCCCCTGCTAATAATGGACGATCTCTACAAAGAATATATCCTCGACCACTACCGCAATCCGCGGAACTTCGGACATCTCGAGCATGCGGATGCCGCGGCCGAGGACCTCAATCCGCTGTGCGGCGACAAGATCAGGGTCGAGCTCCAGGTTCGTGACGGGAAGATCGAGGACGTGCGGTTTACCGGGAAAGGCTGCGCGATCAGTCAGGCATCGATGTCGATGCTGACCGAATCGCTGCGTGGGCGGACACTCGAAGACGTGGCGCGGATGCCCAAGGAAGAGGTCCTCGAGAAGGTCGGGATCGGGATCAGCCCAGCGCGGATGAAATGCGCGATGCTCGGCCTGAAAGTGCTCAAGACAGCCGCGCTGGGCGAAATCGCGAATTGGCCCGACGAAGAGACGGGCGCTAAGGGTCAGGGAGCGTAAGAAACCGGCGCGCCGCCGACCTCGTCCCAGATCTTGACCCCGTGCGTCGGTTCGCGGGAGAAGGCCAGCGCCACGACGACTCCGATCGCCGCAATCGTCATCGGATAATATAGCCCCGCAAAGTGGTTGCCCGTCGCAACCACAAGCGAGGTGCTGATGAGCGGGACCAAACCGCCGAAGACGCCGTTGCCGATGTGGTACGGCAGCGAGAGCGACGTGTAACGAATCCTCGCCGGGAAGAGTTCGACGAGGAAAGCAGCGATCGGACCGTAGACCATGGTTACCAAGATGACCATGTAGAATACGAGGATCGTCAGCATCACCGGGTTGGCGGCGTTCGCCTGCATCGCCTTGAAGACCGGGATGTAGGTCAGGACCGCGAGCGCAAAACCCGCTACCATGATGTTCCGCCGCCCGATGCGATCGGAGAGGGCGCCGAACACGAGAAAGAACGGCGTCCCACACGCAATGGCGACGCCGATGATGATGTAGGCGGTCACATAGTTGATCTTCAGCACCGTCAGCATGAAGAACAGCGCGTAGAACTGTCCCGTATACCACACGACGCCTTCCGGCGCGGTGAACCCGAAGAGCGCGAGCAGCATCAACCCGACGTTCTTGCCTTGACCGAACGCTTCGGTCAGAGGCTTGCTTGTCGCTTTGCCCTCATCTTTGAGCCGCTGGTACAGCGGCGATTCGAGCAGCTTCATGCGGATGTAGACGGAGAGCGCGACCAAGATGGCGGACAGCATGAATGGGAAGCGCCAACCGTATGCCTTGAACGCCTCGTCGCCCATCGTCAGGCGGAACGCCAAGATGACGAGCAGCGAGACGAGGATGCCTAAGGAGGCGGTCGTCTGGATGTAGCTCGTCAAATAGCCGCGCTTATTGTCGGGCGAGTGCTCGGCGATATAGACCGCCGCGCCGCCGTATTCGCCGCCGAGCGCGAGCCCTTGAATCAGGCGAAGCAAAACGAGGAGCGTCGGCGCGGCGAGCCCGATCTGCGCGTACGTCGGGAGAAAGCCGACCAGGGTCGTCGCCGTACCCATCGTGATCAGGGTGACGAGGAACGTGAATTTCCGCCCGACCCGATCGCCGAGCCGGCCGAAGAAGATCGCCCCAAAGGGCCGCACGACGAACCCTGTTGCGAAGATCGCAAGGCTCACGAGTAAGGCTGCGGTCGGATTGCCGGGCGGGAAGAACTGGGACGAAAAGAAGACGGCAAGGCTGCCGTACAGGTAAAAGTCGTACCACTCGATCAGGGTGCCGAGCGAAGACGCGCCGATGATGAAGGACAGACTCTGCGGTTTCGACCCCCCAACGGAAACAGAAGCTGTGGCCATGCTGGAACCTCCCGACGTAGCGTAGCTGGATGAGACTTATGTCCGCCGGAGCCCGGGCTGGATGGGCGTGCGGACCATGGACATGCCGCTTTTGTAGCACCCATATGCCAGCCGGGACGGTTAACCTGCGTTAGCAAGGTAAGCTAACGACTGCTTATCTTATATAGCCCTTTGGCCTTCGACGCACACGTTCTGCGTGTCGTAGGCCGTGAAGTTGTACCACTTATACGAGCCGTGGTCGCGCACTTCGATATCGATCGGGCGCGGCGGCGGGGCGCCCTCGAGGACGTTGGCGAACACCACACGCCGGATGCGAATGTACCGGTCGGCTTCGCCGAAGGCGCGCGCGTCCTCGGGCATGATGACCTGCGCGCCGTTCCAAGTCGCGACGACGCCCGTCTGTGCCTTTGCGGCGGCGACGAGGCGCGCGTAGGACTGCGACGACGGTTTTGGATCGCCGTCCTTGAGCGAGGTCAGGATGTTCTCCATCGCGGTCAAGCGCGGGACGCGCTTGGCCTCGCAAAACGACTGCAACGCCTCGGGATGCGGGATCGGCACCACGTTACGCGGCGCACAAGAAACGATCGCGCCGAGCGCGACCGCCAAGTAGAGACAACGCAACGGTATTATCTAGCGGCCCCCGTGCAAGAATCCTAACGAAAGCCAAGGGAAGGCCGCGATGACGATCGTCGCAACCAGGACTGCGGCCAAGTACGGGACGACGCGCCGCATCGCCGCGTCTGCTTCGGTCTTGCCGATCGCGCAGGCAGCATAGTAACCGACGCCGAGCGGCGGTGAAAAGAGCCCGATTCCCATCGAGAGCACGACGACAATCGCGTAGTGCACTTCGTTGACGCCGAATGCCTTGGCAACCGGGAAAAGCAGGGGACCAAACAAGACGATCGCGGGGACGCCCTCGAGGACCGAGCCCATGATGATGAACGCGACGATCGAGAGCGCGAGGAAACCACCGACTCCGCCCGGCGACTTACCGAGCGCATCCGCGAGATCTTGCGCGAAGCCGGACTGCGTCAACGCCCAGCCCATCGACGTCGCGGTTCCGATGATCAACAGCAACGCGCCGGTTAAGGCGCTGGTTTCGAGCAGAATCGGATACATCCGCCGCCAATCGAACTCGCGATAAATCGCGACGCCGACCACCATCGTGTAAAGAATGCCGACGGTGCTCACTTCGGTTGCGGTCGCGACGCCGCCGAGAACCGCTGCACGGATCAGCACGGGGAGCGCGAGCCCTGGAATTGCGATGAAGAACGCTTTCGCGATCCATGAGAGCGAGGGTCGCCGCGCCAAGTCGGTTCGGTCGTGACGAGAGCGCAACAAAACGATGACGACGAGCGCGAGCGCAGCGAGCCCCGCGGGCAGCAGACCAGCGGTAAAGAGCGCGGCGATCGAAACGCCCGTGACCGAACCGATGATGATCAGGACCAAGCTCGGCGGGATCGTCTCAGCCATCGCTCCGGACGATGCGAGGAGCGCGACCATCTCGCCGCGCGCCCAGCCGCGCTGCTCCATCTCGGGGAACAATACCGGAGCGACCGCGGCCATGTCGGCGATCTTGGAGCCCGAAATTCCGGATACCAGATACATCGCCGAGAGCAGCACGATGCCGAGGCCGCCGCGCACGTGCCCGACGACGCTCGCGAGCGCGTCGACCAAGCGCTTCGCGATCCCGGCATTTTCGATCAGCAGGCCGAGCAAGATGAACATCGGCGCCGCAAGCAACACGAGATTCGAGACGCCCTCTTGCATGCGGCCGACGATCGTGTCGAGCGGGACCTGCGTCGTGAGCGCGAGATAACTGAGCGTGCCGACACCGAACGAAAACGCGATCGGGATCCCGATCGCGACGAACGCGCCGACGACGAAGACGAAGAAGACGATCAGGTTCAGGTTTCCCAGCGGGATGAGCGCGCCGCGAGCGAGATAGGAGCCGATCGCGACGAGGATGGTCGTGCCGACCACCGGGACGACGATACGCGGATCCGAATCGATCAGGCGCAGCACCGCGAGGATCAGCATTAAGGTCAGGGCGACGAAGACCGAGACGACGACGTACGCCTGCGGAATCTGCAAGGCGGGCGTATACGCGATCGCCTCCTGCATGAGGTAGTTGCGACTCGCCGGCAGGAGCTCGATCGCGAAGAGCGCGACGACGACGTCGCCGATCGTGCGGAAAACTGCCGTCGTACGTGGATCGACGGCGCGCATCAGCGCGGTCAAGCGCATGTGCGCATCATTGCGGTAGGCGATGACGGCACCCAGCATCGCGAGCCACAACAGCAAGATCGTCGCGAGCTCATCGGTCCACACGAGCGCGCTGTGCAGGACGTAGCGCGAGAAGACGCCGCTCGTAAGGATCGCGACCTCGACGACGAGGAGCACGGCGGTCAGGGGCTCGGTCACCGCTCCGATCGCGCTGTCGATTGCCCGCGTCCACGTCCGGTGGAGCCCGCTCGGAGCTGCGATACCGGCTTCGGCCAACTCCTGAATCGGCGTGCTAATGGCCATCTCTGCGCCCGCTCTTTCCTTTACTTGCGCTTGTAGACCTTGACGGCGCCGTACTGCGCAACGATCCGGTACTGACCGCGCGCAACGCCGTCACGCAACCTCGGTACGACCTCGGCCCGAAAGCTGCCGTTGTTGAAGTCGTCGGCGAAGACGGCGTACTCGGGTGGATAGAGCCACGCAATCGTCGCGTTCGGGTACTCGACCGCAATGTGCGTGTACCATTCGTCGTGCGTGCTGACGTTGGCATCGCGCGGCACGACGGCAAGCGCTTTGCGGGCGTTTTCGAGATCGGCATACGGCGGCGTCAGATAGTGTCCGACGTGCATCGGGTTGAAGGCGATAAGGACGATCGCGCAAAGCGTGAAGAGGACCGTCGCCAGACGCTGCGCGGCTGCCGTGGAGCGCGTTCGCGCCAAACCGATCAGGACCGCAGCCGTCCCGAGTAAGAGCCACGGGATGTAGATCGCCGCGTAGTGCGAGCCCATCCGCCACGTGATCCCCTCGCTCGAAAGCAGCACGATCGCCAAACCCGGCAATGCGACGATCATCCAGGCCGAGGCCAGCGGCAAGAACAGCAGCGGCGCAAACGCTTCGATCAGGTACGTCAGGCGCCCAAGCGTCGCGACCGCCGCTAGAACGACGAACGGGTGGACGAACATCGCGGCAATCAACGCGATCGGTCCGTTTGCAAACGGATACGAATAGAAATGCGCCGGACGCCAGCCGCCGAGCGCGGGCACAACGAAGTGGAAGTAGACGATCAAAGTCGCTGCACTCACGGCGATGAGCCAAGCGCCTGCAAGTGCCGTCGCCCGCGGTGCGCGCGGACGCCAATAGAGCAAGCCGTCGCCGCGTCTCCCGCGGCGGAGCAGTGCCGCGACGAGGAGGGCGGCGCCGAAGATCCCCAGGACGATCGGTACCTCCTCGCGCACAAGCACGCACAGCAGGCTGCACAGCACGAAGAAGGCCCACCGCTCGGCATCGATCGACCACGCAAGCAGGAACGCCAAGAGCGGATAAAACGCGATCTCGTGAAACTCGGTGAACGCGACCGCCCCAAGCGGCGGATAGACGAGGGCAAGGAGCGCGATGCGCGAGCTGAGCGCGTCGTCCGCGTAGCGGCGCAAGAACGCATAGAACGGAAACACGCTCGCGCCGATGAGGACGACCTGGACGATCTGAATCGAGAGCGCGCTCCGGGTCAGGGCGACGAACGGATACAGCACCCCCAGGAGCGGCGCCCAGTGAAACGCAAAATGCGACGCGTTTTCCGGTCCATCGCGGAAGCCCGAGAACGCATTGAGCGCGATTTGCGCAAACGTCCCCGTGTCCGTGCCGTAGCTCCAGATCCGCCAGCGATACCCCGCGAGCGCACTCAACACGGCGACGTAGACGGCGTACCAGAGGACGACCCGTCTCACGGAACGGGCATCACGGCCGCGTGATATCGCGTCCGCTGATCAGCGTCCCCTTTGGGCCCTGCACGACCTCATAAACGATCCCGTACTTCTGCGTCCCGTTCGTAACCTGAACTTCGACTGCAGCGCTTGCGTCACCGGTCCGCCGTCCGACGATCGCGCCGATTTTCGAATTCGTGTTGATGAACGCCAGCTCGGGGAGCGGAACCGTCACATCGGCCGGAGAGGCGCCGAGCAATGCCCGCGCCGTGGCGTTGTCACCGCGCGCAATGGCGTCGAGGTAGCGCCGCACGACCGCCTGCGCTATATCGACGTCGAATCCCGTCGAGATCGCGACCGGAGTCGCAGGCGCTTGAGTCGGGATTTGCGTGGGCGCGCGCGCCGGCGTCGGGTGCGCCGTTGCGCGCGGCGTCGGTGCGAGACTTGGGACCGCACTCGGCGTCGGTGCGAGGCTTGGGATCGCACTCGGCGTCGGTGCGAGCGTCGGGAGCGGCGTTTTGGCGGCGATCGGCCGAGCGACCGTCGCGAGCGGGAACGGCGTGCGAAGCGGCCCGGCGGCCGGTGGTGCGGCAATCGGCGTCACTTGCGGAGCAACCGGAACGGGCGTATTGTTCGAGCCGTGATGCATCACGACCGCGGACAACATCCCGATCCCCAGTCCTGCGACGACGACGATAATGCCAAGCAGAACGGTGCGAACGTTGTGCGAGTCGTGCGCAGGCTCGCGCCGACGACGCGGTGGCCGCGTGCTCATCGGTTCGACCTCATTGGACGTGCAGCTTCTCGCTCCGAGCGGCAAGACCTCGGTCGGCGCTGCGCGAATGTCGCGCAGTAATGGTTCGAGTCCGTATTCCCATTGACATCGGGATGGTCGTGACGACCGGGTGCGGCGCCTTTGCGTTCGCGACGCCGCTTCGCGTCGATACGCTGATCGAGTTCGCGGTCGATGAAGTGCTCGGACCGCGTGCCCCGAAAGACAAGCGCGAGCGAACCTTACGTTCGACGCTCGCCGGGTTTCGTGCTGGTA
This sequence comes from Binatia bacterium, assembly GCA_035604635.1. Taxonomy (GTDB): domain Bacteria; phylum Vulcanimicrobiota; class Vulcanimicrobiia; order Vulcanimicrobiales; family Vulcanimicrobiaceae; genus DATNIC01. The sequence goes on from DATNIC010000059.1 coordinate 9,322, forward strand.
CGTTTGTAATCGACGTCGATGGCCGTTTTTTCGAGCGGCTCGACGAGACGGTGATGTGCGCGGGGGTCGCGCGGTTGCGTTTCTTCCTCCGTCACGCCGTTCGCACGACGACCTAAGCTGAGAACGTTCTCCTGACCGAACCCAAGCGCCGATCGCCGCTGTCGGTCGGCGCAATCGTCGACCTCGCGTTCGAGGGCTACCTCGGCAACCTTCGCTTCTATCTTGCGCTGGCGCTCGCGGCCTTCGCCGCGCAAGCGATCGTCGCGCTCCCGCTGGGATCGGCTCCGGGAGCGGCATGGTGGCTGCAGGGCACCAATCTCGCCGTCGACGCCTTTTTAGCCGGGTGCGTCAGCGTCGGCGTCGCCGCCCGCATGCGTGACGAGCCCCTCTCGATACGTGCCATCTTGCGACGCATCGCCCGCCGCTGGTGGGCGATCTTGCTGGTCGATCTCATCGTCTGGCTGATCCGCGCCCTGACCTTCGGCTATGTCTTCGGCGGGCTCGAAGCGACGGGATACTACACGCTCGTCCTCCCCACGCTCGTCCTGTGGGGCGGCTTGCTCTCTGCCGACGTCATCGCGAGCATCGACGATGAGACGGCGCCGGTCGCGTTACCCGGTTTTGCCCTGCTGCGCAGCCTCATGCTTTCATGGAGACCAAGCAACCTGCTACGGGTGACGCTGCTCTCGGCGATGACGGTCCCGGCGCTGATGATCCCGATGGTGCTGGATGACGTCTTGCGGCTGCACGGGGTCCGCCTGCACGAATTCTGGTCTTCGATTCCGGTCGATGCGGCGCTGATCGGACCGTATCAAGCGCTGTTCACCGTCTTTTATCTCGACCTTCGCAACCGCGCAAATTTGTAGTACAATTTCATCAGCGTAACGCTTTTCGTTGCGCTCAGGGTCGTGGGGTAGTCTCGGATGTTGTCGCGCCGGCAATGCGTCGGCTTTGTGATCGGGTTGGGAGCCGCCGTGCTATTCGAGGCGATTCCAGCTCTCGCCGAGCACATCTACGCCGTCGATGGTAAAGACAGCTTTACCATTGGAGCGCGTGAATTGCGGAGCGACATCGTCTACAGCGGAAGGGAGACGCTCTCGAGCGTCCGCAGAAGCGACGGGACCCGCTACGCGGTAACGGTCGAATATTCGCGGACCGATCAGGGGGCGCGGGCGAAGGCCCGAGCGACGTTCACCTCAGTCGTCATGCCGTCGGGCGAACAGCGCGACGAGGTGAACGGCGATCCGGACTACGTCACGGTCCTCAACCAGCCGTTTTCGATCGAACTCGATCTGCCGACGATGCGCGACATCACCCATATTTGGACACCCGTCCCATTTTCGTTTATCCTGCCGATGGCCGGAGCGCCGCTCAACGGTTCACTGCGGAGCTGCGGCGACGCTTATGTAGCGGGCGAGCGGACGCTGGGAGTCATTTTTGACGCCGAGGGGCCCGTGCACGGCCCCTTGAGCAACGTCGGGATCGCACTCGACGGCCGTATCCGGATGCACGGGACGGCGTACTACTCGTACGACTCCTACGTCCTGCGGGCGCTGGACACTCAGCTGACGATATCGGGGACGCTCGCCGGTGATCCGAATCACCAGCCGGTGACGATCGTCTACCGGCGCACGATCCGCACGCTCGCGCCCGCTCCGACGAAGGACGCCGCCCGCTAGGCGCCGACCAAATCGACTTGCATGGGGCGCATGCGCATCCCGTCGGCTAGGTGCTTGAATTCGCTGAACGAGAGATGCTCTTGGTGATAGTCGATCAGCATCTCGATCGCGCGGCGCACGCAGCCCGTTTCCTCGACGTACTTCTGCAGCTTCCGCCGGAAGTAGGTCACGGGGTCACGCAGGACTTTCACGTAGTACGGATCGTCGGTCAACCCAGCGGGATCGATGCCCTCTTTGGGGACGAGCCACACGAACGACGGATCTTCACCGCTCTTGTATCCAATGAGTACGAGGGGGATTGCACGAGCCGACTTGAGCTTCGGGACAAAACTGCAGAGCGTGTACGCGTCGAACGCCAGGTTCTTCGGTTCGATGGCTGCATCCATAAAGTGGAGCCTCCGTCAGTCACTCATGCAAAGAAAAACGCTCGCAGCGGGGTTCCCGCTCGAGCGCCGGCGCCATCCGAAGAAGGCAACATAATAGAAGGGTTCTCTGCCCTGAGAGAGGGGGACCTTGTGCAAAACCAGGGACTTTCGGAGCGCGGGAAGGGAGCGCGGCCGAAAGCCGCAGAAGGCCGACGCCTCGCTCCGAAACCCTCATCTAGGTAAGAGCGGTTGTCTAGCCAGTAATGAGTGCGCTGGCACCGCTCCACCAGGAGTACCGCTTGGTCCCTCCGGCGCCGCCGCCGGCTCCCGCCCGCACGGCTAAGCCCGTGCCGGGCCCGGACAATTTCGAATCGATCGTCGACGAGTATCAGCGGCGGCTTTACGGATTTGCATTGCGGATGACCGGCAATCGCGAGGATGCCGAGGAGATCGTCCAAGACGCTTTCGTGCGGGCCTATCGCGCGCTCAGCAAGATGGACGAGACACAGCGCGCCGAGTTGCGCCTCCAGCCTTGGCTCTACACGATCACCCTCAACGTCACGCGGAACCGGCTGCGTAGCAAGCGGCCGACCAACGTCGCCCTCGACGCGCTCGCCGACCCCGATGCCCTGCTAAACGAGACCCAGGAAGGTCCCGATCAGCCTGAGGCGATCATCGAGCGTGGGACGGACATGGCGCTGGTCGAGCAGGCGCTCCTTCAACTGCCGATGCACTTACGCGCGGCCGCGACGTTACGTTTCATCGAAGGCCGTAGCCACCCCGAGATCGCCGAGATACTCGATCAGCCGATCGGGACGGTCAAGTCGCACGTGCACCGGGCGGTACGAATCTTGCGACGGATCCTAGGCCCGCAAATCGGCCGGATGGCACCACCGGGGGACTCTGCTAATGCGATGCTGTGACGTTGAAGCGCTCTGGGAAGAAATGCGTGACGGCGTCGAGCCGCGGCGCGAACATATCCTCGCTCACTTGCGAAAATGCCCACCCTGCCAGGAGGTTTACGAGCAGTACGAAGGCGTTGCATATTGCCTGACGTGCTTGCCGATCGTCGAGCCGCCCGCCAGCATGGTGCCGAAGATCCTCGACCACATCCGCGAGCTGCGCGATAAGTTCCACGCCGCTAACCCCGACTCGCTTGCAAAGATCCAGTCTCCGATCGGGATGCTCTATGTGGCGTTCCGCGAGACGGGGATCACCTACGTCGGCCTCGAGCGCGGTCAAGGTGAAGGCGCGATGGTCTCGGAGATGGAGCACCGCCTGCGTCGCCGCGTCGTCCAATCAACCCCTCCGCAGTGGGTGATCGATACGCTCGCCGAATTCTTCCGCACCCACCGGCCGGACTACAAGCGCGTCGACATCTCCGCCTTGACGCCGTTCGAACAAGCCGCGCTGCGCGCTGCGGCGCAAATCCCGCCCGGGGAAGTTCGGTCGTACGGTTGGGTCGCGCGCGAGATCGGGCGTCCGCAATCGGCGCGTGCGGTCGGGCGCGTGATGGCACGCAACCCCGTGCCGTTCCTTTTTCCTTGCCACCGCGTCGTCGATTCGTCCGGAGCGCTGCACAACTACGGCTACGGTCTCGACTTGAAACGGCGTCTGTTGGAGATGGAGGGCTATCGCCCCACACGGTGAACGAAACGCCTTGTAACACGTCCGCGGCCCCTTCAGACAGATACGAATGAAGGTTAACAGACGGACAGAGGAGGTGATCATCGTAAGTAGCGATTCGAATAAACGTCTCAGTAAAACGATGATTGGAGGTGCGTCGGCTTAGGCCG
>DATNIC010000060.1:0-7732 GCA_035604635.1 Binatia bacterium
ACTACTTCATCGACTATCACAAGGCGAAGGACCCCGAGATCGCCACTCTAAAGGTAGAGGATCTTCGCGAAAGCCGTCTCGTCGTGTGCGACCCCGCACCGATCCCTGCCGACGAACTGAAGCGCTCCTGTGACTGGCTCAAGGGCTGGGATATACTGGAAGAGACCGCATCGCCGCTCGACCTCGTCAACACGGAAGTGCAGCTTCACGCACATTAGACGGTCTTAGCACGAGGACGAACAAGACCGGTTTCAAATCCATTCCTCACCACTGTCAAGAGAGTGAGGACCCCATGGATCCAAACCGGCGCGAATTCCTATCAGCGACCGCGGTCGCGGCGACGTTAACTGCGACCGCAGCAAGCCCCGTTCTCGCCCAAACGACGACCACGGCGCAGGCCGCCGACACGACATTTACCACGGCTCCGGCCCAGGGCGCCGTAGCCTATGCGGCGCCGACCGAGATCAAGAAGATCGAGATCGTGAATTTACGCGAACTCGAAGCCGCGGCGCAAAAGGTTATCCCGAAGGGCGGCTTCGGCTACATCGCAAGCGCCGCCGGCGACGAGTGGACGAAGAACGAGAACCAGGCTGCGTTCAAGCGCGTCACGATCGTGCCGCACTATCTCTCCGGCCACGCAGACGCGGATCTCACGACGACTCTCTTGGGTTCGAAGATCGCGATGCCGATTATCACGACGGTCATGGGCGGTCATGGATTGGCGCATGTGACGGCCGAAGCGGGCACTGCAAAGGGAACCGACGCGGCGGGAACGATCTTTACGGCCGGATCGCAGTCGACGTTGACGCTCGAGGAGATCGCCGTCGCGAGCCCGGGGCCGAAGTGGTTTCAGATCTACTTACAAAAGGATCCTGGTGTCAATAGGGACTTGCTCCTGCGCGCGAAGGCCGCGGGCTACCGTGCCGTCGTCGTAACGATCGACGCGTTCGTCTCCTCGAACCGCGAGACCGACGCACGCGACCGCTTCCATTTGCCGCTGCCTTCCGGAAATTTCCCGGGCAAACGAGGCGGTTACGGCTCCACTCCGTTCAAGGAAGATCTCGGCTGGGACGACATAGCCTTCGTGCAAAAAGTGACCGGGCTCCCCGTCATCGTCAAAGGCGTCATGTCGCCCGAACTCGCCGCCGCCGCGGTCACGCATGGCTGCGCGGGGATTCAAGTATCGAATCACGGCGGACGTCAGCTCGACGACGTGCCGGCCGCATTCACGATGCTGCCGCACATCGCGCAGGCCGTCGCCGGACGCATTGCGATCGTCGTCGACAGCGGCTTCCGGCGCGGGCAGGACGTTTTCAAGGCTCTCGCGCTCGGGGCGAACGCTGTCGCCATCGGCCGGCCGGTGATGTTCGGACTCGCGCTGGGCGGCTGGATGGGCGTACAACAAGTCCACGAGCATCTCAAGGAAGAGCTGCGGATGACGATGCGCCTAGCCGGTGCCGCGACGGTCGCCGACATCTCGAAACGATACCTGTTATGAATCGTAAGGTCGCGGTTACAAGAACGACAGGTCGGTTGCTCGAGGGGCGCACTCGTTCTCGACGAGCCACGCGTGATTCCACAGGCGCGAGCGGTAGCGGTCCCCGCCGTCGCAGAGAATCGTCACGACCGCGCTCCCCTTGGGCAACGTTTGGGCGTAGCGCGCGGCGCCGACGACGTTGAGTGCCGCCGAGCCGCCCAGAAAGAGCCCCTCCTCGCGTAGGAGCCAGTACGCCATCTCGACCATCGCCTGATCGTCGACTTGCAACGCGTCATCGATCGGCGCGTCTTTGAAATTCTCGGTGATCCGCTTGATCCCGATCCCTTCGGTGTTCGAGTCGCCGCTTGACGTCAGCTCACCGGTTTTCACGTAGCTGTATAGTACCGAGCCCATCGGGTCGCACAGGACGGTACGGATCGCGGGGTTTTGCTCCTTGAGAAACAGTGCGGTCCCCGCGAGCGTCCCGCCGGTCCCGCAGGCCGCAATGAATGCGCTCAGCTCGGAGCCGAACGCCGACCAGATCTCCGGCCCCGTCGTCGCGTAGTGTGCGCGCCGGTTCGCGACGTTGTTGAACTGATCCGCCCAAATCGCGCCGCGCGTCTCCTCGGCGATCTTGCGCGCAACGTGATAATAATTTCCCGCATTCGCGAACGGCACGGCCGGAATGACCCGGAGATCGGCGCCGATCGTGCGCAGCAGCTCGTACTTCTCCTTTGACTGATCGTCGGGGATGCAGATGATGGAGCGATAGCCGCGCGCGTTGCCGATCAGCACCAAAGCGATGCCGGTGTTCCCGGCCGTCCCCTCGACGATCGTCCCGCCCGGCTTGAGCGTCCCGCGCGCCTCCGCATCGTCGATGATCCCCCGCGCCGCACGATCCTTGACCGAGCCGCCAGGATTGAGAAACTCCGCTTTGCCGACGATCGTCCTGCCGATCGACGCGGAGAGTTTCGGCAGGACGATGTGCGGCGTGTTGCCGACGGTCCCGCTGAAGCCCGCAGATGCGCCCATCTTTACGGCTTTGGAACCGTGCGATCGCGTTTGAATCGTTCGAAGTCGGCAGCGCGCGACGCCGGAAAGGGATAGGCTTCATCGATCGCCCAGCCGGCTGCGATGAGCGCCTGCGAAAACTCATCGCGCTCGGCCATCTCGGCGCCGCGCAAGGCGACTTCGTCGGCGAGTGCCTTCGGCACGACCAGGACCGCGTCGTCATCGGCGATGATGTAGTCGCCGGGTTCGACGAGGACTCCGCCGCACTGCACCGGCTTGTCGCTCTCGCACGAGACCAGATTGCGCACCGACGGCTCCGGCTGCGTCCCGCGCGCATGGACGGTAAGTCCCATCGCGCGAATCCCGGCGATGTCGCGCACGACGCCGTCGGCGATCACGGCTGCCGCTCCGTTGGCGTGTGCTCGCGCAGCGAGCATGTCGCCCAAGACCGCGCCGTCGGGTGAGCCTATCGCATCGATGATCAGGATCTCGCCGCGCCGCAAGGTGTCGATCGTCGCGCGCTGGATGTTGACCTTCGGGGGCTTGACGTCTTCTCGCGCCGGGAGGAACCGCAGGGTCCGCGCCGGCCCGCTGGCGACGCCTGAACCGGAAAGGCGCTGCAATCCGCGCATCACGACGCGCGTCACCCCGAGCTCGCGCAGGATCACCTTTGCATTCGCCGTCGGGACGACATGCAGCAACTCGACCAAAGTCATAAGGCGGTAACCTCCACAGGCCGCATTCTACAATTGCCGGAATATCCTATCATGAGCACGGCCCTCCCCAGACGAAGCGGCGGTTTCCGTAATGCGTGGCGCGATCTCGCGACGCGCACGTGGGGTGTTGCGTCGATCGACCCGGATCTCGGCGAACGGGACGCTGAACGCGTTCGCGAATCGATCCGGGCGTGTCTCGAGGCGCGCGGCGGTGAGCTGGCCGCGCGCGCCGAAGCTGCGTCGCTCGGCTTGCATTATCTCAACCTGGGCGACGAGGGCCGGCGCCGCTTCCTGCGCATCCTCGCCGAATTCGACTTGGAACGCGCGGCCGTCGATCGCGCCGTCGCCGAGATGCAGGCGGCCGATACTGACGAGCGCTTTCGCGCCGGGGCGCAGCATCTCGATAAGACGCTCCAAGCACCGTTCATCCAAGTCTTGCGACGCTTCAACAGCCTGCCGCGTGGCTTCAAGTTTCTGGTCGACATGCGCGCCGACGTCATGCGGCTGGGCGACGACGCGACGTTCCGGCGTCTCGACGACGGCCTGTACGCGCTTCTCTTGTCGTGGTTCGATCTCGGCTTTCTCGAACTGCGTGCCGTGACGTGGGATACGTCGGCGTCGCTGCTCGAAAAGCTTGCGAACTACGAAGCCGTTCACGAAGTCCGCGGTTGGCTCGATCTCAAGCAGCGCCTCGCCGTCGACCGCCGCTGCTTTGCGTTCTTTCATCCGCTGATGTCCGACGAGCCGCTCATCTTCGTCGAAGTCGCGCTCACGAACGAGCTGACCGGGAAGATCGATGCGGTCCTCAAACAATCCGCCTCCAAGGATCCGCGCGAGGCGACGACCGCGATCTTCTACTCGATCTCGAACTGCCAAAAGGGCTTGACCGGGATGAGTTTCGGCGACGTCCTCATCAAACGCGTCGTCGAAGAGCTCTTGCGCGAACTCCCCAACCTCAAGACGTTCGCCACTCTCTCGCCCGTACCGGGCTTTCGTTCGTGGCTCGATAGCCGGCTCGACTCGACGAGCTTGCAAGAAGTCCTAGCACGCCGCGGTTGGTATCGCGAGGCTGAGCTTTCGAACGGCTTGCGTGAACCGCTCTTGCGTCTATGTGCCCGCTACCTCTTGGTGGAGAAACGCAGCGACGGCTCTGTCCTGGATCCGGTCGCGCACTTCCATTTGAGCAACGGCGCGCGGCTCGAGCGGCTGGACTGGCTCGCCGATACGTCGTCACGCGGTCTCGCCAACTCGGCCGGGATCATGGTCAATTACCTCTACGCGCTCGACCGGATCGAAGACAACCACTACGCGTATGCAACCCAGCACCGGGTCGACGCCTCGAACGCCGTCCGCGCGCTCCTTCGATAGTCGAGCCGCCGAGCAGCGCTCGCTCGCTTGCGCGTCACACTCGTTGCACGTCACAGAAAGTTCTAAGAGCGTTTGCGTTACGGTCTGCGGGGTAAGAAGCAACTAATGGGAGGCCAACCCGTGACCAAACGTATTATCGCAATGGCACTCTGTGCCGGACTGCTCTCGGTGGGCGCGGGCGCCCCGGCCCTGGCCGATGGTGCCGCCAGCACGCGCAACATCATCTTCGGTGCCGCGGCCGCGGGAGTCGGGACGGCCGTAGTCATCAATCATAATAAGAAAGTCCACCAGAAGATCGACGAGAAAGACGCGCAGATTCACTCGCTCGACCAGCAGCGGTCGGACGCCGAGACGTCGTACCAGTCGGAGCACCAAGCGTATCTGCACGAGGTCGCGATCGCGAACCACTATATGGCCGAGAACGCGTCGCTCAAGCGCGAGGTCGCTGGACTCCAAAACCGACGCCAAGTCTCGCTGAACGGCGCTCCGGGTGCACCGCCGCTGAGGGTCGCCTCGGTCTCTTACGGCTGGGGCCGGCTCTAGACCGTGCGTAACGTAGGAATCGCGCTCGCGGGGGCTCTCGCCCTCGCGGGCTGCGCGACGGCCCACGCGCCGATCGATGTCGCAGACCAAGTGACGCGTGCCGTTTACAGCGACGATCTCAACGGGACCGTTGCGCACTTCGACGGCGACTTGCGCGATCAAGTCAAGACCGCGGACGTCGATCAGCTCTCAAAGCTCATGCACGAAATGGGATCGTATCAAAAGCTGTCGATGGTCAACGCCGACGACCAAAACCGCCGCTACGATTATGAGGCGAACTTCGATCGCGGATCGGTGCTCGTCCAGATGCGCTTCGATCCTGACGGCAAGGTCGCGGCTTACCGCATCTCGCCGATCCAGCAGTAAGGAGCGGTGTGATCCCCGCCATAACGCTCGGTGCTTCGATCGCCCTATCATCCTTATGAAGAAGGGTGGTTCGATGCAGTTCGAAGGGACGGTCACTCGGGTCAACGATAAGCGGATCGCGATCGTCGTTGTGGACGCCGGCGTCGTCGACGATCCGCTGACCGCCGGCCGGGTGTTAGCCTCCTATCAAAAGACCGTGTTCGGCAAGACGCCGACCGTCTTGTTCGGCCGCAGCGCCGGCGGGTCCGGACCGCAATATTTCGGGCCTGCCGAACTCGTCGCGGAGCTCAGCGGTATCGACCCGCGGCGCTTCCGTTGGCATCGCTACACGAGGAAGACCAAGGCCTAGAGGACACCGGGCCGAAGAGTGCCCCGTCTTGGGCGCTCCTACTCTTCCCAGCCGCGTCTCCACTTATAGTCCGAACACGTTCAAGCTCGGCTTGTTCGGGAGCAATTGCTCGTCAGGGCGAGCCGCGACGCGAGTCCCGGAGCGCTGGTCCGGAAGCTGGGCCGACAACCTGCGCATGGCGCAGATGGCCGATGGTGCCGGGATCGATTTCCTCCTGCCGATCGGCCGTTGGAAAGGCTACGGCGGCGAGACGGATTTCGAAGGCGAGACGCTGGAGACCACGGCGTGGGCGTGCGGGCTGCTCGCGAAGACGAAACGGATCACGGTGTTCTCAACCGTCCATGCGCCGCTCGTCCATCCCGTCTACGCTGCAAAGCAGTTCGTGACGGCCGATTACATCGGCGAAGGTCGCTTCGGCCTCAACGTCGTCTGCGGCTGGAACGAAGACGAGTTCAACATGTTCGGCGTCACCGAGCAGCGGGAGCACGACGTTCGTTATGAATACGGAGCCGAGTGGCTGCAAGCGATTTACCGGATGTGGGAAGAGCACGACGATTTCGACGTCGACGGCGAGTTCTTTCACCTCAAAGGGATACACGCCGAGCCGAAGCCGTACGGCGGGACGAAGCCGCTCGTCATGAACGCCGGCTCGTCCGTCGCCGGGCGCCAGTTCGGGACAAAGTACGCAGACGTGCTGTTCCGCCATTGCCGCACGCTCGAGGCCGGTGCCGCCGACGTGCGCGAAACGACGGCGGAAGCGCGCAGCTTCGGCCGCGAGGTCGGCGTCTACACGCCGGGCTACGTCATTTGCCGCCCGACCCAAAGAGAAGCCGACGATTATTTGCACTATGTCGTCGACGAAAATGGCGATTGGGGGGCGATCGACTATCATCTTGCAATGGCGATGCGTAATAACCACTCGTTGCGCAACGCCTCACCGGAGCAGATTCAGGCCGTCCGTCGCGGCTACGCCGCCGGGCACGGTGGCTACGGGATGGTCGGCGATCCCGATTTCATCGCGAGCGAGATGGCGAAGATGAGCGCCGCCGGCTTCTCCGGATTCGCCTTCTCGTTCGTCAATTACAACGACGAGTTCCCGTTCTTTCGTGATGCAGTGCTGCCGCGACTCGAGCGGCTGGGATTGAGAGAGAAGCATGCGACCCTCGCGCTCTAAGTTTCTCAGTATGGCCGCGGCCGCGACTGCGAGCGCCGTGCCGTCGATCGCGCTGGGCGCCGAACGGGTCCGCATCGGGACGGCGAATCTCGTCAGCGACGCACCGCTCTTCATCGCCGACAAGCTCGGTTATTTCAAAGAACAGAACATCGACGTCGAATTCATCAACCTCGAGTCCGGGGCGAAGATGATCGCGCCGATGGGGACCGGCGAGATCGACGGCGGTGCGGGCGGTCCGTCTGCCGCGCTTTACAATGCCGCGGAACGGCAGATCAACATCAAAGCCGTCGCCGACAAGGGGCGCTTGGCGCCGGGCTACGGCTACAATCCGATCATGGTTCGCAAGGATCTGTGGGACTCGGGTAAGGTGCGCTCGCTGAAGGATCTCAAAGGACTCACCGTCGCCGACGCGGCGTTCGGTGCCGCCGCCGACAGCACGATCAATGAAGCGCTCAAGAAGGGCGGCCTCGCGTGGGGCGATGTGAAGATTCAAATCCTTCCGTTTCCCGATATGGCTGCCGGCTTTGCGAATCATTCGATCGACGCGGGCTGCGTCTCCGAGCCGTTCGCGGCCGCGATGATCAAAAAGGATCTCGCCGTCAAGCTCGCGCCTTCGGATACCGTGTATCCGAACCAGCAGATAGCCGTGCTGCTCTATGGAGGCAAGTTCATCGAGGAGCGTCCCGAAGTCGGCCGCCGCTTCATGGTTGCGTACCTGCGCGGGATTC
>DATNIC010000061.1:0-23320 GCA_035604635.1 Binatia bacterium
CTCGTCCATCAGCAAGACTTCCGGATTGACCGCGAGCGCTCGCGCGAGATTGAGGCGCTGCCGCATCCCGCCGGAGAGCTGGCGGGGGTAGTAACGCTCGAACCCGGCCAAGCCGACGAGCTCGAGCAAAGCGCGGATGCGATCGCGCATCTGCGCTCCCAAACGCCCTTGAATCTCCAGCCCCATCGCGGCGTTGTTCCAGACGTTGCGCCACGGAAAGAGCGAATCGTTCTGAAAGACGAAGGCGCGGTCGGGCCCCGGCTTGGTCGTGATCCGCCCATCGATGCGAATCTCTCCCTGATCGGCGGGCTCTAAGCCGTCGACGATCCGCAAGAACGTCGTCTTGCCGCAGCCGCTCGGGCCGACGATGGCGAGGAACTCGCCCTGCGGCACGTCGACCGAAATGTCTTGCAGCACTTCCAAGTCGCGGAAGCGCTTGGTCAGGTGCGCGATCGACAGCTTGTGAGCGTCAATCATTCTTCCACGGCACCAGGATGCGCTCGGCGCGCTCGAAGCCGGCGGTCAGAAAGATACCGGCCGCGGCGAGGACGATCACGCCCGCGAAGAGCTGCGGCATGTTGAAGACTTGACTTGCCTCGTTGATGAGGTAGCCGATCCCGGCGCGCGAGCCGGCGAGCTCGCCGACGACGACGCCGATCAGTCCGCGACCGACCCCCAACCGCAGACCGGCAAGGATCAGCGGAAGCGCGCTCGGGAGCGAGACCTTCGTGAAGATCTGCTGCTGCGTCGCGCCGAACGAGCGCGCCGCCTCGATCAGCTGCGCGTCGGTGTGCCGGATCCCAGCCTCGGTACTGATGATCATCGGAAAGATGACCAGGCTGATCACGACGGCGATCTTCGACCAGATACCGACGCCGAACCACAGGATCAGGAGCGGCGCGACCGCGATGATCGGCGTCGCGTAGAGCCCGGAGATCCACGGCGTCAACACCAGCGATACTCGATCGAACGAAGCGGTGAAGAGTCCGATGATGATCCCGGCAATCGACGCGATGACGAAGCCGACGACGAACTCCTCGCCGCTCACGATGACGTCGTGCTGCAGCGTCCCGTTGTTCCACAGCTTGATCATCGCCCCGAACGACTGGATCGGCGTCGCCAGGAACAGCGAGTTGTGGACGACCGCGTCTCCGATGAGCTGCCACAGCGCAAGGCCGCCGAGCACCGAGCCCCACGTATAGACGGCGCGGCTGAAGCCGCGCACGCGACTAGCGGCCACGGCCGAGCATCAGCGTCCTCTGGCCAGCTCCGCGTTGGCCTGATCGATATATCTGTTGTCGTAGAACTTCGTCGGCGCAGGAAGCGGCGGCTCGATCACTTTCATCGTCGCGAGAGCCGTCAGGACTTTTTGAAAGTCGGCGGAGCTGGACCGCCCGTCTTGCGAGAACGCTTTGAGCTGCACGAAGAACTCGTCGTAGCTCTTCGAGCCGTTGTCCGGATTCGTGTTGGTCGCTTGCGCGAGGATCTGGACCGCTTGGGCTTTGTTTGCGGGATTGTAGAGCCAACGCAAGCCCTGCAAGTAGCCTTTCAGGAACGCGACCAGGAGCGCCGAGTGCGTCTGCGCCCATTTCGTATTCACCGCGAACCCGTCGAATGGAAACGACGGCAAGACGCTCTGGACGTTGCCGAGGTTCGAGTAGCCCTCCGAGAGCGCGAGAAAGTTGATTGGCGGGAAGAGGATCGCAGCGTCGACGCTCCCGGACTTGAGCGCGGCGTAGCGCTCGTTCGTCCCGCCGGCGTACGTCAACGTGTAGTCGTCCGGCTTCAGGCCGGTCGGCTTCAGCAGCGCGTCGAGGAAGACGTGGGTGATGTCGTTGACGCCGCCGATGATGATCATCTTGCCTCGCAGCCCGGCGGCCGTCTTGATCTCCTTCTTGCCGACCAGCGTGTACGGCGGCGTGATGACCTGATTCACCGCGTAGAAAATCGGAGCGCCGCCTTGAATCGCCTCGACGATCTGCGTCGAGGAGGTCTCGCCGATCGGGAGCGAGCCGGCAGCAAGCTGTTGCGCGTTTCCCGCCGCCGAGCCGACGATAACGAAATTCGGGCTGACACCGTAGCGCTTGAAGAATCCCAGCGTGTCCGCGACGTAGAGCGGCCAATCCGTCGCGGTCTTCGCGGTCAAGCCGACGTCGAGTTCCTGCAGCGGCTGCGCGCGCGCCGGCAGCGCGCTGCCGGCGAGACACGCCAGCAGCGCGGCGCACAGTAGGGCTCGCGCCCTACGCACCGGCAGTCGTCAGCTCGCGACCGGTGCGGGTGCCGAGGTGCTCGATGATCTCGGCGACCGGCAAAACGTCGGCGTACTTTTGGTGCATATCGAACAAGTTGATCGCATGGCACGCCTGGTGCCGATCGAAGACGCATTCTTCGGCGACGACCACCTTGAAGCGATTCGTCCGCCCGTCGACGACCGTCGCGCGGACGCAGCCGCTCGTGCTCTCACCGGCGACGAGCAGCGTATCGACGCGCTGCGCGTTCAGGTGTCCGATGAGCGGCGTCCCCCAAAACGCGCTGGGCGACGTTTTGCGCAGGAAGACCTCGCCCGGGCGCGGCGCGACTTCGTCGACGATGTCGAAGCGTCGCTTGATCTTGTCGGGCGACGCCGGTCCGCGCCTCGCAGGCTTCGTGAGGCCCTGTTCGGACCAGCCCTGGATTCCCGCTCCGTCCAGACCGGTAATGTGAACGATCGGGATCGCCGCCGCGCGAGCCGCTTCGAGGAGGCGCACGATGTGGGGCAATGCCTCCCAGCCGGCCAGGCCGCAGCTCCCCGGCCATTCCTTGATCGCCTCGAGCAAGGGCTGCGGGCGGTCGCCGAAGACCCAGCGATACAGATCGATCAGGACCAGCGCCGGTCGCTCTCCGAAGCCGAAGTTCAAATGGGGACGATCGCTCAACGACGCTTTGTCCTGAGCGGTCAAGAAGGCATCCCACACGCGTTGAGCCATCGATAAACTCCTCGTACAGCAACCGTAGTATTGGCATGCTCCCGGCGAGAGTCATGCCAATATATGGCCAAGGAGATCTACATGCCGGACCATCCCGACACGCAACTGCCCAGCGGAGACTACAAGGCCGGGACGTTGATGGAAAACGGAAAGTACCGCGTCGAGACGGACTCGATGGGCGCCGTCCTCGTCCCGGCAGATCACCTGTGGGGTGCGCAGACGGAGCGTTCGCTGATCCATTTCTCCGTCGGCGAGGACCGAATGCCCAAGCAGGTCTACCATGCGTACGGCTACGTGAAGAAAGCCGCGGCGATCGTCAATGCGGCCGCGGGACTGCTTCCCAAAGACAAAGCCGAGCTCATCGTCAAAGCAGCCGATGAGGTGATCTCCGGGAAGCTCGACGCGGAGTTTCCGCTCTTCGTCTGGCAAACGGGCTCCGGGACGCAGTCGAACATGAACGTCAATGAGGTCATCTCGAATCGTGCGATTCAGATGCTCGGCGGAGCGCTCGGGACCCAGACGCCGATCCACCCCAACGACGACGTCAACATGTCGCAGTCCTCGAACGATACGTTCCCGACGGCGATGCACATCGCAACCGTTTTCGAGTTTTCGAACCATCTGATCCCGGCCGTCGAGAAACTGGCCGACGCGATGTGGGAAAAAGCCGTGGCATGGGTCGACGTCGTGAAGATCGGACGGACGCACCTGCAAGACGCGACGCCGCTGACGGTCGGACAAGAATGGTCCGGCTACGTTACGCAGCTGCGCGACGGCTTGGCGTTTCTCAAAGCATCGATGCGCGGTCTCTACCAGCTCGCAGCCGGAGGGACCGCCGTCGGTACCGGGATCAACGCGCCGCCTGATTTCGGCGAAAAGATCGCGGCTGAAATCGCAAAGCTTACCGGCAAGCCGTTCGTGACCGCGCCGAACAAGTTCGCAGCGCAAGGCTCGCTTGATGCGATGGTCAATGCGATGGCGGGCGTACGTTCGCTGGCCGTCGCCTTGATGAAGATCGCGAACGACATCCGCTGGCTCGCCTCGGGGCCGCGCTGCGGCCTCGGCGAGCTGCGCCTTCCCGAGAACGAACCGGGTTCGTCGATCATGCCCGGCAAGGTCAATCCCACGCAGGAGGAAGCGATGGTGATGGCCTGCATTCAGGTCATCGCAAACGACAGCGCCGTCGCATTCGCCGGCTCGCAAGGGAACTTCGAGCTCAACACGATGCGCCCGATCGTGATCAAAAACGTCTTGCACGCATCGATGATCTTAGGCGACTCTTGCAGTAACCTGCGCAAGCACAGCATCGAGGGAGTCGAGCTCAACAAGACCGCTATCGAGAAGTACGTCAAGGGCTCGCTGATGCTGGTGACGGCGCTCAGCCCGGTGATCGGCTACAATAAGGCGGCGGAGATCGCACACAAAGCGCTCGAGGAAAACACGAGCTTACGCGAAGCCGCTATTGCGAGCGGCTACATTTCGGCCGCCGATTTCGATCGCGTCGTCGTCCCCAGTAAGATGGTGGGCGACCCGCACAAAGATCTAGGACTGTAAAACGGCAGCGAGGCGCGGGAACAGCCGCAGCGCGTTTTCGCGGTCGATCTTCTTCCACGATTCGGCGTCCAGCCCCAGATTCGGCATTCCGCCGATCGTGGCGCCGATCGGTATGTACGGGAAGTCAGTGCCGAAGAGCAATTGCGAGAGCGGGATCAAGGCTGACATCGCCGAGAAGGCGGGTGCGTTGGTCGAGTTCGCGATGTCGTAATACTGGCGCTTCAACTCGTGCATGACGCCGGACGGGTAACGATCGGCGAGCTCGGTGTGGCGCCGGCCGAAGAAGTCCATCCTGCTCGAGAGGACCGTCATCGCTCCGCCGCCGTGCGAGAAGATGAATCGGACGTTCGGACAACGGGCGAAGGTGCCGCTGAAGAGCAAGCTCGTGATCGCGCGCGTCGTATCGAAGTAGAACTCCGTGAGGGCCGGCGGTATGCCGGGGATCAACTTCCGGCAGCACGCAGGCGCAGTCGGGTGAACGTAGACGACCGCCCTGCGGCGCTCGAGCTCGTCGAAGACCGGCGCAAACGCTACATCGCCCGGCCACTTGTCCTCGTAGCTCGAGAGGAGCCCGATCCCGTCGGCTCCGAGCGTGTCCAGCGCGTATTCGATCTCACGCAGACTCCCCTCGACGTCCGGCAGCGGAATCGCTGCGAAGTTCCCGAAGCGGCCCGGATAGTCGCGCGCCATCTGTGCCGCATACTCGTTGCACTCGCGTGCCAGGGTTCGGGCTGCCTCCGCGTCACCGAACCAAATGCCGGGCGTCGAGATCGAGGTGAGCGCGGTCGCAATGCCGTGACGATCCAGCTCCTCGAGCGCGAGGGCCGGCGTCCAATCGAGCAGTTGCGACGGGTTGAGATCCATCGCGGCGAGGACCCGCTCACGTTCCCGCGCCAAATACGGGACCGGGAAAAAGTGATGGTGAACGTCGATTCGATTCATCGACGCGCTATTTCATCGTATAGAAAAGCTCGGTGGCGGGATACGGCTTGGTAATCCAGCCGTACTTCGCGGTCGCGTCGATGACCGGCTGGACGAGTTTCGGGTCGTTCGTATCTGCGAACTCTCCGCGATGCATCCGCAGCACGACGTCCTCGGGGATCTTCGTATACTTTGCGAGGATCGGCGCGGAGAGCGTGTGGTTCTTATTCGCCCACCGCGACGCCTCATGCATCGCCGCGACGAACTTCGCGACGATCGCCGTATTCTTGTCAGCCCAGTCCTTCGTCGAGACCCAAAAGTCGAGCAAGTAGGCCGGAGCGATCCCCGTCTTCCCCATCATGAACGGGCGCAGTCCGGCTTCGATCCCATACGTTAGGAACGGCTCGGTATCGAGCGATCCGTTGATCCGGCCCTGCAGCACGGCGTCTTTCTTGAGCGGGAGCGGCATCTCGACGAATTTCACGGTCTTCGAGTCGCCGCCGTTACTGTCGATCCACGACTGCGCCGAGATCTGCGCGATATTGTTGAGACCGTTGACCGCGACGGTTTGACCGTTGAAGTCCTTGGCCGCATGGATCGGCGAATCGTCCTTCACGACGATCGCAAAGGTCGTCCCCTTCTCCGAGTTGACGAGTCCGGATGCCAAGCCGACGAAGGGGACGCCTTTCGCGTGGCCGATGATCATCGAGGTGAGATCGACCATCCCGATGTCGACGCCGCCGCCCGCGATCGCCGACGCGATCGCGCCGCCGCTGCCGAACGGCGTGAGCTGCACCTCGAGTCCGTGCTTGGCGAAAAACCCCTTGTCGATCCCGTAGAAAATCTGACCCGAGATCTCCGCCGGGACGACCCCGACGCGGATCGTCGTGAGCGCAGCGTTCGTCTGCGCGAACGTCGCGGCCGGGACGCCGAGCGCAAGGACGAACGCGGCGAGCGCCGCGCGCAGGACGTTACCTCGCGATAGCGCCGGTGGGCGTGAGCGTGACGCCGTTGAGCAGTGGGATCGCCTTGGGATCCTTGGCATCGGGAATCGAGAGCAGATAGGCATAGATGTCGGCCGCGTCCTTGTCACTGAGGATGTTCGTGCTGTAGGTCGGCATGATTTGCCGCGGCGTGCGGACTTGTTTGACGAAAGAGGCCCATGCCGGCGGCTTCGGCGCGATGATCGGCCCGACGTCGCCGCCACCGCCGCCTTGGCCGCGGCGTCCGTTCCCTTGGCCCTGGTAGCCGTGGCACTCGTAGCAACCTTGAACGACGTAGACCGCATAACCGTGCTTAGGATCGCCGGACGGCGCGGTGTTGGTCTGCGCCGCGACGGACCCGTAGAGGAACCCGCTCGCCGCGAGCGCCGCGAGCGCCGTGAGAAGCTTCGTACGCATGTTCTTACCTCGGCTGCGAGACGACGTCGACGAGCGCCGGATGGCCGCTGCGAACCATCGCGACCGCGCGCTGCAGCGCGGGGCCCAGCTGCGCGGGCTGCGTGATCGGGCCCTCGGCGTAGACGCCGAAGCCTTGCGCGACCTTCGCGTAGTCGATGTTCGGCTCGGTGATGACCGTCCCGATGCGCCCTCGCTCCGGATGCCGGTCGCGATCGCCGGCGACGACTTGGACGAACATCGTCTCGTTGTGCCAGGCGCGGTTGTTGTGCACGACCGTGAGCAGCGGCAGTTTGTGATGCGCCGCGCTCCACAGGAAGCCCGGCCCCATCATGAAGTCGCCGTCCCCGTGAATGCTCACGCAGATCGTCCCGTCGCCCTTGTGCGCGAGCGCCGCGCCGATCGAGGCGCCGCAGGTGTACCCGACGCCGGCCGCGCCGCTCGAGCCGAGATAGTGACCATGGTCGGTCATGTCCCACAACCGTTGCGCCCAATTATTTTGGAACGACGAGCCGGAGACGTACGCCCACTTGTATGGCTTAATCGCGTTGTAGGTTTCCATGACCATGCGCGCGACGCTGATCGGGACCGAGTCCCAGCCGACCGCGGCTCCCTTGAGATCGAGCTCGCGTCGCGCGATCCACGCTTTCTTCCGGACCTCTGCGCGCTGCGGGTTTTCGTTGCGCCGCGCGTCCGGCATCGCGCGCTGGACCGCCTCGATCAAGACGGGCAAGGTCGCGGCGGAGTCGCCGGCAACCGGCAAATCGGCTTGATAGAAGCGCTGCTTGTCTTGATAGTTGCCGCCGGGAATCAAGAGCTCCGAGTCGATCGCGATGACGGTTGTCCCGTCCTTGATGCGGCTGACCGTGCGCCGCGCACGATTGTCTGCCACCTCCGCGACGGTCCCGAAGAGATCGCCGACGTCGAGCGCGAGGATGACGTCCGCGCTCGCGACGACGGGCAGCGGCGACCAGAGGTAGTGGTTTGTCGGGAAGTTCAGCCGGCCGAGCTTGTCGACGACCGGTGCTTGCAGCAGCTCGGCGAGCTTCACGAGATTCTGAACGTCAGTCTGCGAGCGCGTCGAACGATCGACGACGATCACCGGATTCTTCGCGGCAACCAGCATCTTCGCGATTTGTGCGACCGCGTTCGGGTCCGCAACGGGCGGCGTCGGCGCGACGAATTTGCGCATCTTCGGGAATTGCGCGAAGCCGTCTTCCTGCAGCTTCTGATCCGCAACGATGAAGATCGGCCCCATCGGCGGCGTCATCATCAGTCCAGCGCCGCGCATGATCGACTCTTCGAAGTGCTGCAGCGATGCGGGCTGATCGTCGTACTTCAGCATCCCGCGCAGCATCTCGGCATCATCGACCTTGCTGTGGTACCATTCCGCGCCGGCCATCCGCTGCGTCGCGTCGGCGTAGTTCCCCGTCAAGATCATCATGGGCGCGCGATCGGCCCACGCGTCGTAGACGGACATCGCGGCATGCTGCGTCCCGACGCTGTTATGCACCATCAACGCCATCGGCTTGCCGGACGCTTTGTAGTAGCCGTGCGCCATCGCGCCGGAAATCTCTTCGTGCGTCACCGTGATCCATTCGGGCTTGCGGCCCTCGAACGCGATGACGGACTCTTGCAGCCCGCGGAACGTCGAGCCGGGGATCGCCGCGACGTACTCGATCCCGACCTCGCGCATGCAGTCGATCATGAAGTCGGAGCCGGGATTGCGGACGGTCCCCTCGGGGACCGACTGGAACTGGACTTGCGCCGACTGCGTCTGCGCCGTCTCGGCTTGGGCCAACAAGCGCGCTTCGGCGGCGCTCTTCGGCGCGATCGCCTTCTCCGCCGTCTGGGCCTCGCCGGGCTTGGCAACGGCCACCGTCGCGGCGCCGGCCGCACCGATCCCCGCTAAGAACGAACGCCGGTCAACGCCACCAGAACGCTTCTTGCCCATAGCCGCCTCCGCACTGGAAAATCTTTTCCGGCTCTTCCCCAGCCCGAAGCGGAAAGACCTTTTAGGGCCGGGCGCTCATGAGATGCTCGACCGAAAACAGAATCGCGAGCGCGATGAGCATACCCCCGGCGACTCGCTCCGCGCTTTTTTCGATCCACTCGCCGAGCCGCGCGCCGAACGCCATCCCGGCGAAGGTGAAGATGACCGTGGTGCACGCCACCGTCGCAATCAAGGGAATGAGCGGCAACGGGACCGCGGGGAGCGCGAAGCCGATCCCCAGAGAATCGAGGCTGATCGAGAGCGACGTGGTCAGGAGACCCGTGGGGGAATGGACGTTGAACGACTCACCTTCCTTATAACTCTCAGCGAAGATGTAGCCGCCGACGGCGGCGAGCGCCGCGAATCCGATGTACGGCGCGACCCGCCCGATCACTTGAAAGCCGGAGCCGAGGTAGAATCCGATGACCTGCATCGTCACCTCCGCCGCCGAGAAGGTGAGACCCAGACGGACCCGCGCCGCCCACGGTATCCCGGCGATCCCAAGGGCGATCGAGACCGCGAACACGTCTAGCCCGATCGCGACGGCGACACCCGCGATCTTATAGGCGGTCGAGTAGTCGATCAGATCGGCTTACGCTGCTTCGCGAACTTCGCGCCCGTCTCGGCCCAGCGGCCCTGGGTCGCAAGCGCCGCCTCGTCGTCGAGTTCGTCCCACCAGTCGCCGAGCGAGTAGCCGTACCATGGCGCTTCAGGCGCGACCGGCGGCAACCCGAGCTCGTTCCAAATCTTCAGGCTGTTCTCCATGAACTCGCGCTTGGGAAGCGAGATCGGCGGGAGCTTGTCGCGCAACGTCGCGTTGACGAGCATGACCGAATTCTCCATCGCGGGGACGTCGTGGAACGGCGGCGCGTGGCCCTTGTCGTAACCGCGGATGATCTGCACGTCCTTGTGCGGGATCATGCGATACGCGAGCGCCCACAGGATCGCGTCCAAGTTGGAAGGCTCGATGTCCTCGTCGACCGCGACGATCAATTTGCCGACGCCGGTCTTGAATCCGGAGGCGAGCTTGAGCGCTCGCCACACCTCGCCGTCGGTCGGATTGCGGAATTGCAGGAAGAACACGGGGCGGATGTTCGTGAGCGCCTCGTGCATCACGACCTTGATCACGGACTTCACGCCGCAAACGTTACGCAGGTAGTTCAAGAACATCGGCTCGTACGCGACGATCTTGATCACGCTCGACTCGCTCGGCGTGACTTGACTGATGAACGAGGTCCAGATGAAATCCCGGCGGTGCGTGATCGCGGTGATTTCGACGAGCGGGCTCTCCGAGCGCTGGTGAACGTAGCCGTGCGACTCGCCGAACGGTCCCTCCGGCTCGAGAAAATCCGTGCGAATGTGGCCCTCGATGACCACCTCCGACTCGGCGGGGACTTCGAGGTCCACCGTCTTGCACTTGACCAGACGGATCGGCTCGCCCACGAGGCCGCCGGCGACGGCGAGCTCGTCGAGCTCGATCGGCATGCGATTCACCGCCGTGTACGCGACCGCGGCGGGCGCCCCGATCACGATCGCAACCGGAAGATGCTCGCCACGCTTTTTTGCCTTCGCCCAATGCACCGCCGCGTCGTTCGCGTGCGGGACGTAGTAGACGCCCATCGTCGTCGCGCTCTTGAGCTGCCCCCGATAGTTCCCGCAGTTGCGCACGCCCGTCTCGGGATCTTTGGTGATGAAGTGCGCGCTCGAAAGATACGGCGCATTATCGTAGCCCGGCGTCGAGATCGGGACCGGCAGATTGAACAGGCCGCCCCAGCGCTCCAGCGCTTCACCCGTGTAGACGACTTCTTGCGCCGGCCCATCGTCGACGATGACCGGCTCGATCGGATTCTTGAACGCCGCCTCCCAGCGCGCGCCGACTTCGTCGAGCGCACAACCCATCCCGAGAGCGTAGATGCGCCGCGTCCCGGCGAGGCCGCCGACGAGGACCGGCGCTTCGTAACGTTTCCCGGTCGAGTCGACGACGTTCGTGAACAGCCAGGCTTTGCGACGCTCTTCGGGGATCCCGCCGCGATATTGCCAGCGGACGAGCGGATGCATCTCCGTGTCCTTGTTGATGGGACGGTCGACACGGTAGAGCAGCCCGGCTTCGTCGAGCGCTGCGATGTGCTCGCGCAAATCCCGGTAACCGCGCTTTCGGAAGGTCTTTTCAGCGACCGCCATAGCCGGAAGTTAGCCTCGACCGGCGGCGCGGACCTTCCTAAGCAAAACAAGACCGCTTCCTCACGTGTTGGTCGGCGGCTGGCTCACATTGCGACCGGAGGTGCGAATCGCACACCGGTATCGAGCCTTTTGGCGGAGCGAGCTCCGCCCAATCTCCTGGGGTACGATCTATCCAGGTAATGATCGCCTCTCTAGTTTCGACACCTCGGCTCGCGAAGTTTGCTACGGCCCGTCAAGGGAGCGTAAAAGTTTGGGCGTAGCGTAGGGTATGACGAATGCGCACCGGCCTGCGCGAACGGTCGAGACGTTCATCGCGGCGATTTTCCGCGCGGTCGGCGCCGATGAGGCGATCGCCGCGGAGGTCGCGCACCACCTCGTCGACGCCGAGCTCTCCGGTCACGATTCGCACGGTGTCCTGCGCGTGGCGAGCTACGTCAAATTGGTGGAGAGCGGCGGTCTCCATCCCAACGCGCACCCGACTATCGTGCGCGAGCGCGCGACCGGTGCGGTGTTCGACGCGCAGCGCAGCTTTGGAATCTACTCAACGCGCGTGGCTCTGGACTGGACGCTCGAGGCCGCGCGCGCGCATGGGCTCGGCGCGGCGGCGATTCGTCACTCGACGCATGTCGGTCGCCTCGGCGCATATACCGAGCGTGCTGCGTCGCAAGGGATGATCGCCGTGGTGACGTTGGGTTTCGCCGGACCCGGAATCGGCGGAGTCGTCCCGTTCGGAGGCAAGCGCGGCTTTCTTTCGACGAACCCGTGGTCGTTCGGCTTTCCCACCGCAGAGGGACCGCCGTTCGTCTACGATGCCGCGACGTCGGCGATCCCCGAGGGCAAAGTGGTAGCCGCGCTAGCGAAGAACGTACCCGTCCCTCCCGGGACGATCGTCGACAAGGACGGCAATCCAACGACGAATCCGAAGGACCACCACGACGGCGGCAACCTCTTGCCGCTGGGCGGCGAGTTCTTCGGCCACAAGGGATTCGGTCTCGGCCTCGCCGCCGCGATGATGGGCGGCCTGGCAATCATCGACGATCCGGAGCCGCTCCTGCCGGCCGGTCCGCGCAGGATCCCGAACCCGCACGGCTTGATGGCCGGCGTCTTCGTCCTCGCGATCGATCCTGATTTGTTCGGCGGACGCGAGCGCTACGCCCAGCTCGTCGCGGACAACTTGAACGCGCTTCGAGCGCAAGAGCCGGCGCGCGGTTTTACTGCGGTCGTCGCGCCGGGCGAGCTCGAGGCACGCTCGCGCGAGGCGCGCCTGCGCGATGGCCTCGAGATCCCGGCAACGATTTGGAATGAGCTCACCGACCTCGGGAAACGCTATGGCATTGAGCCCGCCTAACGACGGGCGGCCGTTCCTCATCGCGTTCATCGTCGCTTGCGCCTTTTTCATGGAACAGCTCGACGGGACCGTGATCGCGACGGCGCTCCCCCAGATGGCGCGCACGTTTCACGACATTCCTGTCAACGTAAGCTTAGGGATGACGGCGTACTTGCTGACTCTTGCCGTCTTCATACCGGTGAGCGGGTGGATGGCCGATCGTTTTGGAGCGCGCACGATTTTTCGCAGCGCGATCCTGATCTTCACGCTCGCCTCGATTCTGTGCGCCTTTTCCGAGACGCTGTCGCAGTTCGTCGCTGCGCGCGTCGTACAAGGGATCGGCGGCGCGATGATGGTCCCGGTCGGCCGTCTGGTCGTGCTGCGCACCGCTCGAAAGCGCGAGCTCATCCGCGCGATGGCGTTCATCACGACGCCGGGTCTCGTCGCGCCGGTCCTCGGACCGCCGCTCGGCGGATTCATCACGACGTATGCGAGCTGGCGCTGGATCTTCTTCTTGAACATCCCGATCGGGATCGCGGGCTTAATTCTGATCGCGCTCTTCATGCCCAATCCCAGAGCGGACGAGCACCGCCCGTTCGATACGCTCGGTTTCATCTTGACCGGGACCGGATTAGCCAGCTTGATGTACGGAATCGAACTGGTCGGGCGGCCGGACACGAACTGGCCGATCGCGCTAATCTTCTGCGCGATCGGTCTGATCGTCGGATCCTGCGCGTGGATTCATCTGCAAAAAAGCACTAAGCCGCTGCTCGATTTGAGCACTCTGCGCATACCGACGTACGCGACTCCGACGCTTTGGAGCGGAATACCCTATCGCATCGTCATCGGAAGCACGCCGTTTCTATGGGCGCTGATGTTCCAAATCGGCTTCGGCTTGAACCCGTTCCTTGCGGGCCTGCTGATCATCGGTTGCGCGATCGGTGACGTCTCGATGAAGGCCTTCAGCACCCAGATCCTTGCGCGGTTCGGTTTTCGGAACGTCCTAGTGACCAACGGGCTCTTGATCGCGGCACTCGTCACCCTATCGGGAGAATTTTCGCGCGAGACGCCCCTCGCCGTCATCTTCGTCGTCCTAACGGCAGTCGGAGTGTGCCGATCCGTCCAGTTCACGTCGTTCAACGCGCTCGCGTACGCCGACGTCCCGCAAACTCAGCTGAGCGCTGCCAGCTCGCTGGCGAGTACTTTTCAGCAACTCTCGTTCGGCATGGGCATCGCAGTCGGCGCGCTCGCGCTGCACGGTGCGGTCCTGCTGCGCGGCGGTGCAAAAGGGGTACTGACGGTCCCGGACTTTCACCTCGCGTTCGTCGCGATCGGCGGCATCGCGCTGCTCTCAACGCTTCCGCTCTTACGCCTCGCGCCGCAAGCCGGCGCCGAGATTAGCGGGCATCTCGCCGGAGTCCCCGCCCCGCGGTGAGATCACAACCCGGCTAACGCACCGCTTTTGCGCGCCGTCTCTTCCCAGTAGGTCCAGTACTTCGTCGTCCCGTGCTTGCCGCCGCCCTCGGTCGCGAGCGTCCGGAGCTCCTCGCCGTGCAGGTAGCGCGGCTCGCCGATTTGCAGCGCCTGAAATTGCATCTTCGCGTTCGCCTCCGCGCAGATCATGTGGACGACGGCATTTTCGACGCTGAAGCCGACGACGACCGCACCGTGCTGGCGCAACATCAGCGCCGGCGCGTCGCCGAGCGCCTTCGCCATCGCTTCACCGCGCGCCGGCGTGTTGATCAAAACCGGCGAGTCGAACACCGGCGCGCCGCCCTCCGGAAGGTACGAGCCGATCGCGTCGACCGGGCGTAGTTTCTGACCCACTGCCGACAGCGTACGGATGAATTCGGGATGCGAGTGGACGATGCCCAAGACGTCCGGGCGGCGCTTGTAGATCTCGGCGTGGATGTACCATTCACTCGGCGGCTCGATCCCTTCGCCGATCCGCTTCCCTGCTGCGATATCGAATGGGACGATGTCGGCCGCGGTCAGAGTGGAACGGCTCGAGTGCCGATTGTTGATCCACATGACGTTGGGGTCGCTCTCGTCGCGGCCGCTGACGTGACCATTGAAGTCCATCACTTGCGCGGCGACGCAGATACGGACGGCGCGCGCGATGAGCTCGCCGTAGCGGGTCGATGCCGGATTGAGAGTCGTCGTCGTCATGTCGCTCCTATTTCGTCAGGACCGGCGGAAAGATCAAGTCTTCCGCCGCAAAGCGCTGTGGGATGATCTTATACTGGGCCGCCCGGTCGATCAGCGGCTGGATGTCCGAGGGGCGCAAGGTCGTCCCGTTCGTCGCGCGCTGCCCCAGCTTTTCGTACACGTCGAGCGGGATCCCGGTGAACTCAGCCATCATTGCAGCCGTCTGCGGCCGGTGACTATTCGTGTACTGCGCCGCCTTGATCAGCGTCGCCGAGAACTTCTTGACGACCTCCACGTGCTTGCTCGCCCAGTCGGTAGTCGCAAACCAGCCGGCGATCATGAAGTGGTTGGCTATCGCCGCGTAACCCGATCCAAGGCCGCGGAACTTGCCCGTCGCGATGGCCGCATCGAGGAACGGCTCCGTCACGCTCGCCGTGTAAATTCGGTGCTCCTGCAAGGCCGCACCCGCGGCCGACATCGGGACTTCGACGAACTGCAAGGTCGACGAATCGCCGCCGTGCGCATCGACCCAGCTCGAGATCGAGAGCTGCGCGAGATCTTTGAGCGATGCGACCGCGACCGTCTTTCCGTTGAGATCCTTGCCGGAGCTGATCCCCGCGTCGTTTGCGACGAGGAGCTGCGTGTACGGATACCTCAGATCGAAGGTCACACCGGGCGCGATCAGCACGATCGGGACGCCTTTGATCCGCGCGTTCATCAACGACACCAGGCTCGACTTGCCGATCTCGTAGTTGCCGGAGACAACGGCGGCCGCGACCGCGGAGCCGTTCGTCGAACGCTGAATTTGAACGTCGAGACCGGCTGCGCGAAAGAGCCCCGCGCGAATGCCGTAGATCAGCGGCGTGACGTCGTCGTCCGGCGTCAACCCGACCTTCAACGGGACTAGTTCGTTCGTCTGCGCCCGGACGGTAGCGGCGGTCAGCACGAACCCGAGCACGAGGAACGCGCCGATGACGCGAAGTGCCTTCGGCATCCGCTAGCCCCTATCGGCGCTGAGCGCCGGCGCCTTCCAGAATCTTGTCCTTGTCCGGCGCGAAGTGGTAGCGCGGCAGGAGGTCGAGATCGGTCCCCGTCACGCGGATCACCCACGCCTTTTCCGGTTGCGCCGTCGCATGGATCGCGCCCGGCCCGTAACAGCGCGCTTCGCCCTCTTCGAGGCGGTATTTGTCGGCGACCACGAGGTCGGCGTGATCTTCGGTCGGCGGATTGACGCGACGATACTCCGTCATCTCGGTGAAGCCGCGTGCGTTTCCGTAGACCGCCCACGAGGCTCCGTGACTGTGTGGCGAGCCGGCTTTCTTCGCCTCCTGAACGTGCGCTAAGACGTAGGCGTCGGTCTGCGCATCGTGAAAGAGAACCCGCTTGCTCGCCGGCATCTCTTCCGTGAACGTTCGCGCAACGAAGGCCGGGTTGGCAAGGAGCTCCCGCAACCGGGCGGCGATCCGCGGGAGGCCGCCTGGGCCGTCCTCGCTGAGAATGGTGCGCAAATCGTTGCAAAACTGCGGTAAATCGTAGGAACTCATGCCATCTTCCCCCGCCCGCTTGTTCTCTTTTCGCTAAAAATGGCCCTCGGGGCAACCACTTTGGCCACTTTTGTGTTATGCTGCATCGGACCGAGTTGCGTCAAGGCGTCACGTAGCTCGGACCGGTTGGACGATCCCTGTCCGTGCAGTGCGCACCCGCGTCTCGAAGCGATTCAGGTACTCCCCGTTTTTCACCCCAAATGACGCCGGGAGTACCCAATGTATACTGATGAGACCCTGAACTGCGTGGATTGTTCCGCTCCGTTTACTTTTACGGCGAGCGAGCAAGAGTTTTACGCATCCAAAGGCTTTGCCAATAAGCCGAGCCGCTGTCCCGATTGCCGCGCCGCCCGCAAGGCGCAGCGCGGTGGCGGTGGCGGCCAAAGCCGCGGCGGCTATTCCGGCGGCGGTGGTGGCGACTACGGCAGCCGGCCGGCGCGTGAAATGTTCCAGGCGACCTGCAGCTCTTGCGGCAAGGTAGCCGAGGTTCCGTTCCAGCCGCGAGGCGACAAGCCCGTCTACTGCCGCGATTGCTTCGCAACCCGCCGCAGCAGCTACCGCTAAACCTCAAAACCCACCGGGGCGTGCGCTGCATCATGCAGCGCACGCCTCTTCTTTTTTGAAAGCAGTCACATCATCGCGCGCCGCAGCAGAATTCACACCAAACGCCGTCCCTCCGCCGAGCCGAAACAAAGCGGTCCCGTCAAGGAAGAGGCTCTCGAAGTCTACGGGACGATCCGGCAAGTCTTTCCCAGCACCACCTTCTCCGTCGAGCTCGAGAACGGCATGACGATCCTGGCCCACATCGCCGGACGCCTGCGCCGGCATCGTATCAAGATCTTACCGGGCGATCGCGTCGACCTCGAAATGTCCCCGTACGATTTGACCAAGGGTCGGATCGTCTACCGCTATCGCGCCGGCGAAGCGCGGCGCTAACGTTCACAGACGCTTTTCGGTCTGAATTCGAAGAGCTGCTGCGTTGGCGGCGCGACGTGCGTCGCTTCGATTCGCGCCCGGTCGACGAAGACTTATTGCGACGCCTCATCGCGTTGACGACCGCAGCTCCGTCGGTCGGCTTGAGCCAACCGGCGCGCTTCATCCGGGTCACCAATGCGGACCGGCGCGCCGCGATCGTTCGTGAGTACGAGCGCTGCAACGCGCAGGCGTTGACGAAATATTCGGGTGAGCGCGCTCGTCTCTACTCCGGACTCAAGTTGTCCGGGCTGCGAGAAGCGCCCGTCCACCTAGCCGTCTTCGCCGACGAACAGACCGAGCGCGGCAGCGGTTTAGGGCGCCGCACGATGCCGGAAACGACCGCCTATTCGGCGGTAACGGCGGTACACACGCTATGGCTGGCGGCGCGCGTGCACGGCCTCGGGGTGGGATGGGTCTCGATTCTCGAACCGAAGCGCGTCAGGACGCTGCTCGAAGCCCCACGGTCGTGGCGTTTCATCGCTTATTTGTGCATCGGTTATCCGGTCGAGGAGCACGCCGACCGCGAGCTCTCGCGAGCCGGCTGGGAAACGGACGATCCGGCGTCAGCGTTCGTTCACGAACGCTAAAGCAGCGAGACCTTCTTGCCGTCCACGCTAGCCGTCGCGGGCGGCGGCGTGACGAAGAAGTCGTTGCCTTTGTCGTCGACGACGACGAATGCCGGAAAGTTCTCGACCTCGATTTTCCAGACCGCTTCCATCCCGAGCTCGGGAAAATCGAGCGTCTCGATTTTCTTGATCGCGGTTGCCGCCAGTTGCGCGGCCGCGCCGCCGATCGTCCCCAGGTAAAAGCCGCCGTACTTTTGGCAGGCGTCGCGCACGGCAGCCGATCGGTTGCCTTTTGCAAGCGTGACGAGGCTGGCGCCGCGCGCCTGCAGCGCCTCGAGATAGGAGTCCATCCGGCCCGCAGTCGTCGGGCCGAACGAGCCTGAGGCGTACTCGTCCGGTTTCTTCGCAGGCCCCGCGTAGTAAATCGGATACTGCTTGGTGTATTCAGGCAGCGGCTCGCCGCGGTCGATCATATCGCGCCACTTCGCATGCACGATGTCGCGCGCGACGATCAACGTGCCGTTGAGCTTCAGGCGCGTTCCGATCGCGCACTGCGTCAGCTTCGCGCGAATCGCGTCCATTCCGGCGTTCGTGTCGATCACGACGGGATCGCCCGAGAGCGCCTTCTCATCGATCTCGGGGAGAAAGCGCGCGGGGTCGGTCTCGAGCGCTTCAAGCCACACGCCGCTCTTGTCGATCTTCGCCATCGCTTGGCGGTCTGCGCTGCACGAGACACCGATCCCGATCGGGCAGCTCGCGCCATGGCGCGGGAGGCGGACGACGCGTACGTCGTGACAGAAATACCGCCCGCCGAACTGCGCACCGATATTCAAGGTGCGCGTCATCTCGAGCACCTGCTTTTCCAACTCCAGGTCGCGGAAAGCGCGGCCGCTCGCATCGCCGCTCGTCGGCAGCGTATCGAGATAGTGCGTGCTCGCGAGCTTGACCGTCTTCATCGTGAACTCGGCCGATGTCCCGCCGATGACGATCGCGAGATGATACGGAGGACACGCCGCGGTCCCGAGCGTCCTGACCTTCTCCTCGAGGAACTGCATGAGCCGTTTGGGTTCGAGCGTCGCGCGCGTCTCTTGGTAGAGGAACGATTTGTTCGCTGAGCCGCCGCCTTTGGCAACGAAAAGAAAGTCGTAGCGGCTGCCGGGGACGGCCTCGATCTCGACCTGCGCGGGTAAGTTGTCGTCGGTCGGGACCTCTTCGTACATCGTGAGCGGCACCATCTGGCTGTAGCGCAGATTGCCCTGCTGATACGCGTCGCGGGCGCCCGCGGTCAGATACTGCTCGTCGTCGACACCGGTCCAAACTTGCTCGCCCTTGTGACCGTGGACGATCGCGGTCCCGGTATCCTGACACATCGGAAGAATGCGCGCTGACGAGATCACGGCGTTCTTGAGCAGCTCGATCGCGACGAAGCGGTCGTTCGGCGATGCCAACGGATCGTCGAGGATCGCACGAACCTGCGCGAGATGAGCGCTGCGGTACAGGTGCGCGATATCGAGAAATGCCTGGCGAGCGAGCTCCTGAATTGCGCCCGGTTCGATGCGCAAGATCTCGCGCCCGTTCCAATGTTCGACCGCGACGCGGTCGGAGATTTTGCGATACTCGATGGCCGGCTCAGTTAAATGAAAAATGCTGCTCATGGCGACCGCTCTCTTTCGCTTTTCCGCACAGGGCGACCTCGGCGGGAAAAGTCGCAGGCGAGCGCGCAGAGTCGGCAATGAACGATATTCGTCGGCTCGTCGTGTGGTCGGACGTCGTCTGACCCTACTGCTATCTCGGCTCGGTCTGGGTCGAAGAAGCCGCAAAAGAACTCGCCGTCCAGACGCGCTGGCTGCCCTTCGAGTTGCACCCTGATACTCCGCCGGAAGGCGCGCCCAAACCATTCAGCGACGCGCAGTGGCCGGCGATCGAGCAGCGGCTACGCACCCTTGCGGAACGAGTCGGCCTCCCGATCAACCCGCCGCGCCGGAACGTCAATTCGCGCCTTGCACTCGAGACCGGAGAGCTCGTGCGAGCGCGGCACGGCGACGCGGCGGCGGCAGCGCTGCACCACGCATTGTCGCGCGCGTTCTTCGTCGACGGTGCCGACATTGCCGATCTCGGGATTGTCGCCGGTCATGCCGCGGCCTGCGGCGTCGATGACAGCGACGTCCGAGCAGCTTGGGCGTCGCATGCTTACGCGGGCGCTATCGATGATTCGATGCGCTCGGCCTTCGCCGCCGGCGTCACGGGAGTCCCCGCCTTCGGTTGGCCCGGATCGCGCGCCGTCAGCGGGATGATGGAGCCGCAGCGCATCGTCGGGATCCTACGCGACTAGGTCCGCGCGACGTAGTTGTAGGTGCCGGACATCCATTCGCAGACGCTACCGTCGCGCATCACGAAGCTTTCGCACCCGTCGACGTCCGGATTGAACCCCTCATTGCGGTTCTTCGTGCGAGGCCAATCGATGTTGCCGTCCTGACGCGCCGCCGCTCGCGCCTTCACATACGAGAACTGCGGCGACTTGGTCAGCGCGTTCAGGGCTCGCGCCAGGCTCTGGGCTTGCGTCACGTCATCTCGCTACGCAGGAAAAGCCTCTGCCGCCTCCTAGGCACAACCCGGGAACGGCGTGAATGAAGCGGCAGTGAACGCCCTGACGCTCGATGACGCGCTGAAGCACTTTTTCGGGCACGATGCCTTTCGGCCGCTACAGCGTGAGATCGCCGAAGCGGTGCTTGCCGGGGACGACGTGCTCGCTCTCCTTCCGACGGGCGGAGGAAAGTCGATCTGCTATCAGCTGCCCGCTCTGCTGCAGGACGGATTGACGCTCGTCGTCTCGCCGCTCATTGCCTTAATGAAGGACCAGGTCGACTCACTCCGGGTCAACGGCGTCGCAGCGACGTTCTTGAATAGCTCGCTCGACGCGAGCGAGGCGATGGAGCGTCTCGACGCTCTCGATCGCGGCGAGTACAAGCTGTTGTACGTGGCGCCTGAACGGCTCGTCCTCCCGGCCTTCTTGGCATCGTTGGACCGCTGGGATCTCCGGCGTATCGCGGTCGACGAAGCACACTGCGTGAGCGAATGGGGTCACGATTTCCGTCCGGAGTACCGCCGCATTCATTCATTGCGGGAGCGCTATCCCGACGTTCCGCTCCTTGCCGTGACCGCGACGGCGACGGCCCAGGTGCGGGATGATGTCGAACGCTTTTTGCGTCTTCGCAGCCCGCGCCGCTTCGTCGCAAGCTTCGATCGGCCCAATTTGTGCTACAGCGTCTTCGAGAAGCGCGACGCGCTGAAACAGCTGTTGGCATTCGCCATGAAACGCACGAACGAGAGCGGGATCGTCTACGTCGCGAGCCGTCAATCAGCGGAAGATCTCGCGTCACGGCTATCCGCGGCGGGCATTCCGGCGCGGCCGTATCATGCGGGACTCCTCCCGCGAGAACGGTCGCGCACCCAAGACCTCTTCATTCGTGACGAGATTCGCGTCGTCTGCGCGACGATCGCCTTCGGCATGGGGATCGACAAACCAAACGTCCGCTATGTAGTCCATTACGACGTCCCGAAAAACGTCGAGGGATACTACCAGGAATCGGGCCGTGCCGGGCGCGACGGCTTGCCCAGCGACTGCGTCCTCTTTTTCAGCGGCGGCGACGCCGCAAAGCAACGCCACTTCATCCGCCAAATCGAGGACCCGGGCGAAAGAGAGCGCGCCAATCGCCTTTTGCTTCGAATGCTCGAGTTTGCCGCTACGCCCCATTGCCGGCGCGCGTACTTGCTGCACTACTTAGGCGAGGACGACGCCGGCGACGCCTGCGGCAACTGCGACAACTGCCTGCAGCCGCCCGAACGCGTCGAAGCGACCCGCGCCGCCGCAATGCTGCTTTCGTGCGTTTACCGCGTGCGCAAGCACAGCGGCTTCTCGACGGGCGCGCATCATATCGTCGCGGTCCTCCTCGGGCAGGCGGCCGAAAAGGTCATCACGTGGGGGCATGACCGGCTGCCGACCTTCGGCGCCGGAAAAGAGCACAGCAAGGACGAGTGGCTGGCGCTCATTTCAGAGTTGCTGCGGCTGGGCTGGCTCGAACAAGAGCCGGATTACCGGACGCTGCTCGTGACCGACGAAGGCGTCCGCGCGCTCAAAGAGCAGCGGCGCTTCGAATTCGCAAAACCCCGCGTTCTGCAAAAGGCGAGCAGGGCCCGAAAGAGCGGCGCACAGCCAACTGCGGATTCGTACGAGCAAGGACTATTCGAAGAGCTGCGCCGGCTGCGCAAGCGCATCGCCGACGACCAAGGCGTCCCGCCCTACGTCGTCTTCTCGGACGCCACCTTACGAGAACTCGCCGCCAAAACGCCGTCGACGCTCGAAGCGTTTCGAGCGATCGGCGGTGTCGGCGACGTCAAGTTGGAACGGTATGGCGACGCGTTCGTCGCCGCCATTGGGGCCTATCAGTCTTTCGAGGCCGTTGAGACCACGCCGTAACGCTTGGCGAAGCGCAGTCTGTCCTCGTCGAACATGGCTCTCACGCGCGCCGACTCGATCTCCGCCTTGCGGACCGCGATTTCGTTGGCTTCCGCTTTTCGTTGGGTCTCCGCCGCGCGTGCGGCCGTCTTTGTTGATGTCGCTCTCAAAGGTCTCTCCTTTATCGTGGTGCTCCGCAGCTTATTGTGCTACGCTGTCAGCAACCGTGGTGAAGATTGTAACGAAGGCCGACTGGCAAATTTTCGAGATCAGTCAATGGCGTGATGCGGTCCACGACCGTGGCCTCAAGCTCGAATCCCTAGATGTCGAGCAGCAGAAGCTCGTCGCCGAGGCGATCAGCGTTGTCTCCAGCGCCGCGGCCCTGAAGGCCTTGGGGAAGCCGCTTGAAACTCCGGCCTCGCTGCTGTCTCCTCCAGCTTCGGAAGAACCGGGCACTTCGCGCGGCTGAGGGGCTTCCCAAGCGTCCGCTCGATCTGAGCAAAAAGCTTCTCCTCCTCGGCCGAGACGAACGTAATGGCGTCGCCCGTCGCCTGAGCGCGCGCGGTGCGACCGATCCGATGAACGTAGTCTTCGGGAACGTTGGGAACGTCGAAATTGACGACGTGGCCGAGATTGATGATGTCGATGCCGCGACCAACGATGTCGGTTGCGACGAGCACGCGGTATTTTCCGCGCTTGAAGTCGGCAAGGACGCGCGTGCGCTTGGATTGCGAAAGATCGCCGTGAATGCGCTCCACCGGTATCTTGTGCCTATTGAGCAGCGTCGCAAGGCGATTGGCGCGCGCCTTGGTGCGCGTAAAGGCGATCGCGTTGAAGATCGCGTTGTCGCGCAGCAGCTCGACCAGCAGAACCCCTTTTCGCTGTTGATCGATCGTGTACACGGTCTGCGTAATCCCGGCTGCCGGCGCGGTCTGCGGCGCCAAATTCACGCGGACCGGGTCGCGCAGGATCTCCCCGGAGAGCTTGGTTATTTCCGGCGGAAGGGTAGCAGAAAAAAACATCGTTTGACGGCGTGCCGGGAGTTGCTTGAGAATCCGCCGCACGTCGGGCAAAAAGCCCATATCCAGCATGCGGTCGGCCTCGTCGACGACGAGGATCGAGACCGATGCCAGCGACGCCGTGCGCTGTCCAAGATGATCGAGCAGCCGGCCCGGAGTCGCGACGATGATGTCGGTCCCATTCCGAAAGGCGGCAGCTTGCGGGCCGAAGCCGACGCCGCCGAATACGGCAGCGATACGAACCGGCAAGTGCGCCCCCAGCGCCGTCAGGTG
>DATNIC010000062.1:0-5187 GCA_035604635.1 Binatia bacterium
TGATGAAATAATTGAGCGACGCGTCGAGCTCGCCCGCCTGCAACATCCCGATGAGGTCTTTTTCAGGCGCCATGTACGAGAACCGCACGCCCACGGGCGGCTTGAAGCCGGTCGCGCCTCCGTGGCTGCGCTCGACCGTCCGCTCCATCGTCCAAATCAGATCGCGCGGATCGACGCCGAACTCATGCTGCAGGACGCCGCGCGACCAAACCGCAGCGGTCTGTTGATACTCCGCGACCCCGATGCGCTTACCGCGCAGGTCCGCCGGTTTCTCGATCCCCGAATCGGCGCGCACGACGGCACGCGTGTGAAAGAAATAGCGGGTCGTGAAAACGGGGATCGCGACCCACTCGTGCTCGCCCCGCGCCGTGGCGATCAAGATCGACGACATCGACATCTCCGAGACGTCGAAATCCCCAAACTTGAGCTGCCGCCAAAACATCTCCGACGGGTAGACGGTGCTGGCGAAGAGCTCGATCCCTTCGGGCTTAATCTGGCCGCCGATCAGCGGCCGCGTCCTTTCGTTGTCGCTGAACGCGGCGCTCAATTGAAGCGTCGACATCGCCGCCTACTTCGGAGCCAGCGGCGGATAGAACAGTTCCGCGGCGTTAAAGGCCGCGGGTAAGATCTTGTACTTCGCCGACGCGTCGATGATCGGTTGAATCACCTTCGGGTCCAGGACCGTGCCGTACACCGTGTGTTTCTCCTCCGCGATGAGTTCGGGTGGGATCTTCGTATACTTCGAGAGGATCGGAGGGAACGCGCTGTGGTTTTTGTTCGCCCATTCGGCGGTCTGCCGCATGACGACGGTAAAGCGCCGAGCCGTCTCGAGGTTCTTGTCGAGCCAATCTTTCGTCGCAACGGCTCCGGAAATCATCAGCGTTTTCGCAATCGAGTCGTACGGCTTGGCAAAAATCCTCGTGGTGTCTCTATTCGCGGTGATCTCGGGCTCGACGATGATTGCGGCGTCGATGCGCCCTGCGATCAGCGCCGGGGCCATCGTCGGCGTCGTCATCTCGATCCACTTGACGCTCGATGCGTCACCGCCGCTGTCATCCATCCATTTCATACACGAGATCTGAACCAAATCACGCAACGTGGAGAGGGCGACGGTCTTGCCGTTGAGGTCCTTGGCGGTCCGCAGCGGTGAGTTTTTCGCGACGATGAGCGCGGTCGTCGGCTGCGAGCTCGAGTAATAGCCCCCCGGAAAAAAGAGGTAGAGCGGCACCCCGTGGGCGTGCGCGTTCGACATTGCGCCGCTATTCGTGTATGCGATATCGAGGGAGCCGCCCAGCAGCGCCGCCAACGTCGCGCCGCCCCCACTCAAGGTGGTGATTTGCACGTCGAGCCCCGCTTTGTCGTAGAATCCGTTCTCCTTCGCGAAGTACGCCATCGCGTAGCTCTCGACGGGGGCGGTCCCGACGCGCACGGTGACTCGTTCTTGCGCCGAGACAGCGCGTGCTGCGAGCAGCGAGGCCGCCGAGCCCAGTACGAATTCGTATCTTCTTAACATCGCCGCGAACCTTTCACGCTCTTGCCATGATCTCCCACAGGCGGGGTGCCGTCGCCGGCATCTCGACGTCTTCGACGCCGAAGTCACGCAGCGCGTCGACGATCGCGTTGACGATCGCTCCGGGGGCGGGGACCGCCCCGCCTTCGCCGCCGCCCTTGATGCGCAGCGGATTCCCCTCGGTTGGATCTTCGACCAACTCGACGTCGAACATCGGGACGTCGGCAGCGCGCGGGACGGCATATTCCATGAACGAGCCGGAAGCGAGCGACCCGGTCTCGGGATCGAACACCATATGCTCGGAGAGCGCGTGACCGATCCCTTGGACGATCCCGCCGTGCACTTGTCCGTGCAGGATCAGCGGATTGATCGCTTGTCCGACGTCATCGACTTGCGTGTAGCGTACGATCGTGACCGCACCGGTTTGCGGCTCGATCTCGACCTCGCAGACTGCGCATCCCGTCGGAAACGCCGGGATGCGTCCGTTGAAGTCGACCGTCGCGGAGGGGTTGCCCGTCTTGCGCAACTCGTCGCACGCCCCAACCAGCAGCGTACCGACGATCCGCATCGAGCGATCGGAGTGCGTCCCTCCGCCGAACGCGCCGATCCGCGTATCTCCGCTCACGACCCTAACCGCTTCGAGCGGCACCTCCAGCAGATCGGCGACGACCTGCGCATAAACCGTTTCGTGACCTTGTCCGGACGACTGCGTCCCGACGACAACCTCGACCGTTCCCGCAGGCTCGAGGCGAACGGTCACGCGTTCGCGCGGCGCTCCGACGGGGGACTCGAGATAGTTCGCCAGCCCGATTCCGCGCAACCGGCCGGCGCGCGCGCTCTCGGCACGGCGCTGCGTAATACCATTCCAATCGGCGCGTGACGCCGCGCGTTCCATATTCCCCACGAAGTCGCCGGAGTCGTACGTCAATCCCATCACGCTCCGATACGGCAGCTGCTCTTTCGTGATCAGATTGCGACGTCTGATCTCCAGCCGATCGATCGACAGTCGCGCCGCGGCGATATCCAAAAGCCGCTCGATCGCGTGGACGGCCTCGGGCCGGCCGGCGCCGCGATACGGCGCGGTCGGCGTCGTGTTGGTCAGTGCGTACAGAACTCGGACGAAGGCGCTTGGGACGTCGTAGACCGTCGTCGCGATGCGCCAGGCGTTTTGCAACGGCGCGAACGAGACCGGATACGCGCCCGCATTCCCGATGAACGTCGCGCGCAGGGCGAGGATTTTTCCCCGTTCGTCCAACGCAAGCGCGGCCCGCGCGACGATGTCGCGACCCTGAAAATCCGTCGCGAAGCCTTCGCTACGATCGCCGGTCCAGCGGACCGGCCGGCCGGCGCGACGCGCGGCCCACGCCACCAAGACCGCTTCGGGATGCAGGTTTGTGCGCGAACCAAAGCCGCCCCCGACGTCGGGACAGACGACTTCGACGTGCTCGGCTGCGACGCCGAGCGCGCCCGCGAGCAAGATCTTCTGCCGCCCGACGCCTTGGTTCCCGGCGATCACCGTGTAGGCGCGGCGTTCCGAATCGTAGAGACCGATCGCCGCACGCGGCTCCATGTGCGCCGAGAACAGACGCTGATTCGTGAACTCGTGCTCGACGACGTGCGCCGCCCGCGCAAACGCAGCCTCGGTCGCGCGCTCGTCGCCGAACGCCGCGTCCAGACAAACGTTGTCCTCGTCAGCGGCGGCTTCGAGCGCCGAAACGACCGCCTGTAGCGGCTCGTACTCGACTTCGACGAGCGCCGCCGCATCGCGTGCCGCTGCCGCGGTCTCGGCGACGACGAGAGCGATCGCCTCGCCGACGTGGCGCACGCGATCGACTGCGATCACTTGCTGCTCCATCTCGACGACGCGGCACGTCGCCGGATCGAAGCCGAGACGTGACGCATCGACGTTGTCCGCCGGATTCGAGGCCTGGCGGATCCCATGGTGTCCGTCGGCGGCGTAGTCGCGTCCGGTGAAGACCGCGACGACACCGGGCGCGGCAGTCGCCTCTCCGGTGTGAACCGCGACGATGCGCGCGTGCGCGTGGATCGAGCGCACGACCGCGGCGTGCGCGGCATTCGGGATGCGCACGTCGTCGGTGTACTCGCCTTGGCCGCGGATCAAACGACGGTCCTCGACGCGCGGGACCGGCGCTCCGATATATCGCCGCTTGGGCATTACTCGATCAGCATCAATGTGCTGACGCCGCATTTCGACGCCATGGCAGGAGCACCAAGTCGGCCGCTTCCTCGGCGTCATTGAGGAGCGTCTTACGCGACATGCCCATCTGTGCACGCATCGTCAGACCGCGGGCAAGGTCGAGGACCTGGTTCGCGCGTGCGGCGACCGGAAAGTCAGATGGGATTTCGCCCGCGCTGATCCCGCATTGGAAACGACGTTCTACTAGGGCCACGGCGGCAGCGGCAGCGTTCTGTAGGAACTCCCGGACCTCAGCGTCGTTCACAAGCGGCGCGACGCACATGAGAAGACACCCCGAGGCGCTTCCTTCCTCGGTCGCACTTGCGACGGCGTACCTCAGAAAGCTTGCGAGCGAGTCGCGCAGAGCCTGCGGCGAGAGAAGTGCCTTCGCGGCGAGAGCGCCCTTCCTCTCGGCGTACGCGTGGAGGACACGCAAGAATATCCTCCGCTTGGACCCAAAAACTGAATAGAGGCTCGGCCGCCCGACTCCCATCCCTGCGACGAGATCGTCGATCGTCACTCCGTCGTAGCCTTTCATCCAGAACACCTGGATCGCTTTTTCCAGCGCGGCGCTCTCGTTGAAGCTACGCGGTCGTCCACGCGGCCTGGCGGCATTTTGAATCATTTAGTTCGAAATTCCTTGACCTTGGCCATCTGATCCATTATTGTACGGAAAGGTTCGAAATTGGCAAGTCGATGCTGGCCTCGTGGGGGCCTCACGACTCGACCTTCCCCCTCACTAATGGAGGCGCCCATGGAACATTCGATCGCGCTCGTCACCGGCACCACCTCCGGGCTCGGTTATGCGGCAGCCAGCATGCTCGCCATCAAGGGCTACCGCCAGATCATCGTCACCGGGCGCAGCCTGGCCCGGGTCCAAGAAACGGCCGCTCAACTCGCCGCTGAGACCAAGACACAGGTTTTCACGCCGCTGGAGCTGGATCTGGACAAGCCAACCAGCGTTCAATCCGCCCTTGCCGAGCTGGTCAAGCGGGGTCAGCCGATCGATTTCCTACTGCTCAATGCAGGGATGGTCGGAGGTAAGAAGCGCGTGATCACTGCGGCGGGTGTCGAGGAGGATCAGGCCCCCCTCATCGGCCATCATCAACTGACCGTCGGGTTGCTCGGCGCCGGCCTGCTGAGCCCTGGCGCGCGGATCGTCATTGCCGGCTCGGAAGCTGCCCGTGGGGACGTCCCTCTGTTCAGCTACACCGACGTGGCGGCCTTCGCGGCCAAATACCACCGGGGTGACCGAACCGCCGCGATTGAAGCCCTGATTCGCAGCGGGCCGAACGTGAGGTACGTGCCCAACAATGCGCATGCCGACGCGAAGCTCATTATCGCTTGGTGGGTCGCGGCGCTGGCGCGCCGGCTACCCTCCGGCATGGCCGTGTACGCTGTCTCGCCCGGTGCGGCGACCGACACCAAGGTGGTGCGAAACGCTGGCCCGGCGTTGAAGTATCTGTTTATCCCAATCGTG
>DATNIC010000063.1:0-4698 GCA_035604635.1 Binatia bacterium
GAGATCGCTTACCGATTGGATGGACCGGTCGATCCGGTCTGGCTGGCCTCACAGTACGAAAATGCCGAGAACCCCGAGGCGGCGCCGCTGAAACGCCGGGGCGACAATCGATATCTTCAGGATCGCGACGAACAGCAAGCATCTTCATTTACCGGGATGGGGCGGAACTTCAACGATCACGACCGCATGGCGACCGAGAGTCAAGGGCCTATCTACGACCGGACGACCGAGCACCTCGCGACGACCGACAAAGGCGTCATCGCGATGCGCAAGCTGCTCCTAGGGGCCATCGAAGACGTGCGGGCCGGTCGCGATCCGCTTCTCGTCAACCGCGATGCGGCGCACAACCCGCTAGCGGAACTGGTCGTTCTCGAAGAGCGTCTTCCGAAATCGACTCCCGTGCGCGAATTTTGGCGCGAGCCCAGCGGAGTGCGCTGAAGTAGCGCGGACCATGACGATGTACTCGCGCGGGCAGATGGTCACGATGCTCGCCGGCGCAACGGTAGCCGCAACCCCGGGGATCGGGTCGGCGCAATCCGCCGCGCCGATTCGCATTGGAGTTTCCAACAGCGATCCATACATGGTCCCGATGTTTGCTCAAGACTTTGGGACCTTCCGCAATGCCGGGCTCAACGTCGAGCTGCATCCGATGACCAACGGCGCCGTGATCATGCAGGCCCTGGCCGGTGGCGCACTCGACATCGGCTTAGGCGACGTCCTCCAACTCGTCAATGCCGTGCATCACGGCATCCCCTTCGCGTTCTTCATCGGCGGCGCGATCTACACGAACAAACAGCCGACGCAGATTCTTTGCGTCCCCAAGAGCAGCTCGATCCGGACGGCCAAAGACCTCGAAGGTCAGGAGATCGGCTGCATCAATCTGAAATCGTTCAGCAGTCTGTCGATCTACGAATGGATACGAAAAAACGGCGGCGACGCCTCGAAGGTCAAGCTGTACGAGATCAACTTTGCCGAGATGGCTCCGGCGCTCTCGCGCGGGACGTTGCCGTGCGCGCTTGTTGGCGAGCCATTCCTCTCGGCAATCAAGGACGACGTGCGGCTCTTGGGCGATACGTTTGCCGCCGTAGCCGCGCAGCTCTACATCAATTGCTGGTACGCATCGCGCGATTGGATCTCGCGAAATCTCGATACCGCGCGCAAGCTGCGGGGCATCTTCTACGAAACTGCCCGGTTCGTCAACGCTCATCGCGAGCAGGGCGACGTAGTGGCGATCGAATCGAAATACACGAAGGTCGACGTCCAGCGTTTGCGGGCGGTGGCGCATAACCTCTATGCGACTTCCCTTGACTCCAAGTTGATGGAGCCCGTAATCGAAGCCGGCTTGCGGTACAACTACATCGATCGGCCGGTGAATTTCTCCGAGATCATCGTCAACGTCTAGTCTGCCGGCTCCAGCCTTATGATCGAAGCGCCGTGGTTGCTGCCGGTCCAGAACGTCACCGGGGTCGTCGAGTTGTCGACGAAGACTCGGCGAATGTTGGTCGGACGCGGCAAGAGATACTCCACCGATTTGCCGGTCTTCGTGTCGAGCCGTGTAATGCGATCGCTCCACATCGATCCGGTCCACACCTCGCTGCTCTTGTCGATGACCACATCATATGGTGCCGTCCACCGGGTCGGCAGCGGCCATTCCGTGATCCGTCCACTTTTCGCGTCGTACATGCCGATCTGATCGGCGGCATACTCCGCGAACCAAAGACGATCTTGCGAGTCAAAGCGGCCGCGGCGCAGGCGAGCATTCTTCGTCGGAGTCGGGATGAAGGTCACCGCCCCGGTCTTCGCATCGATCTTCCCGACGTTGTTGCCGTCGACGACGCTGAAGTCCATCGCATACGCGTTGTTTTGCGAGTCGGCGTACAGTCCGTAGATCGACAGGTTGTGCTTACCGTCCGTCAGCGGGCCGAACGTCTCCCACTGACCCGTTTTCAGATTCAGGCGATGCGCCGAGTTCTTGTCGACGTCGTTCGTCCACATAACGCCGTCGGACGACGGCGGGGTTACCATCGCAATCTGCGCTGCGCTGTCGTTCCATTGCGGCGGAAGCGGCCACGTCTTGAAGGCCTTGGTTTTCAGATCGAACTGTGCGACGCCGCCTTGCAGCATCATCCCCATCCAGAGATTTCCCGTCTTGTCGATCTCGAGATCGAGCTCCCCGTTCGCGTAGCCCGGCTTGAGCGTCGGAACCTGATATTCCGTGACCTTCCCGGTTTTGGGATCGAGTTGGCCGAGGACTTGCGTCCCGAAGTCCGTGTACCAAGCCGTCCCCGCACCGTCGAGGATCACGTCGTGCGGCTCGGTCACGCGCCGCGGAAGATCGTACTCCGTGACGATAACGCGCGCTGCGCGACCTGTGGGACGTGGAAGGGTCTTGAGCTGGTACCTCCAGGTAGATCCACTGCTTAAGTTGACGCTCGCGAGATACTCCGCGAGGGCGCGTAGCTGCTGTGGATCGCGCGGGCGCGGCGTGTTGATGCGCCGTTCGGGCTGCAAGGGCGTCGACCCCGGTGCATATGTCGCCATGCGGGGGATTACTTGGATGAATTCCTCGGCCGAATAACGCGACGACACGATTTTGTAGATGTTGTGGCAACTGGCGCAATCGAGGAGAGTACGCTTTTGCGCATCGGTTCCAGGCATGCTCATCATCCACTCCGCGTTCGTGAGCTGCCCGGCGAGATCTGTCGTCTTCTTCAGTCGAAGATCGGCCGTCTCCGTGTGCTGCGGTGTGACCGTAACCGTTCTGTCGCCGTCGAGGTCGTAGCCGACCGCGCGAATGCGCAGCACGTATTGGCCAGACTGCAACTTCGCGGCCGGAAACCGAAAGCGACCCTGCTGGTCCGAGACGACGGTGATCGTAATGGGCGCATCGGTGCGCTTGGCGCTGACCAGGACCCCTTCCATCCCGCCTTCCTCAGCTGACGTTACCTGCCCGGTCAGAGCGATTCCACTGGTTTGTGCGTCTGGCGCACCGGCTGAGATGGCGAACACCAACACAACGACGGCTACGCCGGCCAATAACCACGTTTTACGCATATGCCCCTCGCCTCGGTGACTGAAGGCGGCGATGTTCTCCGGTTTAGCCCTCGATCTCTCTGTCTAAGCCCACCTATATGCGCCAGCTCGCGCGACGGTGGTCTAAGAACGCTCGCAATCCTTCCTGCGCTTCGTCGGTTACCCGCTGACGCGCGATGAGCCCAGACGTGATCGTGTGGGTCTCGTCGTACGTCGCATCGCGAATCGAGACGAGGAGTCTCTTTGCCGCCCCGATCGCCGCGGGCCCCGCCGTCGCAAGCTCTTCGAGCACGCCCTCGACGGCGCTTTCGAGCTCAACCGGGGGGACCGTCGCGTGAATGAGACCAATCGCCTTCGCGCGCTCCGCGCTGAAGCGCTCACCGGTGAGGAACAAAGCGCGCGCGTGTGAATAGCCGATTTTCGCGACCGCAAACGGCGAGATCACGGCCGGGATGATGCCGAGTTTCACCTCGGTGAAACCGAACGTCGTGTCGTCGGCTGCGACCGCAAGGTCGCAGACCGCGACGAGCCCGATCCCGAGCCCGAGCGCCGCGCCGTGCACTTTGCCGATCACCGCCTTCGGCGTCGCATCGATGGTGCGCAGCATCGTCGACATCGCAGCAGCGTCAACCTCATTTTCGATCTCCGTCAGCTCGATCGAGGCGCGCAGCCAGTTGATGTCGGCACCGGCGGAAAAATGCGTCCCCGCGCCCTCCAGCACGATAGCACGGACGGCGTCATCGCCCGCGAGCTGCTCGAACGCCCCGCGCAGCTCGCCGATGAGCTCCGCATTGAACGCGTTGCGCACGTCGGGGCGCTGCAAGATGACCCGTGCGACGCCGTTTTCGCGACGGAGGCTTAGGTATTTCATGCTCAGTAGTTCCTCAAATATGAGCAATATCCAGCCGCCCATCGACGATCGCTATTTCGAGGACTATCCGGTTGGGGAGACGTTCGAA
The DNA here is from genome assembly GCA_035604635.1 of Binatia bacterium. Lineage (GTDB taxonomy): Bacteria > Vulcanimicrobiota > Vulcanimicrobiia > Vulcanimicrobiales > Vulcanimicrobiaceae > DATNIC01. Next base: position 3,993 of record DATNIC010000063.1, read on the forward strand.
TATGCTCCGATCACGGTCGCGGAAGCCGATGTGCTTCGCTTTGCGCGAGAGTTCGATCCGCAGAAGAAACACGCCGACCCCCAGAGTGCTCGCGACGGTCCATTTGGAGGCCTCATCGCGAGCGGCTGGCACACGGTCGCGATGGTCATGCGCGTCCTGGTCGACAACTATTTTTCAGCGGTCGCCGACATCGCGTCGCCGGGCGTCGACGAATTGCGTTGGCCAAACCCGGTCCGCCCCGGCGATCGGCTGCGGGTTCGCGCGACGGTCCTCGACGCACGCATCTCCAAGTCGAAGCCCGATCGTGGGATCGTCACCAGTCTCGTCAAGGCGGTAAATCAACGTGGTGAGCCCGTGCTAACGTTCAAGGGCATCAGCTTGGTGTTGCGAAGACTATGAGCTGAGTATGTTGTTGGGCTGCATCGCCGACGATTTCACGGGAGCGACCGATCTCGGGAATACGCTCGTGCGCGGCGGGATGCGCACGGTCCAAACGATCGGCGTCCCGTCGCAGCAGGCCGATTTCGGCAATGCAGAGGCGATCGTCGTCGCCCTCAAGAGCCGTTCGATTCCCGCGGACGATGCCGTCGCGCTCTCGCTCGAGGCGCTCGAAGCGCTGCAGCTCCGTGGCGCGCAGAAATTTCTCTTCAAGTATTGCTCGACGTTTGATTCGACCGATCGCGGGAACATTGGGCCGGTCGCCGAC
>DATNIC010000064.1:0-13249 GCA_035604635.1 Binatia bacterium
TCCCGACGCGGCGTTCGAGGACCGCGATGATCATCGCCAAGCGCGCCGCATCGAGGTTTGCGGCCAGCCGCCGCGGCGTCCCGTACGCAGCTTCGCCGACCAGCGCTTGCACTTCGACCAAGATCGGGCGCGAGCCGACGAGGCTTGGGACGACGCACGAGCCGCTCGGCCTCGCTGCGCGCCCGGAGAGGAACAAGGTCGATGGGTTGGCGATCTCGCGCAGGCCGCGCTCGCTCATCTCGAAGACGCAGATCTCCTCTGCGCTCCCGAACCGGTTTTTGTACGCGCGGATGATCCGGAACTCGCCGCCCTGCTCGCCTTCGAAGTAGAGGACCGTATCGACCAAGTGTTCGAGCAGACGCGGTCCCGCGATCGCTCCTTCCTTTGTGACGTGTCCGACGATGAAGGTCGCGCAGTCGCTGCGTTTCGCGAATTCCAAAAGGGCCTGTGCGCACTCGCGAATCTGTCCGACGCTGCCGGGCGCCGAGTCGACGGTGGAGAGCCAGACGGTCTGGATCGAGTCGACGATCAGCAGCCGCGGGCGCCGCTTTTCGAGATCGTCGAGGATCGCGCGCAAATCGGTCTCGGCATAGACGAGGACGTCGTCGGCTATGCCCAAGCGCTGCGCTCGCAGCTTCGTCTGGGCCGCCGACTCTTCGCCGCTGACGTAAACGACGGGCTCGAGCGCTTTCGTCAAACCTTGCGCGACCTGCAGCAGTAGCGTTGACTTGCCCGCGCCGGGCGGGCCGCCGATCAGGACGAGACTGCCCGGGACGACGCCGCCGCCGAGGACCGCGTCGAACTCGTTCATTCCGCTGGGGACGCGTGCCGCGCGTTCGGTATCGACGTCGGCGAGGCGGACGGGCGCGAGCGCCGGCGCGGCGCGTGCCGCTGCGCGGGTTTGCGGACGTTGCGCCGGCGCTTCGACAAACGTGTTCCAGGCGGCACAGCCCGGGCAACGCCCGAGCCAGCGCGTCGACTCGTACCCGCAATCCGAACAGAAGAGGGTTGAAGCGCGTACCTTTGCCACTGGCTACCCCTTTGGCGTTATTCGATTGAGGCCTTCGATTTTCGAACACTAAAGTGCCAACGTGTGGGCACGGTTGCATTCTATCATTGGCGCGTGCTAACGCCGAAGATAAACGGACGCCGCTTGTCCCGGTCGGAAGCGGCAAAATTTTGGTTAGCGCGGCTTCGCTCTCATGCGGACGAGCGCCGCGGAATCTTGCTCTCGACTCAAGTCCCGAACGCCGCGGCGAGGGTCACTTTCAAATGTCTCTCGCATGGGGAATTTACCATATCCGCGCATTCTGCGATCTACAGCCGCCAGTGGTGCAGCAGATGCAAGTTCGAACGGCTTCGTATGCTTTATCGTACTCCTTACGGTAGCTTAAAAGCAGAAGTTGAAGGGTTTGGCTGGCGAATTGTAACGTCCGAGGAAGAATACGTTAACACAAAGTCGACGGTGCTTAGTTGCCCGAACGGTCATGCGATCAGAGGCAAACTCCAGGATCTGCGACGCGGCAAGGGCTGCCGAGAGTGCGGGCAGGGTCGAGGTGAAGCCGTCACACGTGCTGTGTTCGAGCATGTCTTCGGCAAGCCGTTTCCTCGAACGCGTCCTGATTGGTTGACGGCGGGACGCCTCGGAAGGCTAGAACTCGACGGTTATTGCAAGGCCCTTTTGCTGGCTTTTGAGTATCAGGGCAGGCAACACTACGAGCCGGGCGTATTTGCGGAGGGCTTGCCAAGAATTCAGGAGCGGGACCGTCTAAAAGCCGAGTTATGCAGCGGACGAGGGGTGAAGCTCGTAGTCGTGCCTCAGATTCCCAACGACATGCTTTACGATGCCGCAAAGGCCACTGATTGGATCTTGGGGTCCGTTGGCAAGGCCGGCGTTGATATGCCAGAGTGGGATCAAGAAGGCTTCGATCCCATTCGGCTGACCCAGAAGAGGTCCGATTTGGAGAATCTTCGGCTCGTCGGCTGTCGCCTGGATATGGAGCTATTGGACGACATATGGCGCGGGGTCGACTTTGTCTACACTTGGCGATGCCTGCGCTGTGGATCGCTTTCTCGCTCGAATGCGGACAATCGCCGACGAGGCAAACGCTGTAAGGCATGCTTTCTCGACAGCATCCGAAAAATTCCGGGCGTTAGCCTTATGTTGGATTTTGTGGCGTTTTCGTGAACGACAGCATCGCTCTGGATGGACCCTCAGCCTCGGGTAAGACCACCATCGCGCAGGCCTTGTCGAAGCGCTTAGGATTTCTCCACTTGGATACGGGTGCGATGTATCGTGCACTCGCCTTGCTAGCATTGGAGTTCGGCGTTGATACAGATAACGAAGACGCGTTAGTACGCCTGTACCGCGAGCATCGGCTAGAAATCGTTCCCGATCCCGCAGCGCCCAACGGCTACCGCGTTCTGATCGACGGGAAAGACCGGACCGCGCGCCTCTTCGGCGCCGACGTTACGGCGATCGTCTCGACGGTCTCGGCCCATCCGGCCGTCCGCGCCGCGCTCGTTTCACGCCAGCAAGAGATCGCACGCGAAGGCCCCGTCGTCATGGCCGGGCGCGACATCGGGACCGTCGTCCTGCCCGACGCCCGGCATAAGTTCTTTCTCACCGCCTCGCTCGATGAGCGCGTGAAACGGCGCCAAGCCGATCTCGCGGCAGCCGGCGTGCACGTCGACACTGCCAATCTCCGAGCCCAGATCGACGAGCGCGACCGGCTCGATGCGTCGCGCGCCGTCGCGCCGCTGCGTCCCGCACCCGACGCGATCACGATCGACTCGACCGCGATGTCGATCGACGACGTCGTGGCGACGATGCTCGACCGGATTCGCGAGGAAGCCCGGCAGTGACGCCGTTCTACGCATTCATCCGTGGACTGGCGAAGATGAAGCTACGCCTCCTTTGGCGCCTTCGCGTGCGCGGGACCGAGAACGTCCCGATGAACGGCGGGCTGATCGTTGCCGCTAACCACATCTCATATTTTGATCCTCCGGCGCTGGGCTGCGCGCTGCCGCGGCAGCTCACGTACATGGCGAAATCCGAGCTGTTTCGGATTCCGTTGTTCGGACCGTTCATTGCGGCGCTGGGCGCCTATCCGATCGAACGCGGCAGGGGCGATATCGGAGCGATCAAACGGTCCGTTGCGCTCTTACGGGAAGGGCACGCGGTTGCGATGTTCCCCGAAGGGACCCGGAACTTCGAGGGCAAGACCGGGGCCCAGAACGGGGCCGCGCTGCTCGCCAGCCTTGCCGGGGTCCCGATCGTCCCCGCCTATATCGCGGGGACGGATGCGGTTGCGCGACTAGCCCGCATTACGGTAACGTTTGGGGCGCCGCTGGTCGTCGAACGTTCACAGAAAGCGAGCCGGGACGACTTGGCGAAGATAACCGACGAGGTTATGGGCCGCATCCGCGGCCTGAGGGAGACGATGGGTGCAGATTAAGAAGGCAAAGACGCAAGGGTTCTGCTTTGGCGTGGCAATCACGGTGAAGAAGGCCGAGGAAACCGTCGATGCTCACGAGCGCGTGACGACGCTCGGGCATGTCGTTCACAACCCTCAGATGGTCGAGCAGCTCGAGGAGCGCGGCCTGCTCAACGCTCATTCCGTCGACGAGGTCGATTCCGGGACGCTCTTCGTCCGCGCCCACGGCCTCCCGGTCGACGTTTACGACAAAGCGAAGGCCAAGGGTCTCACGATCGTCGACGCGACCTGCCCGATGGTGACGAAGATCCACGTCGAGGCGGAAAAGCTCAAGGCCGACGGTTACAAGATCATCGTGATCGGCGATCCGGAGCATCCCGAGGTGAAGGGGACGCTCAGTCACGTCCCGGGCGCATGGTGCATCGCCAAGCCCGAGCAGGTCGACACGCTCCCGCGCGCGAGCCGGGTCGGCGTCGTCGTTCAATCGACGTGGTCGGGGACCGGGTTTGCCGAGATCATCCGCCGGCTGAGCCAGAAGTATCACGAAGTGCGCGCCGTCAACACGATCTGCACCGACACCCATAACCGGCAGTCCGAAGTCGTGACGCTGGCCCAAGAAGTCGAGATCATGGTCGTCGTCGGCGGGAAGACGTCAGCCAATACGAAGCACCTCGCCGAGTTGTCCGAGCAAAACGGCGCGAAGGCATATCACATCGAGGACGCCTCCGAACTCGAGGCGAGTTGGTTCAACGAGATCAAAGTTGCGGGGCTGATGTCCGGGGCATCGACACCGGGCTGGCTCGTCGATCAAGTCGAAGCGAGGATGGAGGAGCTGTCGTCGAAACGCGCGGTCGCGTAAACCAATCCGTCGCCGAGCTCTTCGAGGAACGTCTCCGCCAACTCGTCCTTAGCTACGACGGATCGTCGCCGATCTACACGATGATCCGGTATCACTTCGGCTACGGTGATGAGACGGTCCGCCGCGGAAAGCGCTTGCGCTCGCATTTGCTGTTGCGCGTCGTCGAGGAAGAAGGGGCACTGGTCGAAGCGGGTCTCGACGCCGCCGTTGCGATCGAGATCTTGCACAACTATTCGCTGGTCCACGACGACATCGAGGATCGCGACGCTTTGCGGCACGGCCGTCCGACGGTCTGGTCCAAGTACGGGATACCGCATGGGGTCAACGCCGGCGACTCGATGTGCGCGATGGCCTATCTCGCGATCCTCGCTAACCAGTATCGCCATCCGGCCGACCGGATCGCATTGATGACGCTCAAATTGCACGAAGCGAACCTCAACATGTGCGGCGGCCAGGGCTTGGACATCTCATTCGAGAGCGCCGCGATGGTTTCGATGACGCAATACCTCGAGATGGTCGAAGGGAAGACGGCCGCACTTTTTCGGGCATCGTGCGAGCTCGGTGCGCTCTCGGCCGGCGCCGAGGTCGAGCGCGCGGAGCGCTACGGCGATCTCGGCCGCGCCTACGGCCTGGCGTTTCAGGTTCGCGACGACGTCTTGGGGACGTGGGGAAGCCCCGAGCAGACCGGAAAACCGAGCGGCGCGGACATCGCCAACCGCAAATGGAGCTTCCCCGTCGTGTGGGCGCTCTCGGGGGAACCATCAGTTGCTCGAACCGAGATCGCCAAGCGCTACGCGCGCGGGTCCGCCTTCGACGAATCCGACGTGGCGGCGATCATCGATGCGCTCGACGTCCTGGGTGCGCGAGCAGCCGCCGACGCTGCGTGCGAGCACCACTTGGCGGAAGCCGGCCGGATCGCTCACGGTGCGCAACTCGATCGTAGCGGCGCGGTTCGCAACTTTTTAACGCTCTCGGCGCAGCGCGTCGCCTAATGGCGGCTTCCGCGACGCGTCCCGGGGCGGTCGGAGCCACCCGGACGACGGTCCTCGTCCTGATCGGCTTGATCGCTCTTGCGTTGCGGCTGTTCTTCATCAACGCCGAGGGGTTCAGAAACGACGTTCAGTCGTTCGAAGCCTGGGCTTTGTCGCTCGTCGCGCATCCGCTGAGCGAGTTTTACGCGAAGACGAGCTTTGCCGACTATCCGCCCGGCTATTTCTATGTGCTGTGGGCCGTCGGGCATCTGTACGCGCTATTCGTTCACGGCGATTCGCAGTACGCGATGCTCAAGATCGCGGTCAAGCTGCCGGCGATCGCGATGGATTTCGTCGACGCCGCCCTGATCTATGTCATCGTCCTGCGGTTCGCCTCGACGCGGTGGGCAACGATCGCCGCAGGCGTCTACCTCCTCAATCCGGCGACGATCTTCATTTCGTCGTATTGGGGTCAGATCGACTCGGTCGCGTGCGGTTTCATCTTGCTCGCTCTCGCGCTCGTGTTGTATGCCGAGCGTTGGGGCCCGAGCGCCCCCTACGCGATCGCGGGCGCTTGGCTCTCCTTAGCCTATTCGGTGTTGATCAAGCCGCAAGGCGCGGTCATCGGGCTGCTGCTCCTCGCCTATCCGTTCGCGACGAGCGATGCTTCCCTGCGTGTCCGTCGCTTGATCGGGACGGGGTTCGGACTCGCCGGCGCCGTCGTGCTCGCCGCGCTCTTGTCGTGGCCGTTCCAACCCGGCTTGGGCCCAGTGCGGGTCCTGGGCTGGCTGTTCCAGCGCTACGCGTATGGATCGAACGTCTACCCTTATAACAGCGTCAACGCGTTCAACTTGTATGCCGTCTTCCGGCCGTTCTGGCAACCGGACGGCGCGCCGATTGCGCTGGGCTCGCTTTCGCTGGGGTCGATGTGGCTCTGGGGGATCTTGCTGGTCCTCGCGGCCGCGGCCTTGATCGTCGCGCGGTACTTGCAAGTCCGCACCGACGCGGCGCTGTTCGAGGGCGCGATGCTGCTGGCTTTCGCGTTCTTCATCCTCGCGACGCGGATGCACGAGCGCTACATTTTTAACGCGTTCGTCTTGTTGATCGCCTTGATGCCGCTCGCTCGCCGGTTCGTATACGGCACGATCGTCGTTTCCTTCACCTTTTTGCTCAATCTCGCGTACTCGCTGCGGTATCTCGACGTGATGGAGAATCACGTCGCCGGCGTCGATGCGACGCAGATTTGGCCGATCGTCCATCCGCTTGCGGCGCTGAACGTCGCGGCGTTCTTCGTCTTAGGATATATCTATCTCGGCGGCGCGATCGAAGGGACCGAGGCCATCGAGCGGCGGGTCGTCTCCGCGGCCCGCGCTTGGTTCGCGCCGTACGAAGGGCTCTTCACGTTCACGCGGCTCGACTACGCGCTGGCGGCCGCCCTAGCGCTGGTGTCATTTGCAATCTGCGTCGCTTGGTACTGGATCCCGGGCGAAAAGATCTTCGACGAGATCTACTATGCGAGGGCGGGCGAGGAGTACCTCAAGCACATCGATCAATTCGAGTGGACCCATCCCCCGTTGACCAAGCTGCTGATTACGCTCTCGATGATGCTCTTCGGCGGCTTGCACGGCTGGGGCGACACGTCGGTCGGCTGGCGATTCCTCAACATCGTCGTCGGCGCGGTGACGGTCTGGCTGCTCTACGCGTTTGCGAAGCGGCTGCTCGGCTCGACGTTCTTCGCCGCGGCCGCCGCCGCAATGCTGACGTTCGACGGCTTTCACTTCGTTCAGTCGCGGATCGCCACTCCCGAGATCACCGTGGCACTCTTTTCGCTCGCGACGCTCTACGCGTTTTATCGATACTGGATCGCCGCGCAGGTGCGCCGCGCGCCCCTTGTCGCCGGACGCTTCGGGCTGCGCTTCTGGCTCGCGCTCGGGATCGGCGCAGTCGCTGCAGCGGGATTCAGTTGGCTGGTCAACCTGCCCGGTGCGCTTCCAAATCTCGGCGCGCGCGCGGCCGCGTTCCTCTACGTCCTAGCCGGAGCATATCTGATCGCGCGGCTTGTGATCCCGCGCCTGACGCCGGATGAGGGTGCCGAAACCACGTATGCGGAGGGTTCGCGGGTCATCACCGGCCGCGGCCAGCCGCAGATCATCACCGCGACCGGCGAACCGCTCAAGAGCGAGAAGAAGCAGTACGAAGCGGACGGGCTGCGGATCACGTACGCGCGGACCGGTGGGATGCGGTACGCGACCCCGGAAGGCGAGGCTCAGTTCTCGCCGAGCGGCGTCATGGAGACGCCGCTCGGCTCGATCGTCCCGCGCGACGGCCGCCTATGGCTGTTTCTGCTGGCTCTCGCGTCGGCGGCCGTCGCCGACAGCAAGTGGAACGGCCTGTTCGACTTCTTCGTCGTGTGGGGGATCGTCGCGGCGGTCGCCGCGCAGCGCTTCATCCGGCGTCCGGCGGTCTGGGGCAACCCATTCGGATTCCCGCTCGACGTCGTCGTCGTCGGGATGTGCTTCGTCTCGGCGACGCTCTACGCGTTCTCGTACATCCCGTACTTCATGCTCGGACACAATCTGACCGATCTGGTCGGGCTGCAGCAGCAGATGTTCGGCTACCACGACAACTTGCGGGCGACCCACCCCTACGGATCGACGTGGTGGCAGTGGCCGCTCCTGCAGCGCCCGATTTCCTATTATTATCACGATTTTCGGATCGGCGCGGCCACGCAGAACGGCGCGGCCTGCTGCGTCGCCGAGATCTTGGCGCTTCCCAATCCCGCCGTGTGGTGGCTCGGGCTGTTATCGGTTCCGTTCGCTGCTTATAGCGCGTGGCGCGAGCGCAATAAGGGCTTCACGATACTGGTCGTCGCTTATCTCCTGCAATGGCTGCCTTGGATTGCAACTCCGCGCGTCGCCTTTGAGTATCATTTCTACCCGAATCTGGCGGTGATCTGCCTCGCGAACGCCGCGCTTTTGCAGCGGGTGTGGAGGCACGCGAGTTGGGGCCGTTTTGCCGTGTGGGGATTCCTGGCGCTGGTCGTCGTGCTCTTCGCGTACTTTTACCCCATCCTGGCGGGGGTACAGATCACGTACGATGCGTGGCACCAGCGGATGTGGGAGCCGTTGACCAAGCTCATCGGCGGAAACTGGATATAGACGGCGAAGGGAGGTGGTCCTATGTCCGGGCACTCCAAATGGCACAATATCAAGCTGCGCAAAGGAAAGGCCGACGCGCAGCGCGGCGCGCTGTTCACGAAGCTGAGCAAAGAGATCATCCTGGCGGCGAAGGGCGGGTCGCCCGATCCGGAAGCCAATTACCGCTTGAAGATGGCCGTCGACAAAGCACGCGCCAACAACATGCCGTTGGACAATATCAAGCGCGCGATCGCGCGTGCGTCCGGCGGCGAGGGCGAACGCGAGATCGAAGAGATCCGATACGAGGGTTACGGGCCCGCGGGCGTCGCGGTGATCGTCGATGCCGCGACCGACAATCGTAATCGGACCGCCGCCGAACTTCGCTTCCTATTCAGCCGTAACGAAGGCACGCTCGGCGAAACAGGCAGCGTCGGCTGGATGTTCGACCAGCGTGGTCTCATCGAAGTCGAGCCCGACGGTCTGAGCGAGGATCAACTCGTCGAGCGGGCGCTCATCGACGGCGTCATCGACGTGCGGTACGGCAAGCCGGCCGAGATCGAGACCGATGCGAAGACGCTCTCCTCGGTTCGCGAGGCGCTCGAGCACGCCGGGCTCAAGGTGACCTCTGCGCAGCTCGGTATGGTGGCAAAGCAGTCCGTTTCACCCGACGGCGCACAAACGCGCGCGGTCGTAGACTTCCTCGATGCACTCGAGGAACATGAAGACGTCCAGCGCGTCTATTCCAACGTTGAGCTCGACGAAGCACAGCTCGAAGCGCTTGCGTAACCTGCTCGCGCAAGTCGATGAGGCGCGGCCGCAGGTCCAGCGCCGGCTGGACGAGTTGCTCGAGCGCGACTGGCAGTTCGCGATCGCGCTTGCACTCGCAGTCGGCGTCTTCGTGTGGTTCGGACGCTCGATCAAGGATTTCTTTTCGCCGGCCGTCGCCGGCGTGATGGTCCCGGCGTTCGTCGGCCAAACCGAGACCGACGCGATCAGCGAAAGCGCGAATCTCAAGCTCAAGGCAGTGGTCGTCGAGCGTCAGCCCAGCGACAAGTTTCCCAAAGACGTCGTCATGGGGCAGCAGCCGGCCGCCGGCGCGCACGTGCGAGAAGGCCGTCAGGTCTCGCTGATCGTCAGCCGCGGCGTGAACATCTTTGCGATGCCCGACCTGCGCAATGAAACCTTGCGTCAAGCGCAGCTCGACCTCTCGCGGTTGCACCTCCAGTTGGCCGAGACCCGCGTCGTCCCCAACGACGATCTGCCGGCCAACGCGGTCGTCATGCAGGATCCGCCCCCGCTTGCCAGCGTCCACGAAGGAGCGCAGGTCTCGTTGCAACTCTCGAAAGGACCGCAGGGCACCCTCCGCGTCCCGAACTTCGTCAACCTGCCGCTCGACGAAGCGCGCACCCTCGCCGCGGCGACGAAAACGCATCTGGGACAAATCGTCTGGACGCCGTTCGGTCCGACCGGTCCGCCTCGCGGCACGGTCGTCCGGCAGTTGCCTGCCGCGAATCAGGTGATCGATCCGTTCGACAAAGTCTCATTTCAAGTCAGCGCCGGTCAAGAAGAGTATGGGCGGCTCATTCGACAGGTTCACGCGACCGTGACGGTCCCGCAAACTGATGACGTGGCGAACGTCAAGGTGTCGGTCCGCGACGAAACGGGGACGTGGGACGTCTACAACGGCTTCGCGCAGAGCGGCCAGAAGCTGGACTTCAACTTGACCGTCATAGGGACGGCCGAACTCGATACCTATTTGAACAACGAGCTGCTCAACCAAACGAAGGTGGGCGTCGAACCTCTGACCCTCCAACCTGCCTCCCACGTGCTGCGAGGCGGCTCTAAGTGAGCGGCAACGCCGTGAAGATCGCGCCGTCGCTCCTCTCCGCAGATTTTAGCCGCGTCGCAAGCGCGATTGCCGCGGCCGAGGCCGGCGGCGCGGACTACATCCATCTCGACGTGATGGACGGCCGATTCGTCCCCAACCTCACGTGGGGCCCGAAGATCATCGGAGATCTGCGGAAGCTCACCCGCTTGACGTTCGACACGCACCTGATGATCGTCGAGCCTGAAAAGTACGTCGACGAGTTTCGCGATGCGGGCGCGGACGTGATCACGTTTCACTACGAGGCGACGCCGCATTCGCAGCGTCTGCTGCACCACATTCGCTCGCTCGGCGCGAAGGCCGGGATCTCGATCTGCCCCGCGACGCCCGTCGCGATGCTCGAGGACGTCATCAATGACGTCGACTTGATCCTCATTATGAGCGTCAATCCCGGATTCGGCGGTCAAGAGTTTCTGGAAAATTCGATCAAGAAGCTGCGCGAGGCGCGGGCCCTGATCGACGAGTTCAATCCGGCATGCGAACTCGAAGTCGACGGCGGGATCGATCCCCGCAACGTCGCCCGGGTCGTCGAGGCCGGCGCGCGGGTCATCGTCGCCGGCTCGAGCGTCTTCGGCCAGAGCGATCCCGCCGCGGCCGTTCGCGAGCTGCGCGACCACGCCGCTGGGGCGCTCGCCCGCTGACCGAAGACCAGCTCGTCGAGGCCCTGCGCGAGATCTGCGCGCCTACGGCGCAGCGCCTGGTCGTCGGATTGGGCGAGGACGACGTCGCCGTTTGGCAGCCGTCTCGTTCCCACCGAAGCATTATCAAAACTGATGCGCTCGTCGAAGGAGTACACTTCACGCGCGACGCCATGTCGGCCGCCGAAGTCGGATACCGCGCGCTCGCTTGCAATTTGAGCGACATCGCCGCCAAGGGGGCACGGCCGGTGCTGATGACGATCGCATTCGGTGTCTCACCGGAGACCGAGGAAGCTTGGATTCGCGATTTCTACCGCGGCATGGCGCTTCTGGCCGAGTCGAGCGGGACCGCAATCGCCGGCGGCGACATCATGCGCGCACCTGTCATTACCATAGCCATCACGATCATCGGCGAAGTCCGTTCGTCGAACTGCAAGTTGCGCGGCGGCGCACGGCCGGGCGACGTCGCGGCCGTGACCGGGCCCCTGGGGGCGAGTCGAGCCGGATTAAAGGTCGCCTGCGAACGGCGCGATCTCGAAACACTGCCGGAAGCGCCGCGAGCGCTTGCCGCCTATCGCACGCCGACACCGCGGCTGGAGGAAGGCCGCTGGCTTGCGGCCTCCAAGAACGTGCATGCGATGATGGATCTCTCCGACGGCCTGTCGACGGATCTGCCGCGGATGTGCCGCCTTTCGCGGTGCAGCGCCGTCGTGGAAGCCATCCCTATCGATCCGGCCGCCGACGCGATCGCCTTACACGCCGGAGACGATCCGGCGGCGTATGCTCTACACGGTGGCGAAGATTACGAGCTCCTGGCCGCCGTGGATGCACGTGCCTTTGGGTATCTTGCACAGCGATTCGCGCAGCGGTTCGGTAAGCCGCTCTTGCGAATCGGCAGCTTCGAGGCCGGGGAGGGTGTCCGGATCAGGCGCGGCGCTGTGCTTGAGCCGCTCGTCAACGCCGGCTGGGATCATCTGCGAACGTAAGGCGCGTGGAACGCCCTGAAGAGGCGCGCTTGGCGAGCGCCGTCGATAAATTGGAGGCGCTCGTCGCGCGCTTGGAGCGGACGCTCAGCGAACGTGAGGTCACCGTTGCGGACGTTACCGAGACCGAATCCGATGATGCTCCGCATCCGGCACGCGTCAAAGCCGACGCGGCGATGTTCTACACGCTTTCGGCGAGCGACATCGCGGCCGAGCTGGGTCTCCCGGTGCGCAAGATCGCAATGCTCTTGAACAGCACCGGCCTGGATCTCGTCAGAAGGAAACCTGAACTGTGGAGCCAGGATATCTTTCAAAAGACGAAGAGGCGGCTGTGGCATCCGCAGACGATCGGCTATCTCCGCCGCGTCATCGCCGATCCGAACCACCCGGATCGCCAGGCCGGCGGCCCCTATGCGGTCCGACTTCTCGACGAGTGCAGGGCGCTTCTTTCATGAAATTGCGAATCTCGCCGCTGGTCGCGCTCTTCGCCTTGGTCGTCTGGGGATCTCCCGGTCGCGCTCAAGCTCCGGAGACGCTGCGGATCGCCGCGATTCCGATTGAATCGAACGCGGAAGTTTTTTACGCGCAAGAGCTCGGCTATTTTGCCAAAGCAGGGATCAACGCGGATATCCAGCTGATCCAAAACGGCAGCGCGATTGCCTCTGCTGTCGCCTCGAACGCGGTTGACATCGGGTACGCAAGCCTCGTCGTCGTCGCGGTCGCGCACCGCAGGAACCTTCCCTTCGTCGTCATCGCGCCGACGGTCGCGTATACGTCGAAGGCGCCGACCGCGGCGCTCTTCGTCGCGACGAACTCGACCGTCCGCAACGCCAAGGATTTGACGGGCAAGGTCCTGGCGGTCGCGGGCTTGGGGACGATCGTCGAGTATGCTGCCCGCGCTTGGATCGACAAAAACGGCGGCGACGCATCGTCGGTGAAGTTCATCGAGGTCGCCTATTCCGCAATGCCGGCCGCGCTCGCGGCGGGACGGATCGATGCAGCGTTGTTGAACGAGCCGTTTCTGGCGCTGGGGAAGAAGGACGCGCGCGTCCTTGGCTATCCGTACGATGCGATCGGCAAGGAATTCCTCACCGGGGTCTGGTTCACGACCTCACAGTGGGCGAAGGATCATCCCGACGCGGTCGCGCGCTTTACCGCGGTTATCCGGCAAACTGCAGTCTGGGCGAATCAGAACGAGACCAAGACGTCCGACATCCTCGCCAAGTACGCCAAGATCGACCCGGCCGTCGTCGCGACGATGACTCGTTCGCGCTTCGCCGAGAGGCTCACGCCTGCAATGATGCAGCCGGCGATCGATACCGCCGCAAAGTACGGCTCG
>DATNIC010000065.1:0-5465 GCA_035604635.1 Binatia bacterium
CCGACAGGGTCGATGAAGTCGCCTTGCATTCGGTCTTGCTTTTGATCAGAAAACGGCGCGAACGCTACCTGCGCGATATCGCGAGGCTCTACGGCGAGATGGAAGTCGAGGCGAGCGGGCGCGAACCGCTCGAGATCGTCACCGCGCGGGAACTCCCGCCCGCCGAGGTCGATGCGCTCGTCGAGCGGCTTTCAAAACTTTACAACAAGCGCTTCGTCGTCAAGCAGAGCGTCGATCCGGCCCTCATCGGCGGGCTTCGCCTCACGATGGGCGACCAGCACATCGACGCCAGCGTCGCCGGACGCCTCAACGAACTCGCGCGTTCGCTCTCCCAAAACTAACGAGGATCCCTCACATGATCAACGCCGACGAAATCACCGGCATTCTCAAGCAGCAGATCAAAAACTTCACCGCCGAGGTCAAGGAAGACGAGGTCGGGACCGTGATCGAGGTCGGTGACAACATTGCGCGGATCTACGGCCTTGATTCTGCGGCGCAATCGGAGCTCGTCGAGTTTCCCAACGGCGTGCAGGGCATCATCCTCAATCTCGAGGAGGACAACGTCGGCGTCATCATCATGGGTGACGACCAGGGGATTCAAGAGGGCGATCTGGTCAAACGAACCGGCCGGATCATCTCAGTCCCCGTCGGACCGGAGCTGCTGGGACGGGTCGTCAACCCGCTGGGCCAGCCGGTCGACGGCAAAGGTCCGATCGAGACGCGCCGGTACCGCACGATCGAAAATACGGCGCCGTCCGTCGTCGAGCGTCAAGGCGTCAAGCAGCCGCTGCAAACCGGAATCCGCGCAATCGATGCGTTGATTCCGATCGGCCGCGGGCAACGCGAGTTGATCATCGGCGATCGCACGACTGGGAAGACGGCGATCGCGATCGACACGATCATCAATCAAAAAGGCAAGGACGTCTTCTGCATCTACGTCGCGATCGGTCAGAAGTCGTCAACGGTGGCCGCGACCTCGCAGACGCTCGAGAGATTCGGCGCGATGGAGTATACGACCATCGTGACCGTCAGCTCTTCGGAGCCTGCGGCGCTGAAGTACATCGCGCCGTATGCCGGGTGTGCGATGGGCGAAGACTTGATGTACCAGAAAAAAGACGTCCTGATCATCTACGACGATCTCACCAAGCACGCGCAGGCCTACCGCGAAGTCTCGCTCCTCCTGCGCCGCCCGCCGGGCCGCGAAGCATATCCCGGCGACATCTTCTATTTGCACTCTCGCTTGCTCGAACGCGCCGCGAAGCTCTCCGACGAGATGGGTGGAGGTTCGCTGACTGCGCTCCCCGTCATCGAGACGCAAGCCGGCGACGTTTCGGCGTATATCCCGACGAACTTGATCTCGATAACGGACGGCCAGATCTATCTGCAGACCGGCCTCTTCTTTCAAGGGATCCGGCCGGCAGTCGACGTCGGGATCTCGGTCTCGCGCGTCGGCGGTTCGGCCCAGATCCGCGCGATGCGCTCGGTCGCGGGTCAGCTCAAGCTCGACCTGGCCCAATACCGCGAGCTCGCCGCGTTCGCGAAGCTCTCAAGCGACCTCGACAAGGCGACCCAAGCGACGTTGACCCGCGGCGAGAAGACCACGGAGGTCCTCAAGCAGCGACAGTTCGAGCCGCAGCCCGTCGAAGATCAAGTCACCGTCATCTTCGCGGCGACGCGCGGCTTCCTCACCGATATTCCGACCCCGCGTTTGCAAGACTGGGCGCATGCGTTCGTCGGCTTCCTGCATGAGAAACACTCGGAGATTCCCGACGACATCGCGCAATCCAAAGTGCTTTCCGAAGAAACGCAAAGGAAGCTGGAAGCCGCGATCACCGAATTCAACAAGAGCTTCTAGATGGCGACCGTTCGCGACTTGCGCGACCGGATCCGGTCGCTCAAGAACACTCAGCAGATCACGAAGGCGATGAAGCAGATCGCGTCGACCAAGATTCGGCGCGCGGAAGAGCTGCGCCGGCAGTCGCGTCCTTTTGCAGCGGCGCTCTCCGAGATGCTACGCGACTTGCTGACGAGGGCCGGTCACGTCGATCATCCCTTCATGAACCCCGGCAAGGAAGGCGCTCCGTCAGGGATCATCCTGATCACCGCCGACAAAGGCCTGGCCGGCGCCTTCAACTCAAACTTGATCCGGACGGCCGACGTTCACCGGCGAGAGCATCCCAACGTGCGCTGGTACAGCGTCGGGATCAAGGGCCGCAACGCACTGCGCCGGCTGGAGCAAGAGACGGCGCAGTTTTGGCCGCAATCACGCGTGGACAAGCGAGAGACTGCGCGCGCGATCGCGACTCGCGTCAGCGAGGACTTCTCCGCGGGTGCGATCGGTGAGATCCTCATGATCAGTTCGAAGTTCGCTTCGATGACGTCTCAAAAGCCCGAGCTGCGCAAGCTCGTCCCGGTCGAACCCGAACGCGATGCAAGTGCACCGGAAGGTGGGGCCCCGGGAAGCGTCGAGTTCGAGCCGTCGCCTGAATTCGTCTTGGAGCACCTGCTTCCGACGTACCTCGAGTTCACGATCTACGCGGCGCTGCTCGAGACCGATGCTTGCTTTTTTGCGGCGCAGCTGATGGCGATGAGCAACGCGACCGACAACGCGGACCAGCTCATCGACGACCTCACGATCGTCATGAACAATGCGCGTCAGGCCGCGATCACCAAGGAATTGTTGGAAATCGTCGGCGGCGCCGAAGCGCTCGTGAGTTAGGGAGAACCTTCATGCCAAGTACCGGAAAGGTCGTTCAAGTTCTCGGAAACGTCGTTGACGTCGAGTTTGCCGAGGGGGAGCTTCCGAACATCAACGACGCTTTGGAGCTTCGCGTCGGGTCGGATTCCCGCGTTCATGCGAATGGTCAGGCAACCTCGGGAGAAGTCGAGCTCGGCGGTACGGCGATGATGGCGCGCGACCTCGTCCTCGAAGTGCAGGTCCAGCTCGGGAACAACCAAGTGCGCTGCCTCGCAATGGGCTCGACCGACGGCCTCGTCCGCGGGCAGCCGGTCAACAACACGGGCGAATCGATCAAGGTCCCCGTCGGCGAAGCGACGCTGGGGCGGATTTTCAACGTCTTGGGCAAGGCGATCGATTCGGCCGATCCCGTCAACGCAACCGACTACTGGCCGATCCATCGCAACCCGCCCGATTTCACGGCCCAGGATCCGACGCCGACGGTCTTCGAGACGGGGATCAAAGTCGTCGACCTCATGCTGCCGTACATGCGTGGCGGAAAAGTCGGGCTGTTCGGCGGCGCCGGCGTCGGCAAGACGGTCTTGATCCAGGAGCTCATCCACAACATCGCAGCGGTTCACAAAGGCTATTCGGTGTTCACCGGCGTCGGCGAACGGACGCGCGAAGGGAACGATCTCTGGGTCGAGATGAAAGAGTCGGGCGTCATTTCGCAGACCGCACTCGTCTTCGGTCAGATGGACGAGCCGCCGGGCGTACGCTTTCGGATCGCGCAGACCGGAATCACGATGGCGGAATACTTCCGCGACGAGAAGGGCGCAGACGTGCTGCTCTTCATCGATAATATCTTCCGCTTCATGCAGGCGGGCTCCGAAGTCTCGGCGCTGATGGGCCGCATGCCCTCAGCCGTCGGATACCAGCCGTCGCTCGCAACCGAGATGGGCGAGATCGAGGAGCGGATCACCTCGACCCACAAGGGCTCGATTACCTCGGTGCAGGCCGTCTACGTCCCAGCGGACGACTACACGGATCCGGCCGTCGCGACGACGTTCAGCCATCTCGACGCGACGACAGCGCTTTCGCGGCCGATCTCCGAGCTCGGTATCTATCCGGCGGTCGATCCGCTTGCCTCGAGTTCGCGCATCCTCGATCCGGTCATCGTCGGCGAGGAGCACTACCGCGTCGCGCGCGGAGTGCAAGAGACGTTGCAGCGCTACAAAGACCTGCAAGACATCATCGCGATCCTAGGCATCGAAGAGCTTTCGGACGACGACAAGGTCATCGTCGGCCGCGCGCGGCGACTGCAGCGATTCTTCTCGCAGCCGTTTTCCGTTGCCGAGCAATTTACCGGGACGCCGGGCAAGTACGTCAAGCTGCAAGACACGATCGCGAGTTTCAAGGAGATCCTCGAAGGCAAGCTCGATCATCTTCCGGAGCAAGTGTTCTTCTATTGCGGTGCGATCAACGAGGTCAAAGAGAAGGCCGAGAAGCTCGGCGTGACGGTGTAGCTTCATGGCTTCGACCGTCCCATTCAAGCTGATCACGCCGACGTCGATCGCGTTCGACGGCGAGGTGGAGCTCGTCATCGCGACCGGGACCGAAGGCGAGTTCGGGATCCTCCCCAAGCACGCTCCGTTCGTGACGACGTTGCGTCCCGGCGTCATGCGCGCGAACGTCCCCGACGAGCACGGACAAACGAAACGCCTCGAACTCGCGACGGGAGGGGGCTTTTTGCAAGCGTTTCCCGATCGGGTCACGATGATCGTGGAGAGCGCGGTCAACGGCGACGCCGTTGACCGCCATGCGGCGCGTGAGGAGCTCAAGGCCGCGCTCGAACGGCAGAAGGCCGCAGGGAGCGACCTCGACGCCTGGCGCCGAGAGCAAGCGATCATCGACTTCGCCCAGGCGAAGCTCCGCGTCAGCGAAGGACTCGGTTAGCTCCTCATAGCAGGCCGTGGTCGGAGGGCCCAACCATGTCCGACGCCGTTTCGCGCAAAGATTTTGTCGCACTCGTAGGGACAGTCGCCGCGGCCGAAGTTTTGCCGGCCGCCTCCGAAGCCGCGACCGCACCTGCGAAAGCGCCTCCGCTCAAACCGCTGGGTAGCGAACCCGAAGCGTACAAGTATTTCACCGCGCCTGAGGCCGCATTCGTTGAGGCCGCGGTGGAGCGGTTGATCCCGACCGATGAGCTCGGCCCCGGCGCAAAACAAGCCGGTGTCGCGTACTTCATCGATCAGCAGCTGGGTGGCCAGTTCGGCCTCGCCGCCAAGATGTACCGGCAGGGGCCGTGGGCACAGGGAGCGCCGACGCAAGGCTATCAACTGCCCCTGACGCCGCGCGAAGTCTACCGCCTGGCGATCGCAGAGACCAATGCGTATTGCAAGAAGCAGTACGGCAAGACGTTCGACAAGTTGTCGCCCGTGCAGCAAGACGCAGTCTTGCAGGCGCTGGACGATGCCAAGCTCACGTACGATAGCGTCCCCGGTAAAGTATTTTTCGAGATGCTGTACGCCAACACGAATCAAGGCTTCTTCTCAGATCCGATGTACGGCGGAAACCGCAACAAGATCGGCTGGAAATTGATCGGTCATCCCGGCGTCCCGGTCGCGTACAACGCGTACATCGGCAAGCACAACGTCCCATACAAAGTCGCCGAGCCGGTCGGGATCGCCGATGTCGAACGCTCGATCGGCCTGGGCGGAGGCGAGTCGTAATGGCGACGCTCAAATCCGTCGACGCGGTCCTCGTCGGGTTCGGCTGGACCGGCGGG
>DATNIC010000066.1:0-10745 GCA_035604635.1 Binatia bacterium
AGGGGCTCTTCCTCCTGCTCAGTACGCTTGCGCTTTGGAGCTTCGAGCGCAATCGCTTTGCGGGTGCCGCCGTTTGGGGCGCACTCGCTTCGGCGACTCGCTTTCCGGGCATCGCGTTGATGCCGGCGTTCGCGCTCGAGGCCGTGCTGCAAAAGCGTTCGCGCGGCGCATGGATCGCGGCCCTCTGCGCGTGTATAGGCACGCTGGCGTACGCATTGTTTTGTTGGCGCGCGTTCGGCGATCCGCTTGCCTTCGTGCACGCGCAAATCGCGTGGCGCGGCCCGCTGACGGTCCGGTTCGCCGATTGGGAGTATATGGTCGCGATCCTGTTCGGGACGGTCGGGCCGCACTGGTGGCCCTATCAAATCGCGATCGTCGCACTCTCCGCGCTGTGGTGGCGCAGGCGCGGCTCGCTCAGCGATGCGGGGAATTTCGTTTGCGGCCTGCTGCTCGGGCTTGCGGAAGCGGCCTTGTGGTTCACGAGCCAATGGGATCTCTTGTTGATCGTCGCCGGCGGAGCTGCGCTCGTGGCGTTTCGCAAGCAGCTCGGCGTTGCGACGACGACCTATGGTCTGCTTGGGATCGCGATCATTCTCGCCGCCGGCTTTCCGCTCTCGGCGGATCGCATCGCGTACTCGATCGCCCCGATCCTAATCGCGCTTGGCTTGATGTGGGAGCGCCTCCCCGGCGTCGGCGCTATCGCGGTCGCCGCAAGCGCCGCCGCCCTGCCGCTCTATGCGATCAAGATCGCGCAGAGCGTCTGGATTCCCTAACGAGTTAGTTCGGACTCCGGAAGTCACGGCTAGCTGGCGCGGGGTCTGACTTCTCGCTCGATGCGCTTTGCAGCTTCGAGGCGCGCGGTGTCAAGATCATACTCCGCCTGCAACCCGACCCAAAACTCCGGCGAAGTCCCAAGGAAGCGCGAAAGACGAAGGGCAGTATCCGCTGAGATTGCTCGTCGACCTGCGACGATAGCGCTGATGCGATTGGCCGGGACGCGTAGTGCCTGAGCTAGTTTGTTCGCACTCATGCCAAGCGGCTCAAGAACATCCTCGCTCAATACCTTTCCGGGATGAACTGGACGCTTTGCCATCAGTGGGTAGTATACGTCAAGCAGGAAAGGACCCTGCTAATCGAGCCGGCCGAGAAGAGCGCGGGCGATGACGATCTTTTGGATCTCGGAGGTTCCTTCGTAGATCTCGGTGATCTTGGCGTCGCGGTAGTAGCGCTCGACGGGGAACTCGGTCGTGTAGCCGTAGCCGCCGTGAATCTGCACGGCTTCCGCGGCGTGCGTCCGCGCGGCCGTCGATGCGAACAGCTTCGCCTTCGCCGCTTCGATCACGAACGATTCGCCTGCATCGCAGAGCGCGGCGGCGCGGTACGTCAGGAGCCGCGCGGCTTCGAGATCGGTCGCCATCAGCGCGATCTTGAACGAGACGCCTTCGAACGCGCCGACCGGTTGACCGAACTGGATCCGTTCCTGCGCGAACTTCACTGATGCATCGAGGCAGGCGGCGAGGATGCCGCAGGCTTGCGCCGCGATTCCGATCCTTCCCGCCGCTAGCGTCGTCATCGCCGAAGTGAAGCCGGCCCCGGCGGCGCCGAGCAACGCGCCTTCCGGGACGCGCGCGTCTTGGAACGCGAGATCGCACGTGTTGCTCGTGTGAATTCCGAGCTTCTCCGTCACCTTTTCAACGACAAAGCCCGGCGTACCGGCGTCGACGAGAAATGCCGAGACGCCCTTCGGGCCGCCCGCGGCCGTCCGGAACATCGCCATGATGACGGCCGCCACGCCGCCGTTGGTGCACCACTGCTTGCGACCGTTGAGAATCCAGTCGCCGCCGTCCGCGCGAGCGGGCGCGCGGATGTTGCCTGCATCAGAACCGTTATCAGGTTCCGTGAGCGCAAAGGCCGCGAGCACGTCTTCCTGCGCGAGCTTGGGCAGATAGCGCTGTTTCTGCGCATCACTCCCGAGAAGTGCGATCGCGCGCGCAACCATCGAGTGGGCGGCATACGTCACGCCCGTCCCGGCGTCGGCGCGCGAGAGCTCTTCGATGACGAGCGCGTATGAGACGACGTCGCCGCCGGCCCCGCCGTATTCCTCCGGGATCAAGAGGCCCATCAGCCCCGACGCGGTGAGTTTTCGATAGAGCTCGCGCGGAAAGTGGTGCTCGCGATCCCACGCCGCGACGTGCGGAGTGATTTCGCGTTGCGCGATCTCGGCTGCGAGCTGCTGGACCGCGCGTTGCTCTTCAGTGAGCTCGAACGTGAGTCGCCACCGCGCCGTTGACTTTCGGCGCACCGTCGCGGTAGTCGTAAAAACCGCGCCCTGATTTCTTCCCGAGCCAGCCCGCGGCGACGTACTGCCGCAGCAGCGGACACGGCCGGTACTTGCTATCCGCGAAACCTTCGTGGAGCACTTCCATGATCGCCAGGCACGTGTCGAGCCCGATGAAGTCGGCCAGCTCGAACGGTCCCATCGGATGGTTCATTCCGAGTTTCATGACCGTGTCGATGTCTTCGATCGTCGAGACGCCCTCGTAGAGCGCATAGATCGCTTCGTTGAGCATCGGCAGCAGGATGCGGTTGGAGATGAAGCCGGGGAAGTCGCGGACCTCGACAGGCGTTTTTCCCAAACCCTTGGCGAGATCGTAGATGGTTCGAAACGTCTGGTCGCTCGTCGCGAGGCCGCGAATGACCTCGACGAGCTTCATGACCGGGACGGGATTCATGAAGTGCATTCCGATCACGCTCTCGGGTCGCGTCGTCACGGCGGCGAGCGTCGTGATCGAGATCGACGACGTGTTGCTTGCGAGGATCGCCTCGGGCGGCGTCGAGAGATCGAGCGTGCGGAAGAGCTCTTTCTTGATCTCTAAATTTTCGGTCGCCGCTTCGATCGCGAGCGCGACGTCGAGGTTTTCGAAGTGATCCCGCGGATCGATGTGCTCGAGCACCTTCCCGCGCTGGATCTCGGTGATGCGGCCTTTCTCGACGGCGCGGTCGAGCTGTTTGGCGATCCCGTCGATCCCGTGCCGGATGCGCTTGGCATCGACGTCGTTGAGCAAGACCTCGTGGCCCGCGCCTGCGAGGACTTGGGCGATGCCGGAACCCATCTGTCCGGCCCCGATGACGAGGACGCGCAAAACTAGCCCACCTTTACCAAAACGGCGTCGCCTTGGCCGCCGCCGCTGCAAATCGCCGCGATCCCGAGCCCGCCGCCGCGGCGGCGCAGCTGATGGATGACCGAAGCGGTGATCCGCGCGCCGGAGGCGCCGATCGGATGGCCGAGCGCGACCGCACCGCCCTGCACGTTGACCTTCTTCGGATCGATGCCCAAGCGGTTGGCCGTGCTCCACGCGACCGCGGCAAATGCTTCGTTGACTTCCCACACGTCGATCTGCGCAGCCGTGAGACCATTGCGTTCGAGCAGCTTCTCAACCGCCATCGCCGGCGTGAGCGCGAGATACGCCGGGCTCCATGCGGCCATCGCATGATCGACGATCGTCCCCAGTGCTTCGAAGCCGCCGCGCTTGGCATACTCTTCGCTCGCGAGGACGAGCGCCGCCGCACCGTCGTTGACGCCCGGCGCGTTACCGGCCGTGACCGTCCCGCCTTTGTCGAGCGGCGGCAGCTTAGCCATCCCTTCGAGCGTCGAGTCGGCACGGATCGGCTCGTCTTTGTCGACGAGCGTGAACGGGACGTCGCCGGTGACGTAGGGCATGTAGTCTTTCGGATCGGGGGCCAGACCGTCGGGAAGATCGCTCCACGCGCGGCCGCTCCCATTGTGCCCGGCGACCGCGGGGACGCGCGCGCGCGCCGGCTCCGGAATCCGTTCGACGACGAGCTTGCCCCTCGCTTTGGTGGCAACTTTCAGCGCGACGATCTCTGGCGCGTACCAGCCCTTGGCGGTCGCTTCGGCGGCACGTTGCTGCGAGGTGTAGGCGAACTCGTCCTGGACCTCGCGGGTGATCCCCATTTCGGCGTTGACGCGCGATTGCGAGACCGCCATCGTCAGGCTCGAGAACGGATCCCATAGTCCGTCGTAATTCATAAGATCGATGAGTTGGCCGTCGCCGAAGCGGTAACCGAAGCGCGCATCCTTAAGGAGGTAAGGCGCCTGCGACATCGATTCCATCCCGCCGGCGACGACGACCGCAGCGCCGTCGTCGTTGATCAAGCGCGCACCGTGCACGATCGCGATCATCCCCGATGCGCAGACCTTGTTGATCGTCTCGAACGTAACCGTCTTCGCAAGGCCCGCTTTGTAGAGCGCCTGGCGAGACGGCGCTTGCCCGACGCCGCCTTGCAGAACCTCGCCCATGATCACGTGATCGACGTCGCTGCGATCGATCCCCGAGCGCTCGACCGCCGCGCGGATCACCTCGCCGCCGAGCGTCGTCGGATGGAGCGACGAAAGCGCGCCGCCCAGTTTGCCGAACGGGGTCCGTGCCGTCCCAAGGACGACGGTCTTGGAATTCATGTCAGCCTGCCTTCAACGCAGCGGTGGGGGCTCTGGGCCTTCGTGCTACCTGCGAAACGCCCCTAGGCCTAGTCCGACTGGGTGCAGACGATCCGGTCGTCGGCTTCGCAGGACTCGCATTCGAACTGCACGGTGACGTGCGTGATCTCGAAATCGTCGCGCATCGAGTCCTCGATCCGGCGCAGAATCGCCGACGCTTCGCTGATCCGCTTGTCCGTGAGCAGCACGTGGGCGGAGAGGACGTGGCGGCCGCTCCCGATGCTCCACACGTGCAGATCGTGGACGTCGACGACGCCGTCGAGCGAGCGAATCCGATCGCGCACGAGCGGGACCGTCGCGTGTGACGGCGCGCTTTCGAGCAAGACGTCGGACGCTTCGCGCACGACGCGCCAGACGCCCAGGACGATGATGAGCCCGACGAAGAGCGAGAGCGCTGGATCGATCCACGGCAGGCCCGTCGCGAGGATCACGATGCCGCCGATCGCGACCGCGATCGCACCGAGCGCGTCGCCGGCCACATGCAGGAGCGCGGCGCGCAAATTGAGGTTGTCGTGACTTCCGCGGGCTAACATAACGCCGACGCTGACGTTCACGACGAATCCGATCGCGGCGACCACGGCCATCAGCCCGCCTTCCGTCGGCTCGGGCTGCATGAGACGGCGGATCGCTTCGAACCCGATCAAGAGCGTGATGCCGAAGAGCAGCGTCCCGTTGGCGAGTGCGGCCAGGATCTCCATCCGCGCAAAGCCGTAGGTCTGGCGCGCATTGGCGGGACGCGTGGCCTGAATCGTTGCAGCGAGCGCGATCGCGAGGGCGACGACGTCGGTGACGACGTGGACCGAGTCCGAGATGAGCGCGAGGCTGTGCGCGATCCATCCGCCGGCAAACTCGAAGATCGCGACCGCAGCGGTCAGCGCGAGCGCAATCTTTAGGCGCAGCGTCGAACTCGAGGCGTGGGTGTGCGCGTGCGCGTGGCTCGCGCTCATCGGAACGCCTTCAACGCAAGCGCTGCGAGCATCAGCCCGAAGGTCGCGAACGTCTTAGACTCGGCCGAACGGATGACGGTGGGATCGAATGTCCCTTGTTGCGGCTGCGCGGCTTGCAACTGCGGGACGACGCGCGGGACGCGCGCCGCGTAGGCATCGAACTCCTCGCCGAACGTCGTGCGCAGATAGCGTTCTTCATGCGGCACGATCACCGCATAGACGCCGAGCATCACTGCTAACGACCCGCCGGCGACGAGGAACCGTTGCGCCGGGCGCAGACCGCCGGTAAACGCGAGCGCGAAACCCGCCGCCGTGAGGACGTTCCCGACGTAGAGGGGGTTGCGAACGTGCGCGTACGGGCCGGCGGTGACGAGCTGCGGTGCCGTTACGACGTCGCCGCGCGTCGTCGTCCCCGAGAAGCCGACGGCGCAGCAGCGCAAGAGCTCGCCTGCGATGGCCAGCGGAAGGCCCAACGCGATCGACGCCGGCGTCGGCTTACCGGCGATCGTGAGCGCAATTGCGGGCGCAGCCAGCAGCGCCCCGCGATGCTTGAAAACGAATGCGCCGAGGTTAGTCTCGTTCGCTGCCACCGAGCGCTCGATTGAGATTGCCGTGGACGTAGCCGCCCAAGTCGATCGTGACGTAGCGATAGCCCGCGGCCTGTACGCCCGCGACGATCGCCTCGCGGGTCCCGGGCTTCGTCAAGCGTTCGAGCTCGTCGAGGGGGACCTCGATGCGCGCGATATCGCCGTGATGACGGACGCGGCATTCGCGAATCCCCGCTGCGAGGATCGCGTCCTCGGCGCGCTCGACTTGCCGCAGGAGTTCGAGCGAGATCGCGGTCCCGTAAGGAAAGCGCGATGAAAGGCACGCCAACGCCGGCTTGTCCCAGACCTCGAGATCCAAATCTCTTGCGAGCGCGCGCACGTCGGCTTTGGTAAAGCCGGCCTCGGCGAGCGGACTGCGCACCGCGAATTCTTCCGCCGCGCGCCGTCCCGGGCGGTAATCCTGCGCGTCGTCGAGATTGAAGCCGTCGACGATGCACCGTGCGCCGCGGGCGCGCGCGATCTCGGCCAGCTTATCGTACAGCTCGTGCTTGCAATAATAACAGCGATCGGCGGGATTGGCGCGGTAGTTCGGATCTTCGAGCTCTTCGGTCGCGATCACTTCGTGCGTCACGCCGAGCGCTTCGACGACGTCGAGGACGCCTTCGAGCTCCCGCTCGGCGAGGCTCGCCGACTTACCCGTGACGCCGTACGCACGCTCGCCCAGCTCGTCGGTCGCAATCTTGAGGACGAGCGCAGAGTCCACGCCGCCCGAAAAAGCGACCACGCAGCTGCCCAGCGAGCGCACGATCTCGCGCAGCCGGGCTTGTTTAACGGAGAGCGGTTCTAAGACGATCACTTTGCTTCTATTCTAGCGAGCGGCTCAAGCGCCCCTCGAACGGCAGCACCAGAGGTTCTTGTATCGCGTACCGACACATGATACAATCGGTCAGGCATGGGGCGGTTCGGCGACGAAGCTACGCGCGTCCTTTGGGAAGGCCAGGAAACGAAAGCCACGCGACGCGCGGTCCCGGCCAACCTTCATCGGAAGGCGCGCCGGCTCGTGTCTTTTGCCCTCGAAGCCGAGCGGCCGGGAGACTGCGCCGTCTTCCCTGACTTTAAAATGCTGCGAGGCCGTTTGCGAGGATGGTATCAGTTTCGGGTAGGTGGGCCCTATCGACTGCGATTTCAATGGGAAGACGGACAGGCCGTGACGATTAAGGTTGGGAACTTTCACGACGAGGATTAACTAGATATGCGCGAGATCATGATTCCGAAACATCGGCGGCCCAGTACGCCTGGTGAGATCATTCGCGAGGATATATTGCCGGAGTTGAAACTCACGCAGCAGCAGTTCGCTACTGCGCTTGGTATCGGCCGCGTGCGGCTAAACGAAATACTCCACGACAAGCGTTCCGTAACCGCTGACACTGCGATGCGCCTGGAACGCGTACTCGGAGTGAGTGCCGTAACATGGCTCCGGCTGCAGCTTGCTGTTGATATATACGACGCTCAGCACTCGCCGCAAGCGAAGAACATCGCGAAACTCAAACGAATTCGATCGGCTGCTTAGCGACAAACGCTTAGACGATCACTCGTTCGGAATGTATCTTTCCAGTTCGCGTGCGACGTCGGCGGGCGGACGCCCGGTCTCACGCGCGATTCGCGCTACGTCGTCGTATTCGAGCGAGCGGCGAGGCCGGCCCTCAATCGTCGCGGTCTTGTAGCGCACGTCGCCAAGCGGCGTGCGGACCGTCGCGATCTCGCGCTCGAGAACGTAGCGCTCCTGCCGCCGGAAACGCACGCCCAGGCTCGATGTCTGGGCAAGCATCGCGCGCGCGCAGGCTTCGGCTCGGTCGGGCGGAGCGATCGCCGAAAAGACGAGGCCGGGCCGCGACTTCTTCGTCGTCGTCGGCGTCAGCCACGCCTCGAACGCGCCGGCCTCGTAGAGGCGTTCGAGCGCCAATTCAAAGTACTGCGGCGACATGTCGTCGACGTTCGTTTCGAGCACGACGACCGAATCGATGCGCAGATCGCCGGCGCGCTGTTCGGCGAGCGGACCGATCTCGACGCGCAACACGTTCGGAATCGGGAAGTCGCTCGTCCCGGCTCCATAGCCGATGCGCTCGTAACGCAGCGACGGCCGCTCGCCTGGACGCGCGACGAAAGTCGAGAGAATCGCAGCACCGGTCGTCGTGACGAGCTCGCCGCGCACACCGGTTGCGATGGTCGGTGCGCCGCGCATGAGTTCCGCGGTCGCCGGGGGCGGGTTGGGATACAAACCGTGGTGCATCGAGATCGCCCCCTCGCCAACGGGATACGCCGAACAGTAGACTTCGTCGACGGCGAGTTCATCGAGCGCGATGCACGCCGCTGCGACGTCGAGGATGGCGTCGACCTGACCAAGTTCATGAAAGACGATCTCCTCGGTGGTCGAGCCGTGCACGAGCGCCTCGGCCTGCGCGAGCCGCCGATAGACCGCCTCCGCACGTTCCTTTTGCCGTTGCGTCAGACCTGATGCAGTGATGATCTCGACGATGTCGGACAGGCGGCGTCCGGGCTGGTGCTTGTGATGATGCGCGTGCTTGTGCTCGTGGTGAACGATGCCGTCGTCGCGATCGTACGGGATGTGATGGTCTTCACGCAGATTGTCTTCGCCCGGGATGACGAGGTCGACGTACGTCGCGGCGATGCCGCGCTTGACGACTCGTTTGCGCTCGATCGCCCAGCCGCTTACCGGGATTGTTTGCAGCGCCCGCTCGATTCGCTCCAGATCCGCGCCGGCATCGACGAGCGCACCGAGAATCATATTCCCGCTCGCTCCGCCGATCATCTCGAAGTATGCGCCGACGCTCATCGCGTCGCCGTGACGCGTTTGCGCGCATCGCCGTACACGTCGCGCAGCGTTTGTTCCAGCGAGTACTGCGGTGTCCAGCCGGTCCGCTCGCGCAGCTTCGCGGGATCGCCGACGACGACCGGATTGTCGCTCGGCCGCATCCGTTGCGGATCCTCGCGGATCTCGACCGGGACGCCGGCGATCATGATGAGCTTGCGCAACACCTCGCTGATCGCGACCCCTTCGCCGCGGCAAACGTTGTACGTCTCTCCGCTCTCGCCGCGGTCGGCCAGCATCACGATCGCGGCTACCGCGTCGCGCACGTCCAGAAAATCGCGCTTGGCTTCCAGGTTGCCGACGAGCATCACCGGATTCGCGCCGTCCGCAATTTCGGCGAGCTGACGCGCGAACGACGCGACGACGAAGCGCGCGTCTTGGGCCGGGCCGATTTGATTGAAGCCTCGATAGGTGACGACGTCCATGGCGTACGTCTTGGCAAAACCATGCACCAGTGCTTCGGCCGCGGCTTTGCTCGCGCCGTATGGATCGGCAGGGTGCTCCGCCTGGCCCGAGCTCGCAAAGACGATCCGCGGGGCTGCGGCTGTCCGCTGACCCATGCCGCGGACGGCATCGAGCAGGCGTGCCGTCCCCATCACGTTGACGTCGAATGTCTCAAGCGGCGACGCGATGGCGTCGGGGACGAACGTTTGCGCCGCGAGATGGAAGATGCGTTCCGGCCGGACGTCGTCGATGAGGTCTCGTACGTTGCTCGCGTCGGTCAAATCGAGATGCCGGTGTTCGCCCTCGGGCGCGTGTCCAGCTGAGACCACGTCGTCGCCTCGGTCCCGCAATGCCGAAACGAGATACCTACCGACGAAGCCGTTACCGCCGGTGACGAGCACCCGCATAGCGGCTAAACCGCGGCGAGCGGGCGCAGCCGCTCGAGATCGGCTTTCACCATCATCTCGACCAGCTCTTCAAACGTCGTTTCCGGCTCCCATTTCAACATGCGCTTCGCCTTGGAGTAGTCACCGATCAGGTGGTCAACTTCGGCCGGCCGGAAAAAGCGCGGATCGGTCACGACGTATTTTTCGTAGTCGAGGCCGACGGCAGCAAACGCGAGACGAACGAAGTCGCGCACGGAGTGCGTCCGGCCGGTTGCAATGACGAAATCTTCGGCTTTCGGCTGCTGCAGCATCAGCCACATCGCCTTGACGTAGTCCCCTGCAAAGCCCCAATCGCGATGCGCGTCGAGATTTCCCATCCGCAGCTCTTTCGCAAGTCCAAGTTTGATGCGGGCTACGCCATCAGTGATCTTGCGCGTAACGAATTCCTTGCCTCGACGCCCGCTTTCATGGTTGAACAGTATCCCGCTTACTGCAAATAATTCATAAGACTCGCGATAATTCACCGTGATCCAGTGACCGTAGACTTTCGCAACGCCATACGGGCTGCGCGGATAAAACGGGGTTGTCTCTCTCTGCGGCGTCTCGACGACTTTGCCGAACATCTCGCTGCTCGAGGCTTGATAAAACTTGATCTTGGGATCGACGGCGCGGATCGCTTCGAGCATGCGCGTGACGCCGAGCGCGGTGAACTCGCCGGTGAGGACGGGCTGCGTCCACGATGTTGGGACGAACGATTGCGCTGCCAAGTTGTAGATTTCTTGCGGGCGAGTGTCCGAGAGGATCGTCGTGATCGAGCTTTGATCGAGCAGGTCGCCCGAGACGATCTCGATCCGGTCGGTGATGTGCTCGATTCGCTCGTGAACGTCGGTGCTCGACCGCCGCGTCATCCCAATCACGCGGTAGCCCTTTTCCAGCAAGAGCTCGGCCAAGTACGATCCGTCTTGGCCGGTTATCCCCGTGATGAGCGCCGTTTTCCGCATCAAACTCTCA
>DATNIC010000067.1:0-9616 GCA_035604635.1 Binatia bacterium
GGCGAGACTCTCGAGCCGCTCGCGGCTCACGAAGGCGATGTCGGGGACGAGGGAACTCGGCTTTCCGTGCTCGGGCAGCAAGTACGTGCGCAGCTCTGTCCCGACACAGGCCTCTTTCCCCGCCCATTCGAGCAAAGCCGCGCCGATGCGGAGTTGTACCATCCCATGGCGCACCTTCGGGCTCACCTTTGGGATCCGGCGCCCGTGAACCAACTCGACGTACGGCTTGACGTCGTCGGGGAAATCGAGCTCGGGGATATCGGGGACCGTGTGCATCGTGGACTCCTCACACGACTCTATCACGCCCCGCGAGCGAACGGCTAGAGGCGCTGGAGGGAACATGCGATTATTGCGCATCGGTCCGGCATGAGAAGCGGCTTTATTTGCTGGGTAGTCCCTCCCTGGTGACGTCCGAAGACGACGGACAGCAGCGTCAATGCGAACAAGATCGCGGTAACCATAAACAATCCCATACCACCAAGCTAACTGGATCCATGGGTGCGATCTATCGGAATCTTGCCCTTTCATTCGAGAGAGGCGCCTTCCAAGGGCGGAAGAAGCAAGCGTCCATGGCCGGAAAGACAAGAGTCGGCATCGACGTTGGCGGGACGTTCACCGATCTGGTCGCGCTCGACGAGCAGACCGGCGAACTCACGAAGATCAAGGTGCCGACGACGCCGCTTGCACCCGAGCAGGGCGTGATCAACGCACTGCGCGCATTTTGCGAGCAGGCTCCGCAGAGCAAAATCGTGCTGGTCTCGCACTCGAGCACGATTGCGACGAACGCGCTGCTTGGACAGGTGCATCTCGAGCTGCCGCGCGTCGCGCTCGTGACGACGGCCGGTTTTCGCGACGTTCTCGAGATCGGGCGCCAGAATCGTAGCGAAGTCTACAATCTCTTCGTGCGTCGGCCGAAGCCGCTGGTCGAACGCGCTGACCGGATCGGTGTCGTGGAGCGGCTCGATTATAAGGGGAACGTCCTCGTTCCGCTCGATCGC
Source organism: Binatia bacterium (assembly GCA_035604635.1). Taxonomy (GTDB): domain Bacteria; phylum Vulcanimicrobiota; class Vulcanimicrobiia; order Vulcanimicrobiales; family Vulcanimicrobiaceae; genus DATNIC01. The sequence goes on from DATNIC010000067.1 coordinate 999, forward strand.
GCCTCGCTCGATGCGGCGGTCGAGCAGATCGCGAAGACCGACGTGCGTGCGGTTGCGGTGTCGTTCTTGCACTCGTACGTCAATCCGGCGCACGAGCGCGAAGTCGGGCAGGCCTTGCGCGAGCGCTTGCCGGGCCTCGACGTCACGCTCTCGAGTGACATCGATCCGGAATATCGCGAATACGAACGGACCAGTACGACGGTCGTCAACGCGCTCTTGCGGTCGCTTGTCACCGTCTATCTCGATCACTTGGAGCGCGAGGTGCGGGCGCTCGGAATCAATGCGCCGCTCTACGTGATGCAGTCCAATGGCGGGATGAGCGCGATCGAAACGGTTGCGAAACGGCCCGCGACGCTGATCGAGAGCGGCCCGGCGTCAGGCGTGATTGGCGCGGCGTATGTCGGCAAAGAATTGGGCATCGCGAACGTGCTCTCTTTCGATATGGGCGGGACGACCGCGAAGGCCGGGACGATCTTCGACGGCGAGCCGCAGGTCGTCGGCGAGTTCGAAGCGGCCGGGCGCACGCATTCGGGGCGCGCGGTCAAAGGCTCGGGTTATCCCGTGCGCTTTCCGTTCATCGATCTCGCTGAAGTGAGCGCAGGCGGCGGGACGATCGCGTGGATCGACGCGGGCGGCGCGCTGCGCGTGGGGCCGCTCTCGGCCGGCGCCGATCCTGGCCCGGCCGCGTACGGCAAGGGCGATCAGCCGACGGTGACCGACGCGAACATCGTCCTCGGGCGCTTAAATCCGGTCGCGTTACTCGGCGGGAAGATGCCGATCGATGCGGGGCGTTCGCGCCGGGCCGTTGCGTCGTTGCAGCCGGCATTGCCGGAGTTGGACGTCGATCGCATCGCGGCCGGGATCATCGCGCTCGTCGACAACGAGATGGCAAAGGTGCTGCGGATCGTCTCGATCGAGCGGGGCTACGATCCGCGGATGTTTGCGATGATGGCCTTCGGCGGTGGGGGACCGCTACACGCCTGCGCTCTCGCGGAACAACTTGATGTGAAGCGCGTGATCATCCCGGCGGATCCGGGATTGTTTTCGGCATTCGGGTTGTTGGCAGCGGATATTCGTGGGACGGCGGTCCGCTCGATCCTCGCGGTTTCGACGGAGCTGGATCCGAAGCGCGTCGAGACGATTTTCCGCGAAATGGAGGCAGAAGGACGCGAGGAGTTGCGCGTTCAGGGCGTCGCCCGCGAGCAGATGGTGTTCGTTCGCGAGTTCGACGTACGGTATCACGGGCAGAGCTTCGAACTCGCAATCCATGCCGGACCAATTCCCGACGTCGTCGAGGCGTTTCACGAGAAGCACGAACGGACATACGGCTACGCATCGCGCGGTGACGCGGTCGAGATCGTCGCCGCGCGGCTGACGTCAATCGGCCGTGTTCAGAAGCCAACGTTGCCGGCACGCGCAGTCAGCGAAGGTTCGCCGCCACCGAGCGGGACGAGATCCGTCTATTTCGATGGCCAAGGCCGTGTCGAAACGCCCGTCTACTATCGAATGCGCATGCTTTCGGGAAACACGCTGAGCGGCCCGGCCGTGGTCGAGCAGTACGACTCGTGCACGCTGCTTCCGCCGGGTTGGCGCTTACGCGTCGACGCGATCGGAAATTTGGAACTCTCGCGATGACCATCGTGCAGAGCGCGATCGATCCGATCACCTCAGAAGTCATCAAAAACTCGCTGATCTACGCAAGCGAAGAGATGGGGATCGCGGTCCGCAACGCCTCGTACTCGGCGAACATCAAGGAGCGGTTGGATCACTCATGCGCGCTCTTCGATCGTCGCGGACGCTTGATCGCACAGGCCGAACACATTCCCGTGCACTTGGGTTCGCTACCCTGGGGTTTGCAGCAGACGCTTGAATCGTTGAAGGCGCGCGGCGACGTGATGCGACCGGGCGACATGTGGGTGGTCAACGATCCGTATCTTTCGGGCACGCACCTGAACGACATAACCGTGATACGGCCGGTTTTCTTTCAGGGCAATCTCATCGGGTACGCGGGCAACAAGGCGCACCACGCGGACGTTGGCGGCGCAGTGCCGGGTTCGATGTCTTCCGATGCGCGCGAACTGTTTGTCGAGGGCTTGATTATCCCGGCAACACGAATCATGCAGAGCGATCAGGTCGTCGAGCAGACCGTCGAGCTGATCCGCGCCAACTCGCGCTCGCCCGAGATGCGCAGCGGTGATCTCAAGGCGCAGATCGCAGGTAACGTGACTGGCGAGCGGCGGATGCTCGAATTGATCGAGCGCCACGGCATTGCGACGTTCGAAGCGGCGATCGAGCGATTCTTGGGCGAGAGCGAACGGCGCCTGCGCACGGTCCTGCGCGAGCTGCGCGAAGGGACGTACATCGCCGAAGACTTCTTGGAAGTGCCGAGCGGCGAGCCGTCGATCTGCATCCGAGCGATGCTGACTATCAAAGACGGCACCATTGCGATTGACTATGCCGGGACGAATCGACAGTTGGAGTTACCAATCAATGCCGTTTTCGGCGTGACGTTGTCGGGCGTGTACTATGCGGTGCGGGCGGTGACCGACTCGACGATCCCGATGAACGATGGCTGCTTTCGGCCGGTGACAGTGATGATCGAGCCGGGGACGATCCTCTCGCCGATACGCCCCGCCCCGGTGAGCGGTGGCAACGTCGAGACCTCGACGCGCAACGCGCAGGTGATTCTGCAAGCGCTCGCGCAGGCGGCGCCGGAGCGCGTCAGCGCGATGTCCGGCGGAACGATGACCAACGTGATGGCCGGCGGCACCACCAAAGATGGCCGCCACTGGACATTCTATGAGACCAACGGCTGCGGTATGGGCGCTCGCTCGACGATGGACGGCATCGACGGCATTCAGTGCGACATGACCAACACGCTCAACACCCCGATCGAAGCGATCGAGCAGCAGTTTCCACTACGAGTGACGCGTTACGAATTCGTCCCTGGAACAGGCGGCGGCGGGAGGTACCGCGGCGGCTGCGGATTAGTGCGCGAGATCGAACTGGTCGACGGCGACGCGACGTTCGTGCTGCTGTGCGAACGGCACACGCTCCATCCGCCAGGTGCCCAAGGCGGAAAGCCCGGGGGAAGCGGCCGGAACGTTCATGCCAAGGATGGTATTGAGTATAAGATCGCAGGAAAGGCCACTTTGCGCGTTTGCGAGGGCGAAAGGATCGCCACTTATACCCCCGGCGGCGGCGGCTATGGAGATCCACTGAAGCGCGATGCCGAGGCTCGGCGTGTAGATGAGAAGAACGGCCTGGTCTGCTCCTAAGTCAGCCGCAGGTCCTCAATCGAGATGCCATTCGGAAATACAATGCATCCCGTGAGCCCGCTTCTTTATTGATCCCTGGGATTCGCGTCGGAATACTATACAACGGTTCCGGCCCTCCTTTCGGCAATTCTCTTACTGAGCAAGCTGCGCTCAGGACGATATTAGCAACCAGTCTCATTCACAATTCCTTCCCTTTCTTTGGGAAATGTGAGAGGCTCATGCTTGGTCTAACCAGAACGAAGACGTCAGCTTCTCGCGGGGTATCTGAAGCACACCGTTTGGAAAATACTGTGTCGGACGACTCCTGAACTGTTGGGCGTCCTATCAATAGCCTGGTGAGTTTGTTTGCTTTCAAGGACTGACTAAACTGCGTTGATTGAAACTGTCGGTGCGTGGTGTTTCGGCACAGTCATGGGCTGGACTACGTATCGCTCATTACGTCGAGAGGCGAATCCGGGACTGGCCGATATAGCGACCGTCGCCGGAGCGGTCGGAGGCGCAGCAATAACGGCGATGTTTCAGGGCGGTAATTTTGGAGCATACTGTATCGGACTTTTTGTAGGCTTCTTTGGATATTTGACCGTTGGCTGGATTAAGGGTGCACCGCCTTGGATGCTCAAGTAGAGGGGACTTGCATTGGCGATTCACGTTGATTTGAGTGCTACAGACTTAAACGCTTCTGCCGTCACGAGCTTCATCAAGGATCACACCGTGCAGCGGCCTGCGCAAGATATTCTATTCAAGGTAACCCCTGAGGTGTTTGATTTGGTTTGCGTGGCGCGACACTCGTCGGGCGGGGTCGCGGTATCCGAGCAAGAGCTGGCGGAACTGAACAGCTTTCTGAAGAGCTCGTGGACAACAAACGACTTCCGGATGCGAGCGCCGATCGCGTGTTCGAATTGCGGCAGGACCCTGACATTTTACGATTTTTTTCACTCGGGTCGCAAACGCCATGGTGACGAATTCGTTAGCAAATATCTCTTGGGCGGTAACTTTGTCCATGTCCAAAGACGGGGGCAAGCGCTCGACCTCGTTTGTACGGCTTGCGGTACTGCCAACGTTATAATCGAGGCGGGCTACGACGGTCCTCAATATTGATGCGAGTAATCTAGCCTGGTCAGGCTAGCAGTCGAGGCAACGAACCCGACTAGGCATTGTCGAGAGACTATCTGCCGGGCCCCGAGCGTGCCGATAGCGAATATATGACGTTCCCACTATGAGCCGCTTCCTTAGAATAGCCCTCGCCTTTTTGCTATTGGCCGGCGCCTTGGTGCCCGCCACGTCGGGGGCGCGCACGCGGCCGCCGTCTGCGACCCAGTCGCCCGCGCCGCAGCACGCTTCCCCTGAACCCCGGCTGAGCGCCGCACCGCAGGCTGCCGCGGCCCCGAGCCCGACCGGCTCGGCGCGCGCCTTCAATATACTGCAGTCCGCCACGGGCGGCCCGGCGCCCCAGGCCTACAGCGCCTTCGTCCGCGGGACCCAGCGGCAAACCGGCTTGGTCGACATCCTGCGCAAGGACGACGAGGCCTACTTCGATCTCTCGGCGGACCAACTGGGCAAGACGTTCATCCTCGCACCGACGCTCGCGTCGGGCGTCGGGAGCGGCGCGTTCGCCGGACGCATCTTCAACCCGATGCTCGTCCAGTTCGTCCGCGTCGGCCGGCGGATTCTGTGGGTCGAACCGAATGCGCGCTTCCTCGCACCAAACGGGCCGGCGCAAGCCTCGCTCGACATTAGCGTCGCCGATTCGATCATCGCCGCCTCGCCGATCGTCGCCGAGGACACCGACAAGAAGCGCATCGTCATCGGCGCGCAGCTGCTCCTCACCGATCTCGAAAACATCGGCCAGGAACTCGGCCGTTCGACCGCGCCTCCGCCGACGATCACCGGGATCCTCACGATCTCCATCCGCCCGTCGTTTTCCGTCGACACGACCCGCTCGTACATCGTCCGCACCAAAGCACTTCCAAAGAACGACGAGATCCTCGTCAACTTGACGTTCAGCGGGCCGCAAGGCTCGATCCAATCCGTCCCCGACGCGCGCGGCATTCCGATCAAGGTTCACTACAGCCTCATCGAAGCGCCGAGCGACGGCTACGTCCCGCGCTTGGCGGACGACCGCGTCGGCTATTTCGTCACCGCGCGCAAGCGGCTCGACGACGACGCGCGTCCGTCGCCGTTCCTGCGCTACATCGACCGCCGCAATCTCGCCTCGACGCCGCAGATCTATTACCTCACCAAAGAGATCCCGGTCGAATACCATGACGCCGTCCGGCGCGGCTTGCTCGCGTGGAACGATGCCTTCGCGAAAATCGGCATCCCGCACGCGATCGAGGTCAAGGACGCGCCGGACGATCCGGCGTGGGATCCCGATGACGTCCGCTACTCCGTCGTCCGCTGGATCACGAGCGACCGGCCGGACTTCGGCGGCATGTCGATGTCTTTGACCGATCCGCGCAACGGCGAGATCCTGCGGACCGAGATCGTCATCGAAGGCGAAGCGATCCGCGCGATCAAGCGCGGCTACATGCAGATCGTGATGCCGACGGCGCACGCTTCGATGATGGAGCCGATCAACGAATGCGCCAACGACGATTGCGAGTTCTCGTGGCGTTTCGCCGAACGCGCCGCGCTCGGGACGCTGATGGCGCGGCTCGCGAATCCCTACGGGCCCAAGCAGATCGACCAGTACGCAAAAGACTTCGTGACCTCGCTCGTCGTCCACGAGACTGGTCACTCGCTCGGGCTCGAGCACAATTTCGAAGGCCACGCAGCCTATTCGCTCACGCAATTGCGCGATCCGGAGTTCACGAACGCGCACGGCATCTCGAGTTCGGTCATGGACTACAACGCGATCAATCTCGCGCCGCCGGGCAAACCGCAGGGTGCGTTCTTCCAACTCAAGCCCGGGCCGTACGACGAATGGGCGCTCGAATACGGCTACAAAAACGTCGTGCCGAACGTCAAAGATCCGGCGGTCGAGCTGCCCTATCTGCACGCGATTGCGAATCGCTCGACGCAGCCGATTTTGCACTTCGCGACCGACGAAGACGCGTCCGGCATCGGAGCACTCGATCCACGCGTTGCACCGTTCGGCCTCTCGAACGATCCGATCGGCTTCGCCGCGCAGGCGATGCAGATCGACCGCACGTTGACGGAACGGCTTGCCCGCCTCTCACCTCACGACGCCGAGTCGTATGCCGATGAACGCTCCGCGTTCCTCGTCATCGTCAGCAACTCGTTCGAGTCGGCAATCTCCGCTTCAAGGTACATCGGCGGCATGTACACCTCGCGGGCCCATCGCGGCCAGCCGGGTGCGACGGCGCCGTTCACGGTGATTCCGCGCGCCGAGCAGCGCCGCGCCTTCGACCTCGTCGCGGCGCACGTCTTCTCGCCCAACGCCCTCGCCTTTTCGCCGCGTTTGCTCAACGATTTGGGTTCGGAACGCTTCGCCCACTGGGGCTCGACCTCGCCGGCCCGTCCCGATTTCCCGATTACCCGCTTCGTCGGGTCGGTCGAGGAGATCGTCCTCTCGCAGCTTTTCCGGCCGATCGTGATGGAACGGCTCTCCGACATGGAGCAGAAGGCGAAGCCCGGCGAGACGATGTCGCTCGCCGATCTCTTCGAGTGGACGCGCGCCGCGATTTGGGACGACGCCGCCACCGGTGAACGCACGTCGGTCGCGCATCGCAGCGTGCAGCGCAGCTACGCCGATCTGATGGCGGCGATCGCGCTCCTCCCGTCGGGCGCGATGGAGCAGTTGAGCCTCCCTTACGATGCGCAGTCGCTCGCGCGCCACGAACTGCAGAAGATCGGCGCGCTTGCCGCGGCCGGCCTGCAGCACGGCAACCTCGACCTCGAGACCCGCGCGCACCTCGAAAACGTCGCGGTCCGGGTTCGCCAGGCGCTCAACGCAACGACCGCGCGTCCGATCTAGCTCCTTTTGTAAGCCCGCCCACCGCCCGCGGCGAAGGGCCGTCGTAGGATCGCGGTATGATCCGGTCCTCCGCCATGGAAATCTACGGGCACCTCTTCCAAAACGAACCGCGCGACAAAGCCGAGACGATGGAAAACAAGGTTTGGTACCTGCGTCAGAACCGGTTGTTCGCTCAAGCGACTGAAGAAGGCGTCGAGAACGTCGAGCACATCTTCACCGTTTGCGAATATCCGCGCAAGACGCAGATTTTCGATCAAGGCGACCCGACGCGGCTCGTCTACTTGGTCAAGCGCGGCAAAGTCCGCGTCTCGCGGATCACGCCCGACGGCAAGGAAGTCACGGTCGCCATCCTCGGCGCCGGCGACCTCTTCGGCGAAGAGACGCTCTTCGAGTCGCCGACGCGCACGACGGTTGCGACCGTCATCGAGGACGCGCTCATCTGCACGGCCAAGGCGGAAGATCTCTTCGGTCTGCTCGCGCGCAGCCCGCGCCTCGCGCTCAACGTCGCCCAAATCTTGAGCGAACGGCTGCTCGACGCCAATGCGACGATGGAAGATCTCGCCTACGCGCGCATCCCCGATCGCCTGATGCATCTCTTCTCGCGGCTCGCGGCCGAGCACGGGACGCAAACGCCGGATGGCGTCATCGTCGACGTGAAGCTGACGCATGCCGACATCGCATCGTTGATCGGGAGCACGCGCGAGACCGTCTCGCTCGAGCTCGCAAATCTCGTCAAGGCCGGGCGAGTGAAGATGGACGGGCGCGCGATCGTCATACCGAACAAGGAGCTCTTGTCATGATCCTTGCCGCCGCTCTCACCGCGTTGCTTGCCGCGACGACATGGCTCAACGGGACGCCTACCGCCGACACCCTGCGCGGCAAGGTCGTCGTCGTTGATGTCTTCACGTTCGACTGCTACAACTGCAAGAACGTCACGCCCAACCTGCGGAAACTCAATGCGACGAAAGCGAGCGACGTCGCGATCGTCGGCGTCCACGCACCCGAGACGCCCTACGAGAAAGACCGCTCCAACGTCGTCGCCAATCTGAAGCTCCAGGGAATCGTCTGGCCCGTCGCGATCGACAACGATTTCAAGCTCTGGAACGCCTACGGCGTCGGCGCGTGGCCGACACAGCTGATCTTCGACCGGCACGGCGTTCTGCGCAAGACCGTCGTCGGGGACTCGCAGGACCAGCTCGTCGATGCGACGATCAATAAGCTGATCGCCGAAAAGTAAGGAACCGACTAACGCCGACCCTGCGCCTGCGCAACCACACCCTCGACCTCATCGAGGCGCGCGTGATGGGGATCCTCAACGTCACGCCTGACTCGTTCTACGATCGAGGCCGCCATAGCGGCCTGGATCGGGCGCGAGCGCGCGCTGCGGAGATGGTCGAAGCGGG
>DATNIC010000068.1:0-2948 GCA_035604635.1 Binatia bacterium
CCTTGTCCAGCATGATCGAACGCGTCTCGACGCTGGTTGCGGATTTCCCCGAGATTTCTGAAATGGATTTGAATCCGGTGTTCGCCACCGACCACGGCGCCACCGCCGCGGACGTGCGCATCGTGCTCAACTTCAACCCGGCGCCGGCCCGCGATCGGCCGAGTCAGACGGAGATCGTCGAGAAGATGACTCGCATCATGAAGCCAAAAGCGTTGGCAGTGATCGGCGCGTCGGCCGAGAACGGCAAGATCGGCAACTCCGTGATGAAGAACCTCATCAACGGCGGTTACAAGGGCAAGATCTATCCGATCCATCCCAAAGCCGGCGAGATCCTCGGGATCAAAGCGTACCCGAGCGTCAAGGACGTCCCCGGCGAGATCGATGTTGCAGTCTTCGCGATCCCCGCGAAGTTCGTCGCGGGCGCCCTCGTCGAATGCGGTGAGAAGAAGATCGCCGGCGCCGTGCTCATTCCGTCCGGGTTCGCCGAGACCGGCAACGTCGAGGGCCAGCGCGAGATCGTCGAGATCGGCCGCAAGTATAACGTCCGACTGATGGGCCCGAACATCTACGGCTTCTATTACACGCCCGAGCATCTGTGCGCGACGTTCTGCACCGCGTACGACGTGCAAGGAAAGGTTGCGCTCAGCTCCCAGTCGGGCGGCGTCGGGATGGCGATCGTCGGGTTCAGCCGCTCGGCGAAGATGGGGGTTTCGGCGATCGTCGGCTTGGGGAACAAGTCGGACCTCGATGAGGACGATCTGCTCACGTTCTTCGAACAGGACGACAACACGCAGGCGATCGCGATGCACTTCGAAGATCTCAAGGACGGGCGCACGTTCGTCGAGGTTGCCAAGCGCACGTCGCGCAAGAAACCCGTCATCGTGCTCAAGGCCGGACGCACAGCGCTCGGGGCCCGCGCTGCCGCCTCGCATACTGCCGCGCTCGCCGGCGACGACAAGGTCTACGACGATCTCTTGCGCCAGTCCGGCGTGATTCGTGCGCGCGGGCTCGACCAGATGCTCGCGTTCGCGCGTGCCGTCCCGATCATGCCGACGCCCAAGGGCGAGAACGTCGTCATCATCACGGGCGCGGGAGGCTCGGGCGTGCTGCTCTCGGACTCGTGCGTCGATGCGGGACTCTCGCTGATGAGTTTCCCGCCCGATCTCGACGAAGCGTTCAAGAAGTTCATCCCGCCGTTCGGCGCCTCGGGGAATCCGGTCGACATCACCGGCGGCGAGCCGCCGAAGACGTATCAAAACACGATCCGTCTCGGGCTCGAGGACGATCGGATCCACGCGCTGATCCTCGGCTACTGGCACACGATCATTACGCCGCCGATGGTCTTCGCCAAGCTCGTCGCCGAGGTGGTGGAAGAGCTGCGTGCAAAGGGCATCGACAAACCGGTCGTCGCCTCGCTCAACGGTGACGTCGAGGTCGAGCAGGCCAGCGAGTATCTCTTCGATCGGCGGATCCCCGCGTATCCGTATAACTGCGAAACGCCTGTACTCGTGTTAGGCGCAAAGTACCGCTGGGCCCGGGCCGCGGGCCTGCTGTAATTTTCGGAGAAAGAAACTTCCTTTAGGAAAGACCCATCCTTTTTGGCTTCATAAGTCGCGAGGTGTGTATGGCTAATACGCAAAGTGCAGAGACTTACCGGGGTCTGCGCAATCCGTGGGTCCAACTCGTCGCCGGCATCGTCTGCATGGCGATGATCGCGAACTATCAGTACGGTTGGACCGTGTTCGTCAACCCGATCGGCGCAAAGAACGGCTGGGGCGCAGCCGCGATCCAAGTCTCATTCACCATCTTCGTCCTGGTCGAGACGTGGCTCGTCCCGTTCGAGGCCGCCTTCGTCGACAAATACGGTCCGCGGGTCATGATCATGATCGGTGGCCTCCTCGCCGGCTTGGCCTGGGTCATCGATTCGTTCGCGGCGTCGCTCCCGATGTTGTACCTCGGCGGCGCCGTCGCAGGCGTCGGCGCCGGCATCGTCTATGGCACCTGCGTCGGAAATGCGCTCAAATGGTTCGCCGGTCGCCGCGGACTCGCCGCGGGATTGACGTCGGCCGGGTTCGGCGCGGGGGCCGCGATCACGATCGTCCCGCTCACGATGATGATCAAATCGAGCGGCTACCAGCACACCTTTCTGTTCTTCGGCATCTTGCAAGGCGTGATCATCATCCTTGCCTCGTTGATTCTCATTACTCCGCCGAAGACGAAGCCCGTCGATTCAAAGCCGCTGCGCGTCCTGCAAGGGACGCACGACTACACCCCGGCGGAGACGCTGCGTTCGCCGGTCTTCTGGGTCATGTACGTCATGTTCGTGATGGTCGGCGCCGGCGGTCTGATGGCCGTGGCGCAGCTCGCTCCGATCGCGAAGGACTTTTATATCGACACGCTTCCGGTGACGATCATCGGAATCACGGCGCCGGCGCTCACGTATGCGCTTTCGCTGAACAACATCATGAACGGGATCACGCGTCCGCTGTTAGGCTGGATTTCCGATCAAGTCGGGCGCGAAGTGACGATGTTCTGGGCGTTCCTGCTCGAGGGCATCGGGATCTTCGCCCTGATGAAATTCGGGACGACTCCGGTCGCGTTCGTCCTTCTCTCCGGCCTCGTGTTCTTCGCATGGGGCGAAATCTACAGCATCTTCCCCTCAACGACGCGCGACCACTTCGGACAGAAATTTGCAACGACGAACTATGGGATGCTCTACACCGCAAAGGGTACGGCGTCGTTGATCGTCCCGCTCGCGAGCGTCATTACCGTTGCGACGGGAAGCTGGACCGTGGCCCTCGAGGTTGCAGCCATTATGAACATCGTCGCCGCGGTCATGGCGGTCGCGGTGCTTCGTCCCGTCCGGTTGTGGGACATCAAACACTCTCGCGGAGAGGAATCCATTGCCGCGCCGGTTCCGGCGAGTTAGGACAGCAAGATGAAGAAGA
>DATNIC010000069.1:0-11441 GCA_035604635.1 Binatia bacterium
CGGTTTCGATCGAGCGCGAGACCTACCCCGCCGTGATCGTGGGGCCGCGCCCGCTGTACGCTTACACGACGGACGATTATTGGATCGACCTCGGCCGCCCGGAGCACTACCTGGACTCGCACCGTGACATCTTCGATGGCCGGATGCCCCTCGGGATCGAACTGGCTGGGAAAGCGGTCACCGGCGCCGGCGCCGCGACGTATGGACCGGGAACGGTTATCGGTCCCGCCGTCGTCGGAGAAAGGTCGCATGTTGCAGCCGGTGCTCGGGTTGGCCCGTACGCCGTCCTGGGAGAAGATTGTTTCGTAGATGAGAACGCGACGGTGCGCAATTCCATTTTGTGGGATCGGGTGCGCATCGGCCGCGGCGCCAACGTCGAGGGAGCGATACTTGCGAGCCGTTGTTCGGTCGGTGAGGGTGTAACCATCATGCGTGGCGCAGTCATAGGACACGACGTCACTATCGAGCGCGGCTCGATCGTCCCGGGCGACGCGCGCGTTGGGCGCGACGGCCCGGTGAGTGTTTCATGACGTTTGCTGAAAGCCCGGCACGGGTAACAGCAAGAGGAAGGCAATTGAGCGGCCGAGTGCGGGTGTAAGACCTGCGCCAAACTTGTCGTCGCTCGAGTTGGGGGAATACGTCGGTGATGATCGTCGAGCGAACGCCTAGAGAGTGGCCGGTCCGAGACCTCCCGCCGCGGACGCTCTTTTTGGGATCGTTTCCACCGCGCGAATGCGGAATCGCGACGTTCACGAAGGATGTGGTCGATAGTTTCGATCGGCGATTCTCAACCAAGAGCGAAGTCGTCGCCATCGACGAGCCGGGCGGTGAAGCGCGCGCGTATCCGCCCGAAGTCGCTGCGCGTTTGCGCGAGCGCGACCGTGAATCATACGCCGACATCGCGGCGATGGTCGACGCGCACCCTGCCGAAGTGCTCAATATTCAGCATGAATACGGGCTGTTTGGCGGGGAGGACGGCGAATGGCTGATCGACGCGCTCTCGCGCATCTCGAAGCCGATTGTCACCTCCCTGCACACGGTTCTCCCCGAACCGTCCGAGCATCATCTGAGCGTTGCGCGACGCATTTGCGATCTATCTCGCGCGGTTGTCGTCCTCTCGAAGACGGGGCGCAACGTCTTGATCGACCGCTACGGCGTTGATCCCGACAACGTGCACGTGATCCATCACGGCGTTCCCGACGTTCCTTTTCGCGATACGGATCGAGCGAAGGCAAGCTTCGGCGTCGGACAGCGAACCGTTATTTCAACTTTCGGTCTCATTAATCGCGGCAAAGGGCTCGAATATGCGATCGAGGCAATGCGTCAAATCGTCCGCCGCTATCCGGAGGTGCTCTATCTCATCCTCGGCGAGACTCATCCGAGGGTGCGGCTGGACGAAGGTGAGTCGTATCGCGAGTCGCTGCACGAACTCGTCTGCCGCTACGGTTTGGAAAACAACGTTAAGCTCGTCGATCGTTATCTGGAGTTTGACGAGCTCGTCGCGTATCTCGCGGCAACGGACATCTATCTCACTCCATACTTGAACCCGGTACAGATCGTGAGCGGAACGTTGGCGTACGCGGTCGGCTGCGGCAAAGCGATCGTTTCTACCCCGTATCTCTACGCGCAAGAGCTCCTTGCTCACCAGCGCGGGGTGCTCTGCTCGTTCCGCGATGCCGACTCGATCGCGTGCAGCGTCGTCGAGCTGCTCGACGATCCGGGCTTGCGCCGCAGCATCGAGCGCCGGGCCTATCGATTCGGCCGCCAAATGACGTGGCCGAACGTCGCCGGCGAGTACGGCGCGCTGTTCTCAACGCTTGTTCCGCAACGCGAGGGGACGCTCGCGCACTCTGCCTAACGGGCGCGGGGTGAGGCGCAAAGTCCAGTCCCCCTCGCTCGAGCACTTGGCGATCCTGAGCGATGACGTCGGGATTATCCAGCACGCGGTCTACGACGTCCCAAACCGCACGACGGGCTACTGCACCGACGACGTTGCCCGAGCGTTCATGGTCGCGGTCGCAGCGGGGGAGCCGGGGCGCGGGTTGGCGGCGAGGTACCTCGCGTTTCTGTACGATGCGCAGCTGCCGGACGGCCGGTACCACAATTTCATGGGCTACGACCGCAACTGGCAGGACGCGGCCGGTGGATTCGATGCCTACGGACGCGCGCTGTGGGCGGCCGGCTACGGCACGAGGTTCGCGCCTAGCGAGAGCTGGCGCCGCGTCTGCTGGACGCTCCTGGAGCGCTCGCTTGCGCACCTCGAGGCGCTGGAGGCGCCCCGTCCCCGAGCCTACGCGATCTTCGGGTTGGTTCACGCCTACGTGGCGACCGGGCGTCAAAATACGGCATTACGGGAAGGGATTGCAAGGCAAGCGGCCGGCCTCGCCAGGGCATACGACGAGCACCACGCTGAAGGGTGGTCCTGGTTCGAGGAGACCATGACCTACGACAACGCTCGGCTGCCTGAGGCCCTGTTGCAGGCCGGCTGGACGCTGAACGACGCGAGCCTCATCGAGCTCGGGGCGCGAACGCTGGCCTATTATGAAACGGTGACGGTGGAAGGCGGCGTTTTCGTCCCGATCGGAAACGATGGCTGGTATCCGCGCGGGGGCGCACGCGCGCGGTATTCTCAGCAGCCGCTGGAGGCAGCCGCACTCGTCGATGCGGCGTTGATCGCACGAACGGCGCTTGGAGATCTGCGCTACGAAGCGCTTGCACGGACCGGTCTCGATTGGTTTCTGGGCAGGAATACCGCCCGCGCTGCAATGGTAAGCGAGAGCGGCGGCTGCCGCGACGGTATCGACGCGCACGGTGTCAATGAGAACATGGGTGCTGAATCCACCCTTGCGTACCTCGCAAGTGCGATTGCCCTCGCGCGCATGTCGACGGAGGTCGCACCCGTCGCACAGTGACGGCGAGGCTCAAACGGCCCGCATGTAGAAGTATACCGGGATGATAGTCGAAACCGAAGCGCTCAATGATGTTCAGCGGGCGGCGGTCCTTCATGCGGACGGCCCCTGTTTAATTTTTGCAGGTGCGGGGAGTGGAAAGACCCGCGTCCTGACGCATCGCATCGCGCACTTGCTCAATGCCAAGGACGTCTTTCCTGACCGCATCCTCGCCGTCACCTTTACGAACAAGGCTGCCGGAGAGATGAAAAGCCGCCTCGAGCAGATGGTCGGCGACTCCGCGCGCGACCTCTGGGCTGGGACGTTCCATTCGATTTGCGTACGCATTCTGCGCCGCGATGGCCGCAAGATCGGGATCGCGAGCAATTTCGCGATCATGGACGAGACGGATCAGCGCCAGATCATCCGCGAGATCTTGCACGACCTCGACTTCGACGAGCGTCAAGTGTCGCCGGGAGCGGCTCTTGCCGAGATCAGCAAAGCGAAGAACCAGATTCTCTCGCCCGACGACTACGAGTCGCGCAATACCTCGTTCATCGGCGAACGCTACGCGACGGTCTTTCGTGAATACGAGCGCCGGCTCGCCGAGAGCAACGGTCTGGATTTCGACGACCTGATCGGCCGGACGATCAAGCTGCTTGAAGACGATGTCGAAACGCGGACGCGTTATCAGAACAAGTTCCGCTACATCTTGGTTGACGAGTATCAGGACGTCAACTACGCGCAGTATCGCTTGCTCGCGATCCTGGCCGACGAGCACAAGAACATCACGGTCGTCGGCGACGACGACCAGTCGATCTATTCGTGGCGCGGCAGCGACTACCGCATGATCTTGCGCTTCGAGGAAGATTTCCCGGGCGCGAAGGTCTTCAAGCTCGAGGAGAACTACCGCAGCACCCAATCGATCCTCGACGCGGCCAACGAGCTCGTCGCCCAGAACGCGTCGCGCCACCCCAAGAAGCTGTTCACCTCACGCGATCGGGGCGAGGCGGTCAGCGTCTATGCCGCCGAGTCCGAGCGCGCAGAAGTGCGCTTCGTTCTCGAGAAGGTCAAGGAGCTCGTCCGCGACGGCGCAGGCTATCGCGATTTCATGGTCCTCTATCGGACGAACGCGCAGTCGCGCGTTTTCGAGGAAGGGATGCTCTCCGAGGGGATTCCCTACCGGGTCGTGGGCGGGGTCGGCTTCTACGCGCGTGCCGAGATCAAGGACATGATGGCGTACTTGCGCTACATCGTGAATCCGTCGGATGCGGTTGCCTTCCGTCGTATCGTCAATGTCCCGCGGCGCAGCATCGGGCAGCAGACTTTGGCCAGCCTCGTCGACGCCGCTGCCTCCGCCGGTCTTTCGGTCGGCCAAGCCGTCTTTGATACGGGCTTACTCAAGCGTGCCGTCCCCAAGAAGCAGCGCGAGCTCGAGCGCTTTGCCGCGCTCATCACCGATCTGCGCGCGAAGGTCGAGGGCTTTTCGATCTCCGAGCTTCTCATCGCGGTTATGGAAGAGTCCGGTTATCTGCGCGAGCTCCAGGCCGACGAGAGCACCGAGGGCCGAGCGCGGCTGGAGAATCTTCAGGAGCTGGTCGGCGTCGCGCGCGACTTCGAGTCGTCCGAAAACGCCGGCTCGCTGGAAGACTTCCTGGCCAACGTCGCGCTGATCAGCGATCTCGATACGCTTGATCCCGATGCGTCGTTCGTCACCTTGATGACCATGCACGCGGCGAAAGGCCTCGAGTTTCCATACGTCTTCATCACCGGTCTCGAGGAAGGTGTCTTCCCGCATTCGCGGGCGCTGACGGACATGACCGAATTGGAAGAAGAGCGCCGCCTGGCATACGTCGGCGTCACGCGGGCGATGGACCGTCTCTTCCTTTCGTATGCGCTCCGGCGCTCGCTGTTCGGAAACACGTTCGCGCATCCGAAGTCGCGCTTCATCGATGAGATGCCCAGCGTCGAGAGCCTCAACGGTGCGATGCCGCTGCCGCGTCCGAGCGGCGGACGCTGGCGCGAAGTCTCGATTCACGAGAACGCCGGCGCGGGTATCGGGCTCAACTTGAAGGGCGGCGACAAGGTGAAGCATCCCAAATGGGGCATCGGGACGGTCGTCTCGGCGGCAGGTGCCGGCGGCGATGGTCTCTTGACGATCAACTTCCCCAACGTCGGGCAGAAGATGGTCATGCTGAAGTACGCACCCCTGGAGCGCGTCGACTAGAGCGATGAATGAGGGTCTCATCCGGGTCGGCGTGGCAGGCGCGCTCGGCCGGATGGGTCGCGTCGCCTGTACCGCGATCGACGCGGCAAACGATCTGCGGCTCGTTGCGGGCTTCGCGCGCCGGGGCTCGGGCGAGCCGATCGCGCAGTACATCCCCGGTCTGCGTTCGCAGGCACTCCTTTACGACGACCTTCAGCCGTTTCTCGGAGCCGGTCTGGACGTCGTGCTGGATTTGACGGTCTATCCGGTCTCGATGGACGTCGCCCGCGAGGCCGTGATGGCTGGGATTCGGCCGGTCGTCGGGGCAACCGGCTGGCCTGAGGAAGATGTCATCAGCTTCGAGGATGAGTGTGACGAGCAGGCTATCGGCGCGATGCTCGTCCCGAATTTTGCCCTTGGCGCCATCCTGATGATGAAATTTGCCGAACAGGCGGCGAAAGTGTTCCCTAACGTCGAAATAATCGAGATGCACCACGACCAGAAACGAGACAAACCCAGTGGGACCGCGGCGTTGACGGCGCGTCGGATCGAGGCTGCCCGCGGCGGCCATGGCAAAGTCTCGATTCATAGCGTGCGGTTACCGGGTCTGGTCGCACATCAAGAAGTGCTCTTCGGCGGGACGGGCGAGACCCTGACGATTCGGCACGATTCGCTCGCTCGCGAGTCGTTTGCGGCGGGAATGCTGCTCGCGATCCGTCGCGTCGGCGGCCTGCGGCGCTTAGAGATCGGCCTCGACGCCGCCCTATGAAAATGTTGTTACGGGCCCCCTCGGGGAACGAATATTTTAGCACCATGTTGATGGGCCGGACGGTTTGGGGGCCCCAAGCGAAGCTTGGGGGGCGCGGAGCCCGGGGCGGAGCGCCGTTCAAATGAAGCTTGGCGTGATCGGCGCGACGGGTTTGGTCGGCGGGATGATCCTGCGCGTCCTCGACGAGCGCAACGTCCCGGTCGAGGAGTTGTTCGCCTACGCTTCGCGCGATCGCACCGAAGGGCTGCCGTTTCGCGGCAAATTGGTCCCGATCGTCGCGGCGACCCGCGAGCGCGTCATCGCCGATCGGCCCGACGTCGTCTTTTTCGCCTCCAGCGATGACGCCAGCGCGGAACTCGCGCAGGCGTTTGCCGCCGAAGGGATCTTGGTGATCGACAATAGCGCGACGTTTCGCATGGACGAGCGCTGCCCGCTCGTCATTCCAGAAGTAAACGCGCAGTCGGTCGTGCCCGGACAACGCATCTTCCCGGTTGCCAACTGCACGGCGATCGTGCTGTGCGTCGCGCTCGCTCCGGTCGTCCCGATCGCCGGGCTGCGGGCGGTTCGCGTCGCTACGTATCAGGCCGTGAGCGGAGCAGGTCGCGCCGGCGTCGAGACGCTCGAGCACGAGGAGTCCGATGCGCTCGAGGGTCGCGAGAGCAAGCTCTCAGGGACGTTCGCCGCGCCGATCATGCGCAACGTCGTCCCACAGATCGGGAGCTTCGACGAGCGTGGTGACACAGGCGAGGAGAAGAAGGTCGTTGCCGAGACACGCAAGATGTTGGGCTTGCCCAATCTCTACGTCGCCGCGACGACGGTCCGCGTCCCGGTCTACTACGCGCACAGTGAAGCCGTCTTTTTCGAGACCGAACGCGATACGTCGGTTGCCGAACTCGCTCGCGCATTCTCGCAAGCGCCCGGCGTCGTTTTCCATCCCAGCGGCATCGTGACGCCGCGCGACGTCGAGGGGACCGACCTCGTCCATGTCGCCCGCTTGCGGCCCGAGAGCGAGTCGAAGCGTCACTACCAAATGTGGATCGTCGGCGACCAAGTCCGCAAGGGCGCCGCGACCAACGGCGTCCAGATCCTCGAACTATTGATAGAGAAGGGTATGGTCGGTCGAACGGCGGCGCACGCGTCGTGAAGACGGTCGTTCAGAAATTCGGTGGGAGTTCGCTCGCGACGCCGGAACTGCGGGAGATCGCAGCATCGCGCGTGCTGGAGACTCGCGCCGCCGGGCATGCGCCGGTGGTCGTGTGCTCTGCGCTTGGACGCGCGCCCGACCCCTATGCGACCGACACGCTGCTCGGGATGCTCGGCCCGGTACTTCATGGACCAAACCGCGATCTGATGCTCGCGTGCGGCGAGCTGATTGCGTGCTCCGTGTTTGCCGAGCTTTTGACCTCGCTCGGCGCGCCGGCGCAGGCGATGTCGGGAGCGCAGGCCGGGATCGTCACCGACGAAACGCACGGCGACGCCAAGATCCTCGCGGTCGATCCGCACAACTTGGTCGACGCGCTCGAGCGGGGGATCATCCCGGTCGTCGCGGGCTTTCAAGGCGTGACGCAAAGCGGTGCGATCTCGACGCTCGGCCGCGGCGGGAGCGATTTGACGGCGATCGCGGTGGGCGAAGCACTGGGCGCAGAAACCGTCGAGATCTACACCGACGTCAGCGGCGTGATGACGGCCGATCCGAAGCGGATCGCCGGAGCGCACACGATCGACCGCGTGCACTATTCGGAGATGGTCGAGTTGGCCGGTAACGGTGCGAAGGTGATGCACGCGAAGGCCGCCGAGCTCGCGCGGTCGAGGAGCACGCCGTACATCGTCAAGGGCTTGCGCAGCAACGTCGGGACGACGATTGACGATACGGCCGACGCCGACGCCGAGCGCCCGGTCACGGGCTTGACGGTCTTGCGCGACATTACGTTCTTCCGCATCATCCAAGGCGAAGCGGGGCCTGAGCGGGCCGAGGTCGATCTGAAGATCTTCCAGCGGATGGCTGAAAACGAGATCTCAATCGACATGATCAACGTGAACAACGCCGGCGTCTTTTTCGTGTGCGACAGCGACAACGTTGAGGCGGCGAAGCGCGAACTCGCCGACTTGAACGTCGCCGTCCGGGTCCGCCCGCATTGCGCGAAGATCTCAGTCGTCGGCGCCGGGATGCGCGGAACGCCGGGTGTCATGTACCGGGTCGTCCGCGCGATCACCGAAGCCGGCGTCGAGATCATCCATTCGACCGACAGCAACATCACGATCTCCATGCTCGTCCCCGAGGATGGAGCGACCCGCGCAGAACAGGCGATCCACAACTTCTTCAAGTTGGGCAGAAACGTTGTTGAGCACGCCCTCGGGGAATCGACCCGTGCCTAGAATCGCGAGCGTGCGTGAGGCCCGGGGGCCCCAAGCTGCGCTTGGGGGGCGCGGAGGCTGGGCCGGAGCGCCTGTAAAGGAGAGCGCGGTTGCCACGTAAGCAGTTCGGGCGACTGATGACGGCGATGATCACGCCTTTCGATCGCACGGGCGCCGTGAATATCCCCGAGGCCGTGCGGATCGCGCAGTGGCTGGTCGACCGCGGGAACGATGGCCTGATCGTCTGCGGGACGACCGGCGAATCGCCGGCACTCGAAGATGCGGAGAAGCTCGCGCTCTTTGCGGCAGTCAAGGAAGGCGTCGGAAACCGCGCGACGGTGATTGCGGGGACCGGCGGAAATAACACACGTCACTCGATCGAGCTTACGCGTGAGGCGGAGCGCTGCGGAGTCGACGGCGTCCTCGCGGTCGTCCCCTACTACAACAAGCCGACGCAAGACGGGATGATCCGCCATTTCGGCGCGATCGCTGAAGCAACCGACTTGCCGATCATTATCTACAATATCCCTAGCCGAACCGGGAGCAACATGCTACCGGCCACCTTGCTCGGGCTCGCGCGTCAGTTCGACAACATCGCCGGCGTCAAAGAATCGAGCGGTGACTGCGCGCAGTTCTCCGCGATCCTGCGCGAGCGCAAGACCGGCTTCGGTTTTTGGTCGGGCGACGATTATATGTTCTTGCCGTCTCTCGCTTTGGGCGGAGAGGGCGTCATCAGCGTTGCCGGACACGTTTGCGGTCCGCAGTTGCGCAAGATGATGGAAGCGCACGATGCCGGCGATCCCAAGAGCGCCGCGCAGATTCACCGTGACCTGAGCCCCTTGTTCTCCGCGCTGTTCGCGACGACGAGTCCGATCCCGGTGAAGTGGGCGATGGGTGAGTTCGGCTTCGACGTCGGAGCGTGCCGCTCTCCGCTCGGCGTAATGCCCGAGCCGCTGAAAGAGATCTTGCGGCCGCTGATCGCGCCGTATCGCCCCACTGAGGCTGCGCTCGCGCGTTCGTGACCTCGATCGAAATCCTAGGCTGTCGCGTCGACGGCCTCGAGCGCGACGAGGCAGTCGCGCGGATCATCGAACTCGCGCACGGGACGCATCCCTCGCTGGTGGTCACCCTCGGGAGCGAGATGGTGATGGAGGCACAGCGCAATGAAGCCTTTCGGCGTCAGATCAACGGCGCCGCGCTCTCGCTTTGCGATACGATCGGCCTGCTCTGCGCGTCGCGCTTGCGGCGTGGTCCGTTACGTCAGCGCGTTGCGGGCGTCGAGCTCGTCGAGGCGCTGGCGGACCGCTCCGGCGCGCACGAACTAGCGCTGTACTTCCTTGGCGGCGCCCCGGGCGTTGCGCAGCGCGCCGCCGAGGCGATGATGAAGCGCTATCCCGGTGCGCGGATCGTCGGCTGGCACGACGGTTATTTCGGCGCCGATGAGACATCGGCGATACTGGCCGCGCTAAAGTCAAGCGGCGCGCAGATCCTGTGCGTGGGGATGGGGAGTCCGAAGCAAGAGCTCTGGCTGGGCGAGCATTTGGCCGCTTCGGGCGCGCTGGTCGGGATCGGCGTCGGCGGGACGTTCGATGTGCTCTCCGGCGGGATCCCGCGGGCGCCGCGTATTTGGCGCCGGCTCGGAATCGAATGGCTGTATCGTCTGATTCACGAACCGCGTCGCTGGCGCAGGCAACTGGCGCTGCCGCGCTTTGCAATCCTCGCCCTCGGGGAAAGCATCGGCGCGGTGGTTGGTCGGAGGCAGCGCACCATATGAAGGCGATGATCCTCGCCGGCGGGATGAGCACCCGCTTGTATCCGCTCACCCATCAGGTTCCCAAGCCGCTCGTCCCACTCGCGGGTGAGCCGATCACCGCGCATATCTTGCGCTATCTGCGCAGCTTCGGCATCGTCGATGTTGCGATAAACGTGCACTACCTGGCCGACGCGATCCGCGCGTACTTCGGCGACGGGTCGGCGTACGGCGTCCGGCTCCACTACGTGCACGAAGAAGAACTCAGTGGGAGCGCCGGTGGTTTGAAGAAGGCGGAGCCGTTTTTCGATGAGACGTTCGTCGTCGTCGGTTGCGACGACCTTACCGACGCGAACCTCGACGCGCTCATTGCCTTCCATCGGAAACGCGAAGCGATCGCGACGATTGGGTTGGTCCAGATGGAACAGGTCGATCAGTACGGCGTCGTGATCCTCGACGATCGAGGCCGCATCGTTCAATTTCAAGAAAAGCCCGAGCCCGGGACGGAACTCTCACATCTCGTGAACACCGGGATCTACTGTTTCGAGCCGGAAATCTTCACGCACATCCCCTCAAACGAGTTCGTCGATTTCGGGCGCGACGTGTTTCCCTCGCTGCAGGCGCGCAATGAGGCCTTTTACGGCTTGCCGCTGCCCGGGGCGTACTGGTGCGATATCGGGACGCCCAGCGAGTATCTCCGCGCGACGCGCGATGCGCTTTCCGGCGTCGTCCATCTGCGCGGTGCGCGTCCGCGCGGCATCGCGGCCGATGCCTTCTTGGGCGATGACGTGCGAATCGAAGGCGATGTTCGCATCGGCTCGGGCGTGCGTCTCGGGAAACGTGCTCGCATCGTCGGGCCGAGCGTCATCGGTGACGGCAGCGTCGTCGGCGACGGCGTGACCATCGAAGGGTCCGTGCTTTGGGACGAGTGTCGGGTCGGCGAGGGGGCGCAGGTGCGCGACGCGATCGTCGGAGTCGGTTACGACGTTCCTGCGCGTTCCTGCGTCATCGGGCAAATTGTCGCAAACGGGAGCACCGCAAAGCTAGTCTAGGCTAGGTGTCGTCGTGAAAGGATGGTGTGCTCGACCTGGCACGACGCTGGCTCTTTCCGATCGCGTGCCTCGGCTGCGGAGGCGCCGACGTCGCGTTGTGTGATACGTGCGCGCCCGGACCCGATGAGGTCATAGACCTCGATCTCGGTGACCTCACGGTTCGAGCGCTGGCCCCGTACGAGGGGCTGTGGCGACGCGCGATCGTCGCATTCAAGGGCGGTGAGCGGGCCTACGCGGACGCATTCGCGGGCCTGCTGCGCGCGCGCTTCCCGTTCGACGGATCGGTCGTCCCGGTGACGACGACGCGGCGCAGGGTCGCGACCCGTGGATTCGATCAAGCGGTCGAGATTGCGCTCCGCTTCGCCGGCGCCGACGCGATCGACGTGTTGCGGAAGCGATGGGGGCCGGCGCAGCACGGCTC